>JBBKWP010000381.1:0-11263 GCA_037968995.1 Candidatus Xenobia bacterium
CCCCTAGCCTGCTGCCCCGCCCTCGCCCCAGGGAGTGGGGGGGTTGTCGCACGCTCTATCCGGGGTGCATCCTCAGGGCTGTCCAGTCTTCCCCTCTTCGAGGAATAGGCACTCGCTTCTATCTGAGGCATAATGTCCTTAGTGGCCGAACGGAGAAGCAGAGTCTTCCCAGGCCGGACAATGACACATTCATGAAGGCCCCGTTCAATGGCTCGGAACTTCAGATGACACAACCGCATAGCTAAACCGCTCCGCCACTTTGGTGGCTTGAGACGGTAACAAAGAGGACCAGGATGCGCAGCCTAGGGTCCTCTTTGTTCGTTAGGGGGGTTTTGCGTTCCCCGAGCCTAGCCAAAGGTGTCGCGAAGCCAAAGTGAAGCTCCCTGAAGTGCTACGACTTACAGCGGCTTGGGCTGTCCAATAATCTCTGACAGCGAGAGGCGATTTCTGGACTCAAGGGAATATTCGGATTCAGGAGATTCCATGACCCTCTTTAGGCAACGAAGTGCATGGCGCAGCCTGCTATCAACGGCTCTGGCTTTCGGGCTCTGCTGCGTTCCGCTCCAGGCCCAGGAAATTACCCACTACGAAGCGGCGTTCCGCGCGGCCAGAACTACGGCTTGGAATGCTATCGTCAAGGGTCAAGGCAGCGGCGTCTCCATTGCGATCATGGACAAGGGGAAGTTGGTCTTCTCTGAAGGCATGGGAGTTCGCGACCGGGCGCTGAACAATCCGGTTGACAGCCACACCCGTTTCAATATTGGCTCGACCTCGAAGATGTTTACGGCGGTCGCCATCCTGATGCTGGTTGATGAGGGCAAAGTCTCGCTCGACGATCCTGTGGCTAAGTACATTTCAGAGTTCACCATGAGGGACGAGCGCTATAAGGACATCACCGTCGGAATGCTGCTCAATCACTCTTCCGGGCTACCGGGGACGTCTTTTTTGGTCAGCTTTGCTCCTCAAGAGAATGTTCGAAAGGTTTTGCTTGAAACACTGGCTCGCGACCATCTCAAGCACGCTCCAGGAGCTGACTCGATGTATTGCAACGACGGCTTCACTCTGGCCGAAATCCTAGTAGAGCGCGTTTCAGGCCTGGCCTTCATGGACTTTTTGCAGCAACGAGTTTTTCAGCCTCTAGGGTTGCGCGACACCGGAGTGAGTTTAGGAGAGCTTTCCGACGACATCAATAGGGCCGAAGCCTATGAAGCAAAATCGGACCGAAAAATTCCGAACGAAACTCTCCAAATCTACGGCGCCGGCGGCTTATCCTCCACAGTGGAGGACCTGTGCCGGTTTGGCGACAGCTTCACTCCGTTTGGCAAGAAGATTCTCTCTGACAGTTCTTTGAATAAGCTACGAACCGCCACTCTCACTCCTTTCGGGACGCAACTCCGCAACCCCCCGCTTTTCTGCTCCTTGGGTTGGGACTTCTCCGATTTGAGCCCCTACGGCCGCCAAGGGCTCCAGGTGATGGCCAAGGGCGGTAATACCAATTTCTATAGCGCCAATCTTCAAATCATCCCGGACGAAGGTTTAGTCGTCGCTCTTTTGATCTCCGGCCAAGCAGGTGGTGAGAGTCTGACACGTCCCATCTTGCAAGAGTTGCTCGACCAGCGAGGCTTGTCCAAGAAGGTGAGCGACCCTGTGACGAAGCCGGCCCTAGCGCAGAAGATTCCGGCTGAATTTGACCTCTACGAGGGCCTCTACGTGGGCGAAGCATCTGGCCCTTTAGAGCTCCGTATCAGTGAGGATCGGATGAGCCTCAACATCATTCCCTTGAAAACCCAGGGAGATGCCGACAGCGACCCCGCGACCCCGCTGCTGACCTGTAGCTACAGCGAAGGTTTTTTCTTCGAGCCGAATAGCAAGACTAGCCTCTACTTCACCACCATCGACGGGAGTCGTCTTCTGGTCACAAAGCCGTCCAGGGGTAGCCACAATGCGGCAACTTTGTATGACGTTGATTGGCTCAGTTACCAGGAACTCAAACAGCTTGAAAACCCCCTGACCTTACTTCAGGATGACGGCAAGCCTTGGCTGGTCCGAAACATGCCGGTCTGGGCCATCGTGGATACCGCGCCGTTCTCGGTCTCACCTATCACCTACGCAGGGCTCGAGGGCTACCTAGACTTTTCTGGACTCAAAAAGATCGAGAGCGCGTCCTATGCCAGCGTGGCGGCGACCCATTTTCGTGACCAGACAGAGTTAGAGTTGTGGGAAGAGCGGGGCACGGCCTGGGCCCGAACAAGCAACCTTCACTACTCTCACACTGCCCCGGCGCAATCCCGTACCGGGCAAAATACTGTACTGATTGGTTCCGAGGGATACAACGAGTGGCTTGAACTGCATGAGGACGCAATCGTCAAGGTTAGCAAGTCCGGCGGAGGACGTGTCGTTATGTTCGATCCCGGTCGCAAGGTCCTTTTTGACAGCGTCCTCGACGACGACGACCTGTTCGCGCCTAAGGGAAGTCTGGTATTCTGCGCTGGACCTGCGGGTAGCAAGTTCCTGGTGAGCCTGAAGTAGAGGCTGGATAGGCCCGAGAGTCTAGCGTCAGAAGACGCGCGATTATCGCACCGCATCCTGGATGTATCCTCCAGGCCCCCCAAGCTTCCCCCGCTCGGGGAATAGGCACTCGTTTTCCTCTGAGGCATAATGTCTTCAGAGGCCGAACGGAGAAGCAGAGTCTTCCCAGGCCGGACAATGACACATTCATGAAGGCCCCGTTCAATGGCTCGGAACTTCAGATGATACAACTGCATAGCTCAAACCGCTCCGCTACTTCGGTGGCTTGAGACGGTAACAAAAAGGACCAGGATGCGCAGCCTAGGGTCCTTCTTGTTCGTTCTTGAGGTTGCTCAGCCCGTAGACTACCTCTTTTTTTTCCGCTTCTTCTTTTTACGCTTACGACCCACTTTTGTGGAGTTGTTTTGACGCGACTTTTTCGGCTCCTGAGTTGAGGGCGTGGAAGCTGGGACGATTTCGTTCCGCTGGTTCACAAGCGGCGCCTCCTCCGCTGGCGGCGCCTCCTCCGCTGGCAACGCCTCCTCCGCTGGCGAGGGCTTTTCCGCGAACGGCGCCACCTCCAGTGGTGGCGGGGACTCCTCCCCTGCTGGCGGCGCCTCCCCTGCTGGCGGTGCCTCCTCTGCTGGTGGCACTACTTCTGCTGGCGGTGCCTCCTCTGCTGGTGGTGCCTCCTCTGCTGGCGGCGTCAGACTCTCGATGATCGCTGTTAGGGCTTTTCGGGCGGCATCTAGGGAGCCGAAGCGACGCTCGGGCCGCTCGTCCATCATGCGCAGGACAATCTGTTCGAGAGCAACGGGCTTAATCTCACCTACAATTGTCCGTGGTTTGAGAGCGGGACTGGAGAGGTCGATTGGTAAGTGGCCAGTCAACATTTGATAGGCCATCACGCCCAAGGAATATTGGTCCGCCATCGCGCTCGGCTTGGCACCCGCTAGTACTTCGGGCGCAGAATAGGCCCATGAGGAGAGGTCGAGATCGCGCTCTTCGGTTGAATCTCGATGATCTCCGAAGCCAAGCACCTTGCGGGCTCCGTTGTCCGCGATCATCACGTTTTGAGGTCTCAGGTCCCCATGCACGATTCCGCGCCCCCAAGCGTGAATCAGCGCGTCCAAAACCGGGACGAGATAGGACATTGCTTCCGTCAAACTCCATCCACCGTTGGGGATCTTACAATCCAGGGTCTCCCCCGATACGTATTCCAAGATCATATAGGGAGTGCCGTGATGGTCGCCCCAATCCTCCACTCGAACGATGTAGGGGTGCTGGAGGTCACAGCGCTCTTGAATCTCCCGACGAAAGCGACGCTCCGCTTCGGTATCGTTGGGCGGGGAACTGGCCATCAACTTGACGACCACAGCTTCCTCGAGATTGAGAGTGTCTCCCGGGACGGCCTTGTAGAGCGTCGCTCGCCCGCCCTCGTTCAATCGTTCCACGACTAAGTATCGTCCCAGATAGACCCCCAACATCGGATCGGTGCTCTGGGAGAGTGAGAAAGCCGCCAGTCGCTTCTGATATTCCCTGCGCCCACGAGCCTTCTCGCGCAGAGTCCTAGTGAACAGGTATACCAGTCCTACCATCAAGAGAACAAGACTCCATAAGAGCTTGGGACGAAAGAGGAGGGACACCCATAGCCCAACGGCCCAATTGTTCGGCTTTCCTACGATGGGCGGTGCGCCATCGATGGGAAAATAGTCGAAATAGTCTCCAGTGGCCGCGCGCACGGGAAGATAGGGATCCCACCCGTAAGGCCCCCCGAAATGAAATCCCGGACGTTTGAGAACGAATTGGCAGGGCATTCGAGCGTATGTCTTCTTTATCTGCAGGCCGTCGGCACGACCTAGGAACTCTAAGGTCAGCGGCTCCGTGGGCGACTCCGCGACCACTCGATACACCTCGGCGTCGGGCGGGTACACACGAAACCGCAGCCGGAATTCAGTGTCAGGAATACCTTGCGCGAAGGTCGGCAGCACGAAAAACCCGACCAAGAGCAGACGGAGATATCGAAGCCTCAGGAAAACTGCCTCTCGACCATGCGTGCATTCTACCAGATCTGCGCGGTGTCAGAAACAAGAGCCTAAGTAATACCGAATTTCTGCTCGATATACTGCTTAAGATCGGCGTTCGTCACATCGCGATAGATATCTTCAGCCCCAATCTCGCGCAGCAATCCGGTGTTCGAACCACCAATGGAGTGCACTGCATTGATAACCGTTCCGGCGTCCTCAGGACCGAGTTCCGCGATCCGGTTGAAAAGATAGTTCGGAGGCAGACCGGCCGCCCTTGCGACGTCCCTAATTCTCTCACCCGGAAGGGTACCGTCGTCATCAGAGTCTTTGAGCGTGTTGATGATCGCGCTCTTGGCGGACTCCGAGAGTTTGGAGTCTTCTAGAGCGTGACCGATGAATCTCCGAGCGTCGGCAGCGCCCGGGTGGTCTCCATCATCACCTTCAAAGTAGTTGGAGGCCTCCGCCTTACGATATTGCGCCAACCCGACGGCTCCAACAAGGGCCACCGCCACCAAAGCGTGGCCGACGATGGGGACGGTGTTGCTGGCAACGAGGGCTCCACCAACGGTAGAGAGCGCTGACAAGGCGGCAGTGGAGTTGTCTCCTTCGCCCAAGGCCTGCAAGGTATCCACGACCCCTAGAACGAGCCCTACTCCACTGGCCACCCTGCCTGCGGTTTTCACCGCATTAGCACCGAAAGCTCCTTCTAGCCCCGTCTTGAAAACATCAGTCCCGACCCCGACAGAATCCGCCCCAAGCCCAATGAGGGCTTCCGCATCCGCGCTTCCGATGTCCACGCCCTTGGCGACGAGATTCGCGACTCCCAGTATAGAAGCGGCCCTGCCGATCCGGGCATCGAAATCCGGGCTATTTCTTGCGATTTCAATATCGCCAGTGCCATCGGCGAAGGTCTTTAGCGTGGCTATCGCCTCTGGGGAGAAATTCTCAGAAGTGACTCCGATACCGTCCAAAAGTTGGTCTCTTCGCTCGCTGTCACCAATCGTGGTGGCCTCCGCCGCCGCGCTGATTCCGACGTTCTCAATGGCCGAATCCAACCGTTCTCTTTTATTCGAGTCTAGCGACATCTCGTTCAGCCCAGGTAGGAAGGTGGAACCTTCATTGACTCCCTCCCGGGCGAGGGCGTTCGCCAACTCCCTAGAGCCAGATTTGGTTTCGCTCGCTCTCACCACGGCATCGGGGGTTTGATTGATCAGTTCGCGAGCCGTTTCCGAACTGGAGTTAAGACCTGGTATCCCGGAGGTTTGCTCAGTCGCATCGCCCAGTATGGCCTCAAGACGATTCAGTCCATCGAGATTAGTCACAAGCTTTCCCGAGGCGGCGTCGGCTGCTTCGTATTCCGACTCGTGATTTCTGAGGAACTCGGCGGTGGCCGCCGAACGCTCTTCGGCGGTCATAAAAGGGCCGTAGCTTTCGGTGAGTTGAGCAAGCCGGCCGGACTGCTCATCGGCAGCGTTAGTCGCCTCGTCGAACTGTCGGAACTGACTCTGAAACCCGTCAGTCAAGCCACTCGCTACAATATCAAGCCGGGTACTGAGAGTTTCCAGGTCCACATCATCGGACCCTGGCTCTTCAGAGTTGGTACCGTCTATCACTCGAGCACGCGAATCGTTGAGCTGATCCAGGAACGTCACTCCAAGATTCGATGAGCCGCCGTCGCTGATCTGCTCTCCGAGCGCGCCCGTCAAAGCCACTGTGTCCTCGGTGATTCTAGCGTCGTCACGCGCGGTATCCCGCAACGAGTATCTGTCGGTGGCCACTCCGTCGTGCAAAGCCTCGGCCAGGCGCCGGGCAACGTCGGGGGAGATATCCGCCGCTGCGGAACCTGCTCCAATGAACTCCCGCAGAGCCTCTGGGTCGCCCTGCGCGGCCTCTAGGCTCACTCGAGCGAGGTCTTCCTTGCCAACGAACTGTAAGATGTTCTCTAGCTGTTCTGAGTCCCCAGAGGCGGCCAGTTGGTTCAGCTTCCTGGTGAAGTCCGCTTGGTCCACCCCACCCCTGTCGATACGGAACCGGTCATCCGTTATCCAATTACCACGGGGACCCACTTGGTGACTCCCAATAACACCAGAGCCGTCTTCATTCTTGATGCGTTCGAAAACGTCCTGAGTCCCGTCGGGATGAATGCTGACCTCCCTGAGATTCGTGCTCAGTTCGTTTCCAGAATCGTCGTAAGTGTTTTCGCGTTCGAAGGTTTCGACCGGCTTACCGTCGGGACCGTAATCGACGTTCTGTATCCTCTCTCTTTCCTGTCCACCATCTTCGTGGAAGCTTTGCCGGTGAATCTGCTCCGAGACGATCTTGCCTTCTGCGTCATACTCGATGGTGCGGGAGTTCAGGTCTTCTCCCGGGGCCGCTTCTCCCCCAATTCTCACATTTGAGGTGCCGTTACTATTAGTGGTCTCGGTATACGGATTGCCGTTTTCGTCTTCGTAAGAAGTGACGACGCTCCCGTCCGCCCTTTGGGTACGAGTGACCTCTCGGCCCTCAACCTGGTAAGTTCTCCGAGGCCCCTCGACTTCCGATGGCTCTTCTCCTTCAAGGTCGGGTGCGGGTTCAACCACGGTTCCGGCGGAATACAGATCCTTTTTGGGCGTCACCGCCTCATCTGGAGGCAGATCGTTGGCTGGGGAACCGTCGTTCTCACGATCCGCGATGGTCCGGAACCTGGGCGTGTTATCGGAATCTCCACGGCCCGTCATGTCCCGGGCCGTATCGGCTTGTTGGCTCACAATACCGCGGGAGCCGACGGGATCGCTTCTGGTCTCTCCCGGATCACGATTGAGGTGCTCACGGTCGCGCCGGATGGCTAATTGGGCTCGATCGCCCCTGTCAGAATGAGGGTCCGTGCGTGCGTTTTCCGACTTTGGATTGTCATGGCTCTTTGAGCGTTCCATCGGCTTAGAGCGAAACACCGGTTTCGACTTCGGTTTCGATTCAGCTCGGCGCCTGTGGCCTGACCTGTCGCTGTCGCCGATTCTCTTTGTCACGATTCTATCCCCCTACCAAAAATCGCGAGGCCACACTCAAGACCGAGTGTGGCGCGATTTCGGGTCCCCGCTGTTGATCTTTCACTATCATACGCAAAGATGCAGGCACGGATATGGAGTTCGAGAGAGGAATATGAACAGAGTGTAAACGTTGCTGAGCCTTAGGAGACGTTTAAGGAGTCGTGGCGGTGTCTACAAGTCCCGCAAGTGCTTTAGAAATCTTCTCGCGCAGTTCGGAGTCATCGAGTTGATGCTGCTCAAAGACCTGAGCGGGATCGGGATACCCAATCCATGTGCGTTTTTCCGCATCTTGCCAAACCAGAAATTTCTGGGGAAGTTCGATGGCTATGGTAGGCGCTTTTTGCATCGCAAGCGTGCCGATCTTGGGATTTCCAAAGATGATAAGCTGCGTCGGGGGCAGCGACAGACCGGCCTTTTTGGCATTGGCTGAGTGGTCGATGGTGGAGAAGTGGGTGAAGCCTTTGTCTTCTATGGCTGCGGTCAAGCTCCGTACAGTCTGATCGACAGACATCGGGCTTTCGGTGAGGACCATTCCACATTGCACCGAGTGCGTACCCGTGCCGGAGCGAGCCAATTGAGCCTTTGAATCACAGCAGACCTGATTCGGTGACATCGTCGGCATTGGTTCCGCTCGAGCTTGAAACGTCGCGGCGGCACTGAAGACGAGTACGAGACAGCATTTATAAAGAAAGGTTTTATTCATAAGCCAAGTTTGACGTCTCGAAGGTTGCCCGAGCACACCATCTCGAACACTTTGGGGGGTAGCCGAGCGTATATGGTCACAGGGCAGCTTCTTAAGGTCGGGAAGACTTTACATCTCTTTTCGGACGGTCCGAAGAACGCGGACAGGATTCCCGACCCCCTGACCTAACACGTACTAAGTGTTCAAATCTTCTCAACAGCTCAAGGCTCGCGATCATCTGATCGAGGAGTACACACGCACCGTCTGCCCTCTTTGCATCGCCGAAAAAAGCCGACGCTCTGACGATCCTGGAACGTTTATGGATGGAATGTTGATCAGTCGTGACGGTCAGGTCCTAATGCGACGGTTCTGCCCCAAGCATGGCGTCAATGAGTCGCTTTACGAGGAGGACCTGGAGGTCTGGAGAGCCCGCAACGGATGGAGCACGCCAACGCTTGAGATCACCCCGGACCGCTCCGATAATTTCGGTTCGTTCCCCGACGGCTATAGAGAAGGCCTTCCCGCCTCTCACGGACAGCATACCTGCATTTTGGTCCTGAACGTCACTGAGCGCTGCAACTATTCCTGTCCCACCTGTTACGCGGACGCTTTGCCGCCTGGCGCTCAAGTGGCACGTCCCGAGTATCCGACCATCGAACAGCTTTTACACACCGTTCGAACCGTGATCAAGCGCGAAGGTGGCAAACTCGGAGTCGTGATGCTCAGCGGTGGGGAACCAACAGTGCGCGCGGACCTGCCCGAACTCGTAGACCGCCTTTGCCAAGAAAGCGTCACCCGCGTGATGCTCAACACCAACGGCCGTCGCATTCTTAAGGACGATGCGTTGCTGAAGCTCTTGCGAAAGCAACGTGATAAAGTTGAAATCTATCTGCAGTTCGACGGTTTGCGTGATTCCACGTACCAGGCGCTTCGGGGTGAGGGCTTGGCCGACGAGAAACGGGCCGTTTTAGAGCGACTGAACGCCGCCGAGGTTTTCACCACCCTAGTCATGACCGTTCAAGAAGGCGTCAACGACGACGAAGTGGGAGCGGTGATTCAGCAGGGTCTCGACACTCCATTCTGTGCCGGCATGGCCATCCAACCGGTGTTCGGTTCCGGCCGTGGCCTCAACGTGGATCCGTTGAAGCGAACGACACCTACGGGGGTCCTGCGACGCTTAGAAGAACAGACCCAAGGATTGCTCCGTTGGCAGGACTTCATCCCTCTACCTTGCTCCCATCGCGACTGCTGCGATATCACCTATCTTCTCAAAACCAAAGATGAAGGTTGGCGTTCACTGCCTCATCTGGTCGGTCGCGAGGAATTGAAAAACTGGATCGACCTGATCGCAAACACGATCACCTTCGACCAGTTGAAAACACCCCTGGCGGAACTCCTCAAATCCGGCGCCTTGACGAGAGTCTTCTCCGAGCAACTCAAGGTGGGGACCACGGATCTTATGTGGGACCTCGGTCGAATGTGCGACTGCATCCCGGGTCTTCACGAAGCGCTCGGCGGTCTCTGGTCTTTGGCCCGCAAGCGCAAGGAGGCCATGGTGGTAGCCGCTCAACGCACCTTTCGCATTACCGTGAAGATGTTTATGGACAGTCACACCTTTCACGAGGCTCGCATCCGTCAATGCTGCGTCCACACCGGAACCTACGAAGACGACCCTCGTCGCTATTCGTTTTGTTGGCGTTGGCTGTTCGACGACGCCGTCGACCATCCGGTGCCGTGAGCTTCGGCAGTTCTCTCACCGCCCTAGGCTTTGTAGTAGGCATCACGGTCTACTATTTGGCCTCTAAAGAGCGGAAGATGGACACCGAGGGAACGGGATATCTCGCGTTGGTCGGCCTCGTGGGCGGGGTGATCGGAGCCAAACTGGGGCAGTGGAGTTTGGATGCGACTCCAGTAGCGCTGATGCTGGACCCCCGGTCCGGCGGTCGGACCATTCTCGGGGGAGTTCTGGGTGGCTGGCTGGCGGTTGAGTTGGCTAAGAAATATCTAGGGATACGCCGCTCCACTGGAGACCTTTTCGCCCTCGCGTTGGCCGCTGGAGAAGCCGTCGGTCGACTAGGTTGCCACTTCAACCAGTGCTGCTACGGACTACCGACGAACGGTCTTTGGGGCGTCACTCAACACGGAGCCTTACGCTTTCCGACCCAACTCCTCTCGTCGGCCGTCGCTTTGGTCCTCTTCGGGGTCTTGTGGGGCCTTCGTAACAGGATGCAACGCGAGGGTCAACTCTTCTGCATCTATCTTTTCGGGTGGGCCACGGCACGGTTCTTGCTGGAATTCTTACGAACAAACGACCCGTTGATCTTGGGACTGACTCTAGCCCAGATTTCGTGTCTAGGCATTCTGGCTCTCGCCATGGTATTTTGGAAGCAATGCAAGATAACGAAACGCTAAAGCGCCTGTGTCCGGACTGCGGCGTCCCCGGAGACGGTGACTGGGTGTTCTGCGCCCACTGTGGGCGGCGAATGGTCGAGCGACCCTACAAGGTATGGCGGGCCCTAGGATACGTGCTCGTAGGCCTCCTTGTAGTGGTCTTCGGGGCCTTTGGAACTTGCTTCACCACCCTGGCTTTTATAGGCGACGCACCGTGGGGTCTGTTGGCAGGTCCGGCTTTGCTGGCTGTGGCGGTCTTCTCTTTGATTCAACTCGCACGAAGCTTACGTAAATTCTAATGGACGAATTCTTATGAACGGTGAGCGCTGCGAAGCTCTAGCTTTCACTTTCTGTAAGTGCGCCACTCTGGTTTTGCTGACGGGGGTCTACGCGTTGCCCATCGCGGCCGTCGGATGCTCGCTGTTTTACGTCTTGGCCCACTTCAAAGGTTGCAAAGAGACCCGCTGTGTCTTCCGATATCCGTTGCTGGTCGCGGCTTTCTGGACGATGGTCGCCGCGCTTTCGATCTACAAGATGGTGGGATAGATCGAAGAACTTCTGCGTCCTTCGAACTTAAACAAAAAAGGCCACCTAAGGTGGCCTTTTTTGCTTCAACGTACGAAATC
>JBBKWP010000382.1:0-10343 GCA_037968995.1 Candidatus Xenobia bacterium
CGGAGGCGGGGTGGTCCCGGTTCCGGACATGATCATGACGGTCTTCGTGGCGCCGTTCCATTTGACGTCCGCTCCGAGAGCCTCAGAAACGAAACGGAGAGGCACCATCGTCCTGCCGCCTACTGTGTCCGCGGGGACATCCAAGTAGGTGGTGCGGCCATCAATGAGGGCGGTACGACTGCCCAATTGAAGCTGAACAACAGTAGGTCCTTTGGTGGCTTGGATCGAGCGAGTGGGAGCGTCATAGACAACGTCCGACTGCAAAGCTTCAAAGATTCCACGAAGCGGAACCAGTAGCCGACCCTGGATCATAGCTGGCGGTTGGTCGAAGTAGAGAGTACGCCCGTCGAGTTGCACGGAGATGCCTTGCGCCGAAGCGCTCATCCCGAAGAGCAAACAGAACAGGCCCAAAAGTAGTGCGTGTTGCGGCTTTCGTAAAAGTTTCATCCTCGAGAATTAAAAGAAAGGGCTTTCATCCCTTCATCTTCTCGGATGAGGTTGGGGTACCTAGGGGATACCTATCCCTATGCAAGGGTTTTCCCTCTGGGGCTTCGGTATTCCGAGAATTTAAGGGAGATATCCTAGTGTTCCGTGTCAGAATCGATAGCGTAGAATAACGGGCACACTTCGTTCGCCATCCGGGGCTACCGCGAAGACTGACAGGACTACCGCTAGATTTGGAAGCTTCATCGGAACTCCATAAGTCACTTCAAAAAAGCCCTTGTCGTCGGCGGTGGTCTCAAAGTTTCCGCCTCCTTTTGACGAACGGGTATTTGGGGCCCTGGTGTTGCCCTGAAAAGAGAGCTTGGGGACAATGGAGATTTTTGAGCCGGGACGTGTTCGCCCTTTGAGGAGAAAATTCGTAGGAACCTGTGACCCGGACTCGGGGCTGATGATAGTGACTTTGAAGAGGTGACCAAAGAGCGTCACGACCTGTTCGGCGGACTTCTTTTCGACTCGAGATCGGACGTGCAACAGTCCGGTGACCGGTTCGTCGAGATAGTAGTCGCCGGGTCGGACGAGATAGGTTCCCAGGTAGAGCCCCGGGGAAATTTCCATCATCGGGTATTCCGCGTCGCGCTCCCCTAGAGTGTAGGTGGCGGCAAGTGACGGCGCTCCGATCATGGTCACGGTCAGCTCTTCGAATTCGCCCAATGACTCCGTGGCCGAGTGCGTTACGCTCTGAATCAGTTGGGAGGCGAGAACCTCAAAGGTCCACTCGCGCACCACGCCGTTAGCAAACTCTATACGCGCGTCGATGGTCCCGTGGGGTGGGGGAGTGTAAGGGCGGTAGCTCAGGAAGGTGTCGGTCCTTAGGCAAAATGCGGTGACGTCCTCGGAGTCGATAAATAGTTTGGCGGTACCGAGTTTGAGGGTCTCGGCTAAAGGCCCTGAGATAGAAACGGTCACCGTCAATTCGTCGGGTCTAACCTTGGCGCCCTCGGCCGGACTCAACGAAAGGCTGGTGCTCTCGGCGACGGTTGGGAGACAGTAGCCGAGGAGCAGGAGGGAAAAGAGGAAAAAATAGGAGACTCTCACTCTCTTAAGGTTCGCCTTAGAGGAAACCGTGACCTTCGAGGGGATAGGGCACACGCTGACCTAGCAGGGTAGGCTTTCCTCCGGGGAGAACCGGCCTCGAAATCAAGAATCTCGTTGGGAATACAAAGCTATTTTCGACCGGATTCGAAGGATCTGACCCCCCCAAGGACTGTCGGGAAATTCTAGCAGGTCAGAGCTTAAGGAGTCGTTGCCTCATGGATCAGCATTTTCCACGCGTTGTCGTCACTGGGTTTGGTGTTGTTAGCCCTCTCGGCTGTGGTGCGGATGTCTTTTGGGACGCTCTGCGAGAAGGTCGCAGTGGTATAGAAACGATCACCGCCTTCGATGCCTCCGCCTTTTCCACTCGGATCGCCGGTCAAGCTAAGGGGTTTGAGGTAGAAGAGTACCTGGATAAGAAAGAAGCCAAGCGAACCGACCGCGTGATTCATCTTTGCGTAGCCGCCTCCAAAATGGCCGTGGCTCACAGCGGACTGGATCTCGCTGCTTGCGACCGCGACCGGGTAGGCGTGGTGATCGGGTCCGGTATTGGCGGAATGGCGACTTGGGAAGAGCAGCACACGGCACTTATTACCAAGGGACCTCGCCGAATTTCTCCGTTTTTTATCCCTATGATGATTCCGAATATGCCCGCCGGTCAGGTGAGCATCATGCTGGATCTGAGAGGACCGAATTTCTCAGTGGTGTCCGCCTGCGCGACCGGAGGAAACTGCATCGGAAGCGCTTTCGATGCTTTGCGCTTGGGACAGGCCGATGTTATGTTGGCCGGCGGCACGGAAGCTGCCATCACTCCCTTGGGCATCGGAGGCTTTTGCGCCATGCGGGCTATGTCCACTCGCAACGATGAGCCCACCAAGGCCTCGCGACCGTTTGACACCGGCCGAGACGGGTTTGTGATGGGGGAGGGATCCGGCGTGCTGGTTTTGGAAACTCTGGAGCACGCCCAGCGTCGAGGCGCCAATATTTTATGTGAAATGCTCGGCTATGCCTGCACAGCCGATGCCTACCACATGACCAACCCAGACCCCGAGGGTAAAGGCGCCGCCCGAGCCATGCGAATCGCTTTGGCGAACTGTGGGAAAACGCCCGAGGACGTAGACTATATCAATGCTCACGGGACGAGTACTCCCGTTGGGGACCCCTGCGAAATTAAAGCGATGCGCTCAGTTTTCGGCGAGGGAGTGAGTCGCCTAGCCGTCAGTTCGACGAAATCGATGACCGGCCACACTCTGGGTGCCGCTGGAGCCATCGAATCTATCGCTTGCGCCCTGACTCTACAGCATCAGATCATCGCTCCGACCATCAATCTCGAAGAACTGGATCCCGAATGTGCCGTGGACGTGGTGCCCAACGTGGCCCGCGCCCAAGAGGTGGATTTTTGTCTCAACAACACCTTCGGTTTTGGCGGACACAATGCGGTCATCGGTCTGAGTCGTTGGAATCCCTAGGCTATAACTAAGCTTTGAGCGACGAAACGACATCCCCTAGTGAGGCCCAATGGACATTGCTGGCCAAACGGTTGGGCCACACCTTTAAGCGGCCGGAACTGCTGCGTTTGGCCTTCGTGCACGAGTCTCTCGTTAACGAGACAGAGGAGTCCGAAGAGTCGAATGAACGATTAGAGTTTCTGGGAGATTCCGTGGTGGGTCTGGTGGTAGCAGATTACCTCTATCGAAACTATGCCGACCAGCCTGAAGGGCTGCTGGCTCAGATGAAGAGCTATCTGGTCAGCAAAAAGCACCTGGCGATCTGCGCGAGTCGTCTCAAGTTGGGAGACTTTCTCAAACTCGGCCGAGGGGAAGAAACCTCCGGCGGCAAGCGCAGGGAGAGTCTGTTGGCCAATTCGCTAGAGGCGGTCTTGGGGGCGATCTTTCTTGACGGCGGCTATAACAGAGTCCGTCGGACCGTCGTCGGGTTTCTCGGTGAAGACATGGATAGGGGAGTGGGGACGCTAAAAGATGCGAAAACCCGGCTCCAGGAGCGAGTCCAGACCGTGTTTTCCGCTCTCCCTGAATATATTCTCGTGCACGAAGAAGGACCGCCGCACGATCGGCATTTCACCGTGGAAGTGAGCTTTGGGGAAGAGGTTCTGGGGCGCGGAGAGGGTGCATCCAAAAGAGATGCAGGACAGATCGCCGCCCAAGCCGCCATCAAAGTTCTACGAGAGCGCGGTGACGAGTGGTATCGTCCGTATTTGGGGTTGTATCCTCGGTCGGGGTCGTCCTCCGGACGCCAATGAGTTCGCCGCTCTCGGAAACATCCACCGGACGATTGCGCCTTGAGATCAAGCTGTTTCCCAAAAGCCGAGTGCAAGGCGTCGAGGGAGTCCACGATGGTCGGCTTCACATCAAACTGGCTGCGCCGCCGGTCGACGGAAAAGCCAACGCTGCCTTGGTAGCCTTTCTGTCAAAGCTTTTAGGTGTCAAGAAGACGCAGGTACTTCTGGCGGCCGGTCAGAAAAACCGATTGAAAGTCGTGGAGATCGCTGGAATCGATCTTGCCGAGGCGAGCCGTAAACTCGGTCTTTCCACCTAGAACTCCATCGGAATTCCGGTTGGCTTAATAGGAACCCTCGGCGCGAAACTGCCTTGTGCTTGCGGGGTTGGTTTGCTCGACACGAACTTCCAGTAAGGACTCACAATGGATCACAATTCTTTCCTGAAAAATATCGCTGACCAGGTCGCGCCCAAAGCCACGGCGACCAGTTCCGGTCCCGGTTCCGGACCGAGGCTTCAGTTCTCGGTGCCATGCTTTGAAGTCGAATATGAAGAACAGAAAGCCCCGTCGCTCAAGTTCATCTTTTTCGATCTGCCATTTCCCGAACTGCCTCAGTTATTGAGTTTTCACGTGGTGAATGGATGGATCGGCGGCGTGGAAAAGCGTCATCAAGAGATCAAGATTCTCAAGCCGGACGGAACCGAGCATTTGGTGACCGGAAAACAGCCGCTCGAATTCGTGGACGTCAACACTCCGTTCTTGGCTGTGAACTTCTTCCCAAAGATTCCTTTTGAGACGGAAGGTCTTTATATGATCGTCGTCTGTCTCGATGAAGTAGAAGTGTTGCGTTACCCGCTCACCGTTCGAAAAATCGGGAACTAGTCGAAGGTTCCTTTCCCTTGGTCGAGTTGCGAGATCATGCTCAGGATCTGCCAGGTTCTGAGCCGGCTCGCGGCCTATCGACCTCATCACCCCTTTTGGATCGCCAAACATTTCTTTGACGATCCAAACTAATAAGCTCCCAGGAGAGGACTCTTGGGAAAAATTGAAAAGCTCTCGTTCTTGACTCGGAGTTTTTCTATTCCCCTTGCCATCCTTGGCGGGACCGTGCTAAACTCTGGCGTCCTGTTAGAAAGAGGTTGACTCCCATGAGTGTTGTGATCGAAGAAATTCAAAACAAATACAAGAAGTCCGACATCCCCGCGTTTGGACCCGGCGATACGGTTCGTTTGAGCATCCGCGTTGTGGAAGGCGAGAAAGAGCGAATCCAAGCTTTCGAAGGAGTCTGCTTGATGCGCACTGGACGCGGACTGGCCGAGAATGCGACGATCCGCAAAATCTCCGGCGGCATCGGAGTGGAACGTACCGTTCCTCTCCACAGCCCCAGGGTGGCCGAGATTCAAGTTCTGCGCCGCGGTGCGGTACGCCAAGCACGTCTTTTCTATCTCCGCGATCGCGTTGGTAAGAAAGCTCGTATCCGAGAGAAACGCGACTTCGACAAAAAGAAATCGTAGTCAAAGTTCTCTCAAAGACAACGGGCCCCGTACAGGGGCCTTTTTCTATTGTGGCCATAATCCACCGCGAGATTGTAGCGTTGCTAAGCCCTTTGAGAAGGCGCCCGGCACGCGTTCGACCAAAGAAAGTTCACCATGAGCGAAAAGAAATATCGCCCGAAGGTTAAGAAACCCAAAAAAACTCCGCCAGCAGGCTCTGAGCAGAACGCCACACCGGGCTCCAAAGGCTTTTCTTGGTATCCCGGCCATATGGTCAAGGCTAAGCGCGAACTAGAGAACAACCTCAAGTTGACCGACGCGGTGCTGCTGATGCTCGACGCGCGCGCGCCTAGGTTGACCCGTCATCCTGAACTCGAAGAGATCCTCAAACAGCGCTTTTCGCCCTTTGTACTGGTCCTCAACAAAGCCGACCTAGCCGAGGAGGCTGAGACGGAGCGTTGGCGGTTGCAATTGAAATCGGAAGGTTTCAAAGTGGTGGAAATGAGTGCACTCAAGGGCCGAGGCACGGGGCCGTTGACTCCGATGCTTGACCAACTAGAGAAGGAAGTCAACGAGAAGCGGGCCCGCAAGGGACTTTTGCCGAGAGATGTGCGCTTGATGGTGGCCGGCCTGCCGAATTCCGGCAAGTCCACCTTGTTGAACCGCTTCGTGGGCCGTGGCAGGTTCAAGTCCGGAAAGAAGCCGGGCTTAACCCGAGGCGCACAATGGGTGACGGTGGCCGGCCGTTTTCAACTTTTAGACACGCCAGGCATTCTTTACCCTCGAATCGACGGAGAATCCGCGCTATCGGTGTTGGCCGCGCTAGGATCGGTGCGGCGGGACATTCTTCCCCTTGTGACGGTGGCGCGAACCTTGATGCAAGAACTTCATCGCCGGGGCCGCCTTCTAGAACTTGTTCCAGCTTTGGAAGGAGTCTCTCTGGAAGCCTGGACCGCCGAACCTTTGGTGCGCTTGGCTGAGGTGTGGAATTTTGTGGAATCGGGCGACGATCAACAGACGCGCCGCGCTTTCGATCGTTTTTTGAATCTCTTTGTGGAGAAGGCTTTTCGGATCACTTGGCAGGCCGCTGAGATCTCGTGAGGCGGGCGTTCAGCGAGTTCTATGCCCACTTAGACGGTGGCCTTGAAGTCAGCAAGCTTCGCCGGAAGCTGAATAAGGATTCCACGTTGGCTCGGGTACTCAAGCCGGCCTTTCTACACCTCAACCAGAGCTTGAAGTTCGACCTCGCGGCCTTCGATGGAGCGGATTTCCTGGTGGGGATGGACGAAGTCGGGCGAGGCCCTTTAGCGGGCCCCTTGGTGGCGGTCTGCCTTGTGCTCCCCTCTCCCCCACCTCTGCTGTTTTTGCGTGACTCGAAAAAACTTTGTGCGGCGGAGCGCGAATTTCTGGTGCCGAGGATCGAGGCTGCTGCCTCTCACTTAGGTTACGGCGTGGTGGAACCCGCCGAGTTCGGAGGAGAAACCAATCTCCATTATTTGACCTTCTTAGCGATGGAACGGGCTGTCGAGCAGGCCGGAATCTCGGTCGAGCGCTCGGCTCTTTTGATCGATGGAAAGTTCCCTCTGCCCTCATGGACGGGTCGGCAGCAGGCGGTGGTCAAAGGAGACGATAGGAGCTTTCGGATCGCCGCGGCATCCATTCTGGCGAAGGTGTACCGAGACCGGATTATGACTCTCGCCGAGCGCGATTTTCCGCACTACGGGTTCGGGCGCAATGTGGGGTACGGAACACTCGAACATCGTCGTGCGCTACTCGACCACGGGCCTTGTCCGTTGCACCGAAGAAATTTTGTAGCGAAGATCCTCGCGACCGATTCGGACAATTCTATGGATTCGGACGGTCTTGAAAGGCTTTCCCTCGGAGAAAGCGAAACCGCCGCCCATGACTCGTCGATGCCCTCGCTGTGAAGCTGAAAATCTGCCCGAAGCAAAGTTCTGTGAAAGCTGTGGAACGGATCTCGATTCGGAAGTTTTGAGTGGTGAACCCACCCAAAGCTTAACCCCGCGCCCAGGCTCCTTGAGAGATGCCATCCCGTTTTTAACTGGCGGGGTGGATCAAGCTAAGGCGCGCTTTGACGGGTGGAAGCAAAAGAAGACCCGGACCGACACAGAGAAGTTGCGCGAACGTCACTTCGAAGAGCAGCGCAAGGAAGAGGGCGCCGGGGAAGAGCGGAATAAGAAAGAGTCTTTCGGCCGCACCTTGACCCGGATTATGGTCGGAGTTTTAGCTTTGGCGCTCTTGATCTATCTGATCGTTCGCAATCCGAACTTACCCCCTTGGATGGCCCAGAGAATGGTTGACCAGTTCATCGACGACTGGTCCCTTTAACTTTTCACTATGCCGCCGGCCGTTCGGGCGACGTTCTTTCGATTCGCACAGTGGGCCACAGGGGCCAAGGAAGACGAAGTTGGACGGGTCTGTCTGAGTTTTTTGGCCCTCCTGTTTCTGCTCATTTCGTACTATCTGATCAAGCCGCTTCGTAGTTCTCAGTTTCTCAAAGAGTTCAGTTCCGATTTTCTTCCCGTGGTCACCATCATCGTGGTGTTTTTGTCGCTGTTCATCACCAAGATCTTCACGTATCTGGCAGACCGTATGGAAAAGTATCGACTGGTGACCCGAACCTATCTCTTGATCATGGTCTTGAAGGTCGCCTTCGCTTGGCTACTCGGTCACGCGGGAAAGCCCGCTGTGGTCGCTTTCTACTTTTTCGCCTGTGTCTATTTTTTACTGGCCATCGCCACGATATGGGCATGTATCAACGATATCTTCACGCCGGAACAGAGCGAACGTTGTTTCGGATTCATCGCCATCGGCAGCACTTTCGGCACTATCCTGGGGTCTCGGCTCTCTGCTTGGCTGTCCGCTTCGGCGTGGCGCGACTATGCCACAGTAGCCTCGTCTCTCGCCATGGGAATCGCCTTACTTTTTCTTCTGGCCGCGTCCCGAAAGCGGCGCCGGGAGCGAGAAAGGCAGGGCCCTCCCCCATCGCCGAACCCCAAGGAAGGAGCAGGCAGTAAACTTTGGGCTGACCTCAATCAACTTTTGCGGCGCCCTTACGTCAGACGTATCGGGATTATGGTCGCGATCCTGGCCATGTTTAACATCAGCTTGGATTTCATTTCTCATCACGCCATTGACGAAGGTGTCTCAAGGACCCAGTTTCGAGCCGTTTTTACAAGTTTGCCGGATGAGGATTTCGCTAAAATCTATCCCATGAAACTGAAAAGTCAGAGCGTTCGTTGGGCTGAACTTGAGGCTATCGGAGCCAAGATCGGGCGGTCTCGTCCAGAAATGGTGCAGGACTATCGACGGTATAGGGCCCGCTGTGAGGCTCAAACTCGGACCTTTTTTTCCGACGTTTATCTCTACCAAGGGCTGTTGGGTATCGTTTTGCTGTTGATGGTAGCCCGAACCCTTTTCGCTCGGCTTGGACTGAGATACGCGGTGGTCATCCTGCCGGTCTTGGCGGGAATCAGCGTCTTGGCGTTCGGATTTCCTCTGGAACTTCTCACGGTTCAAGTGATCATGGTGGTGGTGGGTTCCACCAACTATAGCCTGAACAACGCGGCCAAAGAGATTCTTTACACTGCCACGGATGAAGAAACAAAGTTTAAGTACAAACCCCTCATCGAAGGGCCGGGCATGCGCGTCGGAGATGTCACCGCCTCGCTGTTGACTCTGGCGCTCACGCGGGGCGCGCTGTTGATGGGGTTCGGTCCTAGGGCAGGCGAGTTCGCCTTCTTGGCGGTCCTGCTCGTGCTCATTGGCGTCTGGTTTCGGGCCGCCTATTTGGCCGGTGTCGAGTACGACGAGGAGCGGTCTCGGCGGGATGAAAGTGAGCGACCGAGCGGCTAGTACTCCGGAGCCCCTGTGAGGGCTAAGCCTGTCGGGTAGGCCGAATTAGGGCTCGATAGTGAGGGCATTCGGGGAAGGCGAAATCCCCCAGAAAGCAAATCATGCGAAGTGAACCGTAGCGTTTCCGTTATCCTTCTTGAAGATCATCTGCTCGTTCGGCAGGGTGTTCGATCAGTGTTGGAAGCTTCGGGCGAAATCAAGGTCGCGGGAGAAGCCGGAACTGCCGAAGAAGGTCTTGAACTGCTTCGAGACACCCCTTGCGACCTGGTCGTCTTGGACCTCAACCTTCCGGGTCAAAACGGGCTCTGGTGCGCCGCGCGACTTCGAGAACTCTACCCGACTCTCCCGATCCTGATACTCAGTATGCACACTCAACGATCGGTGGTTTTGGACGCTGTCAGGGCGGGAGCTTGGGGATTTGTGGCCAAGTCCGCACACGCGAACCATCTGACCGCCGCGGTGAAGGCGTTGGCCGCCGGCGGATCTTACTTTGATGCTCAGGCCGCCCCCGCGGTGCTGGCTGTCGTCCGCGGAGAAGAAAGAACGGAATCCGGCTTGTCTCTTCGTGAAGACCAGATCCTTCGCTCCGTTTGCCAGGGGCTGAGCAACCAGGAGATCGCCGAGTCGATGAATCTCTCTTTGAGCTCCATCAAGAGCTTGGTCAGGCAGCTTTTCATACGCTTTGGCGTTTCCGATCGCACCGCTCTGGTCAACGCCTGCAAGTCCAGCTTCCGTCAGGACGCCCTGAGGCTGCCCTAGCCGCAGCTAGATGAATTGACCCATTGAGGAAACGCGAGTGTGTCGCCTCACGACAAGGCAGCTGAAGACGTTGTTCGGGTAGGCCTCTCCTTACGGCCAACTTGTCAACCCCCTCTGTTCCGTATGCCTACTCCCCGAGTGACCTCTCGAGGACAGAAACTCTGACCCAGGGGCCAAAGGAGCAGTGTGTCACAGGCCAAATTCTCAACCCCACAAATCTAAATTGGGGGGACGGGTCGCGAATTCGTCCTCAGGAGAAAAGACGTCACAATGAGAACTTTTGAGAAATTTTGGGCCTTGCTTTTTTTAATTGTAGGCCTCGCGGGTTGCGGAAGCTCATTTCAAGAAGACATTTCATCAGGAGGCGGCGGAGGGGCCGTCGCCACAACGGGTGGAGCCCGGATGCGGGTGAATTTCGGTACCGCCGCCGCGGGGCAGATC
>JBBKWP010000383.1:0-5392 GCA_037968995.1 Candidatus Xenobia bacterium
GTCTCCCACCCCTTGCTCTCCCCGCCCAGAGATGATCAAGGGTGTTCGGGCTTCATCGATGAGGATAGAGTCCACTTCGTCGACGATGGCAAAATTGTGACCGCGCTGAACTTTGTCCGTCAACTGCCAGACCATATTGTCGCGCAGGTAATCAAAACCGTATTCATTGTTGGTGCCGTAAGTGATGTCTGCAGCGTAGGCCTCTCGCCGGGTGACGGCACGGGCCGGTTCGGCTCCTTCGGCTACCTCAGGGTCGTAAACAAAAGCGCTGTCGTGATTGATGATGCCGACACTCATACCTAGATAGTGATAGAGTGGCGCCATCCAGAGCGCATCACGCTTGGCTAAATAGTCATTGACCGTAATGAGATGGGCGCCCTTCCCCTCCAAAGCATTGAGATAGATCGCCGAGGTGGCCATCAAGGTTTTGCCTTCTCCGGTCTTCATCTCCGCGATGCGACCCTGATGCATAACCAAGCCGCCCACAAACTGGACGTCATAGTGACGCAATTTCATGATCCTCTTGCTGGCTTCACGCACGGTCGCGAAGGCCTCTACAAGGATGTCGTCGAGCGTCTTCCCCTTGGCCAGGAGTTCGCGAAACTTGGGAGTCTGGGCCTGGAGTTCCTCATCGGAAAAAGCTTCCCATTTGGCCTCCAGCGCATTGACTGACTCCACCACCTTGCGAAGTTTCTTCACTTCCCGCTCGTTGGTGTCGAAAACTTTTTTCAGTAGTGTCTGCAGCATAGTTACATTCCGATCTTTTGGAGAGAGACTCTCATTGTGTCTCTCTCTGCGGCCCAGTATGGCTTCGGGCCAGTGTTGGGTGATGGTATCACACCCTATTTGTCGACAAAATTAACGTTTCAATAGAACTTTACCAGAATTTATATCAAGTCCACCTGGAAGTAAACCACTAGTGTCGGAGCATTCAACTGTGCTTGACAGTCTAAAACCGAGCTGGGAACATATGCCCATGCCCGGTTCACGTCCTCTCTCAATGTCCCTCATGTGGCTCTTCGTCCTATCTAGCGCTGTCCTGGCGTCGCCCTGGACAGCATACAAGAGCTCTCGGTTCGGCTATTCCCTGACCATTCCTCAGGGATTGCGCGTCACCGACCGCGCCGAGAATGGGTCGGGGGTAACCTGGCAAACGGGAACCTTCAAGGTTCAGGTCTACGGCTCCAACAATCGTTACAAAATTCCGCCCGAGCGCTGGTTCGCCAACGTTAGAGCGGCCGCCGGCGAGCGAATTGTTGACGAGCGAACGTCCAAGCCCACCCAGCAACCCAGGTGGCACGAGATTCTCTACCTCAAAGAGGGACGCCGGGTTCACCGGAAGACCTATGTGGCTGAAGGCTCGGTCAACACCGTCGAAGTGTCTTATGGTTACGCCTATCGTGAAGACAAACAGCCAATCGGCCAGAAGTTGATCGACAGCTTTCATCCCGGAGACCTCACCGTCACGCACTGACCAAGAACCGGGTTCTGGGCTTACGGTCGTACGGCGACTCCGAAGGGGCTAGACTTGGGCATAGGGTCGGTCACGTGCATCACGGCCATCGTCATCACGTTGATCAACGAGACGGTTCCGTCATCCTTGTTGGCCACGTAGGCGAACTGTCCGTTGGGGGAGACGGCGATCCCGAGCGGGCCGTTTCCGACATTGACGGTGCCAACAATCGAATTGCTTTGAGTGTCGATGACACTGACCGTGGCCGATCCTTTGTTGGTCACAAGAATACGCTTGCCGTCGGGTGTCGCCACGACTTTCTGAGGCGAGACGCCTACTGTCAAGAGCCCGATAGGCGCCATGGACCAAGCGTCGACCACAGTGACACTTCCGGATCCGGAGTTTGCCACGTAAGCCAACCGCCCGTCTGTGGAGAGCGCCACTCCGGTAGGCGCCGTCCCAACTTTGGCTTTCCCTAACGTCGTACCGGTATAAGGGTCGATAGCGACTAGGAGGCCTTCGCCGTTCTGGGCGGCGACACCATTGAGGGTCACATACAATCGACTTCCGTCGGGACTAGAGGTGATGCCGGTAGGGGTCATCGTCCCCATTCCGTCGATGGTCAGATAGGCAGCCGGTTGCCGGGTCGCGGTGTCGATCATCATCACACCAGGCGTCACGGCCATCACGGTCCCCATCACGTATTTCCCGTCGGCGGATAGTGCCAGACTTGTCACCACACCGTTCTGTTGGGCCGGTAGGCTGGAAATTACGCGATTTTCGTTCTTGGCATCCATCACCTGGATCTGGTGAGCCGAGTTCGCCACGTAAAGTGTGTCTCCGGACTTATCGAAACAGAGCCAGTAAGGCGAGGCAGAAGTGTTGTGAAAACCTGTCAGCGAAGGGGCGTTGGGAGGCAGAATCATAATCGAGTTCGGCGCGTCATTGGTGGGATTCCATTCGGACTCCACGGGGTTACGGGTGACACCGGCTTGATTGTTCTCGAGGGTCAGAGGGTCGGCGCCTGCGGCGATGGCCGCCGAAACCGTTTGCAAGTTGCGGTCCCAAGTCGTGTGTCCACCCGGTTGGGAGTGGTCGACAACTCGCTGAGAGTAGGCCACATAAAGAGTTCCCGCTCCAGTGGGCGTTTTACCGACGTAGTTTGTTCCTGCGGGAAGCATTTCTATGCGCATCCCGCTACCGTCCATCTTACCCTTGTCAATGACCACAGCGCGAGTCACTGTGCGATAGCCTTCTTTGGTGATCACGATCTGTCCCGGACCTTCAGGACCGTCCGTGAAGACAAACATTCCGTTGACGTCGGTTTCCGTTATGAACTGAGTCCCTTGGAGCGTGACCTTGGCACCTTTTACCGCGCTCATGCCGGCGCCCAAGGCGGAATTGCCATTACCTGAATCAGGAGAGTAGACCAGACCCGCCAGAAGGATATCGCCTTTGCTGGAGTCCATCTTCTCTTTCTTGTCTTTCTTGTCCCGAGCGGCAACGCCGACGGTCAAGAACAGACTGAAAAGCAGAGCGATCGACAGAATCCGGCGCAACCGCCCTTGGTCCTTCACAATTGAACTCATCCTGACATTCCTTCCTTTATTCGCCGGCATTCGACGCCAATTCCTAAGAAGCGTTCGGCCATCACTACCGCAGCAAAGTCATCATAGCACGTGGCGGGCGTTTGCAACCCCACCGGCACGAGCTTCCAAAACCCCTTGGGGGGGAACTCCCGGAAGTACCGTAGCTTCGCGAGTTCGGTCGTATGCTTCTCATCGACGAGTTTCGGTTCGACTTTGACGCCTTTGCGAATCACTGCCGCTATCGCTTTCGAACCGGTGCTCGACCCGAGTAAAATCGTCTCAGGTTTAAACTCATCGAATACGTCGCGAAGCGCCTCGGAAAATTCCGCACACAGAACAACTTGACGGGTCAAAATTTGCCCATCCCGACTGACCACGGCCAGTCCGCATTTTTTTCGTCCCGGGTCGACAGCCAGGACGCATCCGGTCTCCAAAGTGGTTCTCCATCTCAGAGACTGTGCGCACAGCCTCTCACAACTGTTCAACCTCGATAGACACGTCAAGGTTGCTACTCTGATAAAGATCTCTCTTCGCCACGGCCTTAAGCCTGACCCGCCCGCCTGCGTCCAAGACTTTGCGAGAAATCTTATTGAGGGGTTCGGCGGTGATCTCTCCTCCAAGGCTGTCGTTCATCTCGATCATGCCCTTCTTGAGAGCAGCCTCTTTGAGTTCCTCCAAGAACTTGTACCAGTCCAACAGAAACTTATCGGGACTGATCTCTTTGGTGTAGACCACCTGGTCGCGAGAGTAGATCAACCGGACAGGGAAACCGACGAGCGTGATGGGAACGGGATCCTTGAAAAGACAGTTCTCGGTCACTTGCAGCCAGAGCCCTACAGGCTCAGGCTGCATCGTGTAAGTATCGACCCACTTGTGAAAGTCAGCAGGGGAATATTTAATCAGAACTCTATCGAGGTCGAACAGTGGGACGTTCTGATAGAGAGCGACTTTGTTGCTCTTCTGGATGGAAAGAAAGTTTGCGTACACGATCATTTCGCTGATCGAGCGCTCCACCATTTCTTTCTCGGAATTGGGTCGAATCGTGGTCAGAGCAACGTTTTCTCCGTAGTTCCAGATGATGGCTCCACGTCGAACATCCTCAGCCAGTTGGTTCACTCGCTGAACGAGTTGACTTTCTCGAGCCCGGAGTTTGTCGATGCGCTCCTGGGTGCCTGTGACGATATCGTAGATGTCGCGGGAAGCGATCATGGCCACCATGAGCGTGGAAACGGCGATCAAGCTTCCTGTGATCGTGGTGATGAAAATCGAAGTGTATCGAGGCCGCAGGCCGAACACCGTCATTTTTCGGCGACCGATTTTACGGCCCAACTGGTTTCCGAGCATGGCGATGCCACCGGCCACGACGGCCACAAGCAAGAAAATCAGCACCACTCTCAAAAACACTGGCATGACGATTGACGCCCCCCACGGTTGTTCAACCGGACTCTTTCGAGAAGGTTACTACCCAAGAGACCGTGTCAGCACCTGCCGCCGGGGTGTGTTCTTTTACCTCTGTAGGCTCGCGTTCAGGCACCTCGAAAGGGCTGGGCGAATCTTTCGAGGACTTTGTCGGCCCGTTTTCGATCATCGAGAGTTCCAAAAACCGACGATCGATCTTCCCAGCGCGCGGAGAAGAAAAGTCCGGCGGCACCAGGAGTCGTAGAGCCCTCCATCAGTTGAGCCTGCCACTGCAGGGCGAGGATTTTCGCCAGATGTCGAGCGGAAAACGGGTCCGTCACCTGCAAAACCATAGCTTCAAGGGTTTGTCGTGTAACATGGGGAGATTGAGACACTTCAGCTAAAAAGATCGAGATCGCCTCGGGTTCCCGATGGAAGGCCCGCAAAAGATCCAGGGAGATGACGTTGCCCGACCCTTCCCAAACGGATGAAAGCGGGGCCTCTCGATAGAGTCTAGCTTGGGGAAAGTCCTCGATGTAACCGTTTCCTCCAAGACACTCCAAAGCCTCAGCGACCATCATAGGAGTCCGCTTACAGACCCAAAATTTGGCGACCGCCGTGGCCACTCGTGCGAAAAGACGCTCCTTTGGATCGGTCTGGGCACGACCATAAGCCTGGCAAAGGCGTACCACCATCCGCCAGGCCGCCTCCATCTCCAAACAGAGATCGGCAAGAACATTACGCATCAACGGTTGGTCGATGAGAGCGGCTCCAAAGACCCTGCGATGACAGGCATGATGGATGGCCTGAGTGAGTGCCGCCCGCATCAGCGCCGCGCTCCCGATCACACAGTCGAGACGGGTGTGATTGACCATCTCGATGATCGTTGACACCCCACGCCCCTCGACGCCGACCCGTTCGGCCCAGGCGTCCTCGTACTCGATCTCCGCGG
>JBBKWP010000384.1:0-4322 GCA_037968995.1 Candidatus Xenobia bacterium
CATGGAGCATGTCTAAAAAATCGGCCTTAACTCTGCAACGCAGCGGAGGAGTTTTTGAGGTCTCCCATCGTGGCTATCCAAAGGGGGGATTGCTTCGCTTTCATCTCGCCATTATCATGGCGGTGATGCTGATGGCGGTGCCGCTCTGCTTGGAGGTGGGTTCGTTGACAGCCCAGGTCTATTTCGCTGGAGCTTTCATGGCTGTTTTGTACGCGCTGTTAGGCTATCTCGTCTTTATTCCGTTCTCAGCCTTGAGCGGGACGGTGAAGCTTTCACCCAAAGAGGAGAGCATTGTCTTCTCACGGTCCAATTTCGGTCAGAAAATCGCCAAGGATCGCCCCGTTCCTTGGCCGGACAAGTTTGAGACCGAAGTCGCTCGGGTGGGATTAAAAATTCCGTTGCTGCCTCTCTCGTTTTATCGCGTCAATATAGTCACCGAGTTTATGACCTACCACGTCGCGACGTTTGGGCCTCGACTGGAATCCACAGCGCAAGATTTTTGTAAGTCGATGAAACAGGCTCACCGGACCCGAGGCTAGGATAGCTCTCGGCGTCTCACTTTTTTTTAGTGGGGAAGGTCTTTTCCGTTTGCACGAACTTCAGCAACCCTTTCACACCAGATGCCTTTTCAATGGCTAGGCACTGGCGTAGGCCTTCACCATAATCTGGGTCTCGCGCCCCCATCATCTGGGCCATCTTTTCGCGATAGTTTTTCGATTGCGCGAAGCGGTACCCTACCCAGGATGCGAACCCTTCTGTAACCATGCGATCTTGGCTGGGGCAGTGGCGACTTTGCCAAGCGTGGGTAAACTCGTGGGCCAACGTCGGTCCAAGATCGTAGGCCGAGTGACCCGAAAGCACGTAAATGAGTTCAGGATTATAGGCTCGATAGAATGCGTGAGGTCGAAAGCTCCGGCCCGAGCCTTCCGCGAAGCGCGTCTGAAGTTCATCTTCTTGGACCAACTCAACGGGAGGCTTGGAGTCCACCTTGAGACCGGTCAGATTTTCGACAAACGTTCTCACCTCGGTGTAGAGTGCGTCGATTTCCTGGGGGGTGTCGATGGCGACCTTCTTGCAGTCCGGGCAGATGTGCCGGCCGTCTCGCTCTTTTTTGGCATTCGTGGGAGCGCCACATACGCCACAAGATGGCTTCGTCTTCGCACAGGTTTCGCAAACTTCGTGGCGTATCGACCTGGTCTCGGTGTAAGTCTCGCTATGCAGAGTCGTTGGGGGACTCGTGCGATGGCAGAGCCAACAGGCGCTGGATTGGGCCAGGGAACTGATATTTAGTAGGAGTAGCATGGTTGTGAGAAGAGTTAAGTTTCGCGGGCTCATGCCTTTGTCTTCGTATTCGAGGTCCGCTTCTCCGCCAAAAACCACCAAGTTTGATCGCGGGCTGCTCTGCAAGTATAATGAGAGAGCTTGATTATGTCCCTTATTGCATCGCGCAGGTTTTCCGACTCTAGAAGTTGGCTTCAAATCGGGGTGTGTCAATTGATGACACGCCCTAAATGGGGTACCTTGCTCGGATGAAGAATATTCGCCCGACGCGGGCGCCCGAAGAGCGAGTGAAAGTCTCGCCGATTATCCTGGCGCTCCATGTCCTATTGATTTTTTCGGCCTTCGTTGGCTTGTTGCTGGTGAACTTCTGGCCGGACAAGATCTCTTTGGAAGAGGGCTCTGTGAGCCCCAAGAGTATTATGGCCGACCGAAGGGTCGAGATTCTCAACGAAAAGGCGACTGATGAGGCGAGACGGCGGGCGGCAGCGACCGTGGGCGAACTCTACACCTTTGATCCCGACGCTGTGGCACTGGGCGTCAACCGTATCGAGAACACCTTTCTTGTTATAGACAAGGCCGAGGCCGACCATCCTAAGGGAAAGGTGTTTACCAGCGCCGACCTCGACCAGATCTCCGGACAACTTCCGATCGCCTTAGGAGCCCAAGATGTCCGCACCTTGGTCAGTCTCGGAGCCGACACCCGCTTTTTTCTGCAAAATGGTGTTCTTCATATTTTTTATCGTCTGATGGACAATGCCATCAACGAAGACAAGTTGGAGGACGTTAAAGGGAAGACGGGTGGCCTGGTCAAGGAGCAGATCCCTTCAGCCAATGAGGCGACTCAGGCGAGCTTGACGCGCCTCATAAACGAAGCGGTCCAGGTCAACCAGTTGTATTCTCCGGAGAAGACTCGTCGGGCGGAGCAGCAGGCGATGGCTTCCGTGCAACCGGTGATGACTATCATTCGAAAGGGAGCCGCCGTCGTTCGAGAGGGCGAGATTGTAACCAAGGACGATATTCGTATTCTCGAGGAACTCGGACTCTATAAGCCTCGCCTCGAGGTTCCGAGGGTGCTGGGCGTCTGCCTGTTGGTGGGCCTAGGGCTGGGAGTTCTCTTTGGGTACTTGTTCCGGTACCGCTATGACCTTCTGGTATCACGACGCTATTTGGCTGTCCTAGGAGTGATTATGGTGGCTACGGCTACCATCTGTCGACTTCTTCTAGAGGTCTCAGTTTTCTTGACGCCTGTCGCGATCGCCTCGGTTCTGGTTACGACGCTGATGGATCGGCGTCTCGGTTTGCTCGTGACCGGCGTTTTAGCTCTCTTTGTAGGCGTCATGGCGAATTCGTTGCCTGTCATGGGCGTTGCCTTTTTGACCGGTGCTGTCGGGGTGCTGGCGCTTTCCAAAGTCGACTCGCGCCCGCAAATGATTTCGGCGACGCTTTTAGTTGGCTTGGCGAACTTTCTCGCGGTTGTCGCATTTGAGTTGGTGGAAGCCAGAGAGTTTCGCGGAGTCCTAGAGGGCGCCGGATTTGGACTTCTCAACGGATTTCTTTCCGGCTGGGTCGCGGTCGGGGCGCTTCCGATGTTCGAGCAGTTCTCAGGAATCACAACCCACTTCCGACTGTTGGACCTTTCGCACATGAATGAGCCCCTTCTGAGGCGGCTCACTTTGGAGGCTCCAGGCACTTATCAGCATTCTATGATGGTCGCCAACCTCTCCGAACAGGCAGCCCGAGCGATCGGAGCCAACTCGCTGCTCTGCCGAGTGGGCGCTTACTACCACGACATCGGGAAGATGAAACGGCCTCGCTTTTTTATCGAAAATCAGATGGGCTTGGAGAATCCACACGACAAATTGGCTCCATCGTTGTCCACTCGAATCATTCATTCGCACGTCAAGGATGGGATCGAGATGGCGAAGCAGGCCAAGCTTCCAGAAATTCTTATCGACTTCATCGCTCAGCATCACGGCACGGCGCTGGTTGGCTACTTCTATCATCAGGCTTGCGCGCGTTCGACGGAACCGGTCTTCGAAGAAGACTTCCGCTATCCGGGACCTAAGCCACAGACCCGAGAAACGGCTGTGCTAATGCTTTGTGACGGGTTGGAAGCGGCCGCTCGGACGCTCTCGCAACCGACGCCAGAGAAACTTACGGAACTGGTCCACAAAATGGTGAAACACAATCTCGACGACGGGCAACTCGATGAGTCGGGGCTGTCGCTGCGGGACATCATGATCATCAAAGACACCCTCTGTCGAGCTCTGCAAGGTATTTATCATTCGCGCATTGAGTATCCTGATGCCCCCCCTCCCCGCCGCAAGGTCACTCAGCTTCGGAGGAAGGGTTCTTGAACGAAGTGAGCGTGGCCCGAGACGGCGTCGACGACGGAGAGCCTCCCTCGTCATCGTGGGTTCAACATATCGTTCAAAAAACTTTAGAGGCGGCCGGGCCAACGGATCCTTGTGAGGTGTCGGTCCTGCTGACCGATGATCGCAAGATTCACGAGCTGAATCGAACCTATCGTGGTCAAGACAAGCCAACCGATGTCCTGTCGTTTGCCTTAGAAGAAGGTCAAGCGATGGTTCTACCCCCAGGCTTTCCGCGTCAACTCGGCGACGTTGTGCTTTCGATGCAAACCATTCAAAAGCAAGCGGTGAATCATCATGGGAGCGTTCAGAGAGAGTCGGCCTGGGCTCTATGCCACGGAGTGCTTCATCTCTTAGGGTTCGACCACGAAACCGACGAAGATGATGCAACCATGAGAGCAATGGAGAGTCGGATCCTTGACTCACTCGGAGAGGCAGCCCGTTCTTGGTAAACAATGATCACAAAATTCCAGGAACTTTTCTAGGAAGCTTTGGCTTCGCTTTTCGAGGTCTGGGCGAGGCCTGGGTTCAGGAGCGGAATTTTCGAGTCCAGTGCGCCTACGCGACCTCTGTCGCCTTGCTGTTGCTGGTCGTTCTTCACCTGTTCGCTCACTCGTTCCTGGTATTTTTCGCGCTCTCTTGCCTACTGACGGCAGAACTCTTTAACAG
>JBBKWP010000385.1:0-13237 GCA_037968995.1 Candidatus Xenobia bacterium
GAACCACACCGACTTCATCTTCACCGTGATCGGTGAGGAACTCGGTTTCCTCGGTGGCATGGGCCTGCTCGCATGTTACGGATTGCTCTTTCTGCTTTTGGTCCGTGCGGCGTACCTGGCTAAAGACCGGTTCGGGTCGCTGCTGGGCGTGGGATTCGCGACCCTGTTGATTTTTCACGTCTTTGTGAACATCGCAATGACCACAGGCCTGGCGCCGGTGGTCGGGATTCCCCTACCTTTTGGTAGTTACGGAGGCACTTCTATGGTGGTCTTTATGGCCGGGATCGGTATCGTGGGCAACGTGCGCCTGCAAAGTCGCCTGCCGGAGGACGAACTGAGCGATGCCCAGCAGCCCGAACGCCGGACGGCCGAACCGCACTCTATCGTAAGCGGCCTTTCTCGTTAGCGTTCGATCGTCTCAAGAATCGGTGTGCACGACCGCTTTTTCTGTGGCCGAACCGGAGAATTCAACACTCATGCCAGGAGCAGACTGGAAATCTGTGAATTTAGAAGGATGTTCATCCGCAACCCCGTGGCTCGCCTCCTCCTGCTTGTCTTTCTTTGCCGCGGACCGATTGGAGCCGACCCCATGATGCCGACCGATCTCAGACCCGACGATCGAGTGGAAATGAACGGGGAAACCGTGATCATTTACAGCCACAAAGGAATCGGACAGGCCACCTTGCGTCCTACCGAGGATTGGCCTCAGGTCCTACGCTTTCGATTTTGCTATTCCGACGGTCGAGGCTTCCGTCGCATGGAGGGACTGACCGTGGAGACCCAAGCCATTCAGGTCCGCGGAACCTTCCGAGACAAGACCCAGATGCCGTTCGGTTTCCGATCCCACGACAACGGGACGGTGTCCACCGACGGTGGCCTGTTAGAGGTCGACTTCCAGAGCGTAAACGGAGCACTAGAACTCACACTCCCCCCGTCGTTCGCATCCCAGAGTGAGTACCTCACCGTACGCTGGGTGGACGTTTATCGATAGCCCCTCAGAAGGCCGGTCCTCTAGGGCCACGAACTCCGCGCCACATTTCACTCTTCATTCCAAAGAAACGTATAGTCTTTTTTTAAAAGCGGTCCGTCCACCGTCCGGTGCTGTAGGCTGTCTTGAGCCGAGTCGTAGATGGCGTAGCGCAACTTGCCTATCCCGTCGCGGCCGTAGGCTACCGAACCGACACATACGATGTAACGGTCCTTGGGTTGAAACAAAAAATCCTCATTGTATTGGAAATCGTGAGAGGTCGCCGCTCCAAACTCTTTGCTCTTTTCTCCGTAGATCAACGGCAGATGCTGGTGGCCGGTGAAAATGAGACGATGGGTCGTTTCATCAAAAACATTCCAGGCTTCAATGGGAGTCCGAATTTTAAGCTGCTTTTCCCGGGCGGAGATGTGGCAAAAAAGAAGATCATTTTCTTCTCTCTCGATTGGAAGTCCATCGAGAAACGAGCGAACGTCCGGCGCTAGTTTCAACGCATTGCTGAAGTCGTGATTGCCCTGAACGCAAGAGATGTTGAGTTCCTGAACGGTCCTCACAACCTTTTCGTCGTCGGCCCCTCCCTCCACCAAGTCGCCTAGGCAGACGATGCGATCGCAGGAACGCTTTTCGATGTCGACAAGAACTGTTTTGAGACCTAGATAGTGGCCGTGAATGTCGGAGATGAAGGCAGTTCTCATCAGACTCCATTCTATTGCTCGGTCAGATTTTCCTCACGAAGGACCTCTCTCACGCACTCGCGCATTCCAGCGAAGACATGCTCCACCGCCACTCGGCCCATAGGACTCAAAACCTCGCTATAAACCGGAAAGCGCAGGTGGCACCGTGAGTCCTTCACAGATTGCCCTCGTGGCCGTGGCCGGCCTGCTATGTGGAGCCGTGAACGCGGTCGCGGGAGGAGGGTCGCTCATCCTCTTTCCGGCCCTGATTGCCGGGGGACTTCCCCTTTTGGCAGCTAACGTCACCAACTCCGTGGCCACCTGGCCCGGCTATGTCGGCGGAGTGCTCGGGTTTCGGGAAGAGCTCAAAGGTCAGTCTAGGCGTATGATTCCGCTGACCCTGGCGACCTTAGCAGGCTCCACCACGGGATGCGTGCTGCTCTTGACTACTCCCAGTTCCGCCTTTGACCTAGTGGTGCCCGCTCTCGTGCTTTTCGCCACTCTGCTGTTGGTCATTCAGCCGCACGTGAAGCGTTGGATGGCCGAACGGGCTCCCACACCGAGCGAACCCCACAAGTGGCTCTATCCAGCCATCTTTCTGGCCACCATCTACGGCGGCTACTTCGGCGGCGCCCTCGGTGTCATCATCATCGGCACTCTGGCTTTGACCATGGCCGACAGCCTCCCGCGCCTCAACGCACTAAAGGGCGCTCTCTCGCTGGTCGACTGTACCGTGAGCGTGGTCATCTTTGGACTGTTCGGCCCCGTGGACTGGTTGGCCGTCGCGGTCGCCGCTCCGACAACTTTGCTGGGCGGCTACCTGGGAGCCCGACTCGCCCGCCGGATGAACGAGACCGCCCTGCGGGCCGCCATCATCATCCTGGGACTTGCCGTCTCCGTCTATCTGGCGTTTTACAGGTAGGGCTGGACAAAGAACGCCACGCCAATGAGTTGGACTCCTGAGCCTAGTAGTATTGTTCAGTCATGGGAGATGCCCGACCGACGGGAACCGCCCGAGGCTTGTCGAAGCCCTGAGGATGGAGACGTCAAACACACCCGCCCAGGTTCCGCTCACCGACTCACAGCCCAACGTCCCCCTAAGCCAAGTGCTCGCGATCGCTCTTATCTGCGGGTCCCTCACCTTCGGTTGTCTCTATTCCGCCTTTCATGGTAAGGCGAACACTGGTCATCAAGTCACCGTGGTCACTGCCTCCCCCACCGACACCGCGGTCCCGTCTTTGGCTGCCAATTCCACGCCATAGTCTTTGGTCGTGAGTCGAGATGGACGGGCCCAACCCTCCGCGAAAACGTGAGACATATTAGGATCTGGTAAGGCAGTTCACAGACGATAAGAATCTTTCAGGGCACAATAGGAGGACTATGAACAAAACCTCCATTCTTTTCGGAGTCGCCGCCGGAATCGCCACTCTTATCGTCTGCTACCGTGATAGCCAAAAGGCGTCAATCCCACCACGGAATGTGGCCCAACTTAAGGAGCATTTGAACGCCTGCGGGTTCAGCGTCTCCACCGACAACCTCGAGCCCAATCAAGTCATTCGCTTTCGCGGAGGCTACGAAGAGCTTATGAAGCTAGCCCATCCAGACCGAGCCAACGATAAGCCCCCGCTACCGACCGACCTCGACATCAATCGCCTTCCGAAATACCATTGTGGATGTCCACACTGCGGAAAAATGTCGACGTACGGTGAGAATCAGTGGCGGTATCAGGAACTCAGTCGCACCCGAGGGCCGTGGGACAACACCACCACCTTTCTCGTCAAATGCCAAGCCTGCGATGGCTTCATGAAGTCCACCGTTGACCACGACGACTGAAGGTCAAGTGGCGCGACCGCGCCGACACGCCTGCCCGACCGATCCACTTTCAGTGAAAACATTCACACCGAACCCGGATCACCCGACCTCGCTCGCCCGCCGACGCCGCGGTCCCGTCTTTGGCTGCCAATTCCACGCCCTAGTCTTTGGTCCTGAGTCGACCACGACGACTGAGGACCAGGCGACACCCACCCGCCTGCCGTGATGACGGGATTGCCGGTGCTGGCCTTTACTGGGGAGAACCCGGAACCGGTCTATGTGGACCTGGCCAGTCGGCCGGGCCGGGGGCGCCGCGACTCTAAATCGATAAAGTCCGTCGCTCGGTCACAATCTTCTCATCTGTGCGCGCAATCGCAAGCATCTCGCCAAAATTCAGGTGCTTCCAACTGTCTCCGTCCTCGGTCAGGGCTTCCGAGCCCAAAATCAGCGTCGTCGCCTCCGCCTCTGGACATGACTCCACTTGATAGGAATCTTCGTATTTATTGAAATTCTTTCCCTGTGAGAAGTAAAGCGGCTCAAGAACCATGGAGAGCGAGTGCTCCGTGGAGCCGACTTTGGCTTTTCGCATCTTTTTCCAGTCACCCTCGATCTGGGTTTCACCCTGGCTGCCCGAACCGTAATTCGCCGCCATAATTCTATGGGGTGAAACCATGACAATCTTGAGCTTTACCAGTTCGACGAGATCGGCTGACTTCATGGCTGCAAGTATCAGTTGAAGGGCCCGTTCAAAGGCCTTCTGAAAACTGTCCGCGCTGTCGTCCTTGAGCAAAGAGAGCAGTAGCACGTAGAAAAATTCCGTGTCGGTTGCGCCGCGCATCTGTTTGAGGTACTTATCGTCGCAGTGCGGCAAGAGGTCTCGCTGCAGCAATCTCCAGTGAGGGATCGCGCCGTTGTGGGCGATGGTCCAGGACGTGCCTTGAAAAGAGAAGGGGTGGCAATGCTCATCAGCGAGGACGACGTTCGAGTGATAGCCTGAGGCACGAACTTGCCCGATCAACGTGTGACCACGCAGGCTCGGAATGATGGACTTCGCGTTGTCGTCGTAGAACGCGGGAACTGGACGCTTGTAGATCAGGGGGCGCTCCGGCTCTAGGAAGTGTTCACTCCAAGCTCCAAAACCCCAACCTGCCAGTTGGAGGTGGGGATGCAGTTCGGGGTCGTGGGTTTGGTTGACAAGACTGTTGGACGGGTCCCAGAGAAGACTCTTCAAAGGAAGTTCTGGGCCGACGTAAGCAAGTATTCTACAGATGATGGGCTCCTAGCTCGACTCAAGATTCAGCCCCTTTTGGGATCCTTCTTGAGGAGCGATTGATAGGTCCCAGTGTAGCGTGCGAATTCGGACCTGGCCAATCTCGGATTTAAGCGAAAGCGCTCCTTCGTGCGGGATGAGAGACATTCCGTCATTGAGTGATGCGCAGGGGCGTTCCTTGATGATGGAATTTCTGCCAGCTTCATCGGAGTCCCCGTTCAGCGCCCTACGTGGCTCATGACTCTGCTGCTGAGCGGGCCCGAAGGCTTTCCGTTGAAGCCGACCCAGCCTTCCCTCACTTCTTCCGCGGACAGAAAATCGAACGATAAGGTCGCGGTTTGGGGTGGATTGCTGTGGGTTGCTACCTCGACCTCCACCTCTCGCGCGGTCGTCTCGCCTTGATTGGTGACCTTCACCGGAACCGAATACCCAAACTCGGTGAGAGTGGGATCCCCCAAGCTGATACGCACGTCCGCCGGTGTACCGCGATTTTGAACCGCATCGTGCACCAAGTAACCGACCAGCGCTATCGTGAGCAGTGTGGAAAGCGCAAAAACGGTCCACTCCAGCCAACTCTTTTCTTCACTGACGAACTTCATTTAATCAGAAGCTTTCCGGCGGCGGCGCCTAGCGTTGCGGGGACGGAGAGTATCACAATCATGGATAAACAGGCCGTCAGAGCGACGCCATCAAAGCGACCGAAAAGATACAAAATGAGTGCCGAGACCACCACAGCCACAGAATACGATAGCGTGGTGCCGAAAGCATAGGTCATGAACGCGAATCGTTGTTCGGAATCATCGTTCTCGAGCAAGTTGGAGTATACAGAGACGACGGCCGCCAGCAGAAGTGAGGCTAAAATCATTCCGATCAGATGATAAGGTCCGCTTTCTAAAGCCAACAACACAACTTCATCGGTGACAGCGACGTTGGTCGCGAACACCACGGCCCCACAAGTCGACACAGTGAGCACGCCCCAGATATCGCTAGGCCGGGCCCCTCGACGCTCATCTTCATTCTCGTCGTCCTTTCCATCATCATGGATCTGAGCTGTTCCGATGGAGATCCCGATGGCGACCAAGAGCGCCTCTATGACCACTTTACCCACCACCTCCCGAGGAGGCTCGCTGAGCGAGATGCGATTGGTGAGAGTGAGCGCCGCGGTCGAGACCACGAGCGCCAATCCAAACTCCTCCACAGAGTCGATGACGATCCCCGCCCAAGTCTCGTCATGACGGACCCCGGCGTAGGTGTTGTAGCCAAGTAGCAGCAGGGCCGTCAGCGCAATCATAGCCAGCAGACGGGTGCTGGAAAGTTCCATTCCGACCCACCAGACCTCCATGGTGTAGATGACCGGAATGCTGAACATCAAGCCCCCCACCACACCACGGGCGTATTCGATCACAGACTCCTTCACGGGTCGTGCGGATTTCATGTTTTTTCTGTCCATCTCCACAATCGCTGCCTAATCCCTCAAGAACAGGTTGTCCCGATGGATCAACACCCGTCGCCCTTGGGATTCACCTTCGCTTCGCGTCGCGAGATCTGTCCGCAATTCTGTGCTGGGTAGGTCCGTCAGCCCTCGACCCAGATCGGACCCATCTTCACCGATAACGGAGATGATGTCTCCGGTACGAAACTCGCCCACCACCCGGGAGACGCCAACGCTCAAAAGACTCGACCCCTTCACCACCAGGGCCCGCTTGGCCCCATCGTCGATACGCACTTCGCCGCTGACCATGGTGCTACTGGCCAACCAGCGCTTCTTTCCTCGCAGGGGGTCCTTCGAAGGGCAAAAGAGCGTCCCCACGTCTCCGCCGTTTAAGATATCGAGTAAGACTCCGGGCTGTTCGGAACTCGCGATGACCATGGCCGCTCCGTAGCGGGCGGCTTCTTTCGCGGCGTGGAGTTTGCTCGCCATTCCACCAGTTCCGCCGGCAGACATTTCGGGAGCCACAAGATCGAAAAGAGCGTCGTCCACTTCAGCGACTTCAGGGATGACGATGGGGTCATCCGTCGCTGCTGAGAGATCGAGCAGACCCTTGGCACGAGTCAAATTGATCACCAGATCGGCTTCGATCAAAGACCCTACCAACGCGGCCAGTATATCGTTGTCGCCGAATCGAATCTCGTCCGTTGCTACAGAATCGTTCTCGTTAACCACAGGCAGTACTCCGGCGCCGAGCAGCGTACCCAAGGTGTTGCGGGCGTTGAGATAGCGCTCGCGCCGAGAGAGTTCTTGGCGCGTCAGCAAGACCTGTCCCACTCCGATTCCCAAAAGTTCGAAGAGACCGCGCCACATGTTCATCAACTCGACTTGACCAAGAGCGGCGAGGGCCTGCTTTGAGGACAGTTCTCGAGGATCGATCTTGGAACCCCAGGGTGTGCGCCTGCCCATCCCAACGGCCCCCGAAGAGACGATCACGACTTTGACGCCACGTTCCCGCAGAGTGGCGATGTCTCGCGCCAGAGGCAAAAGGACTTCCCCTCGCACTCGACCTTCTTCGGCAAGAATTGAGGAGGTTCCCAATTTGACGATGACACGCTGAGCGTGACACAACGCCTGGCGACCGCTGATACTCATCGAGCCCAGTTCGTAGTCTGGCGGTGACATCCTGGACGGATAAGTATAGTCGACGATGAGATTCGTGAACCCGAGACGAATGGCCGACCGTGAAAGAATTTATCACCTTGCTCGGCGTGGCCGTCGAGAACTATCGGTTTCGACGCCAACTGCGACGCCAAGAACGCAAACTGCTCGGAGAGCACTCTTGGTATCGAGCATTAGACCGAGAACTGGCTAGGACTTACCGCTGGTCCAACCCATTTACCCTCTCTAAACGAGCCAAGCGGAAGCTTTCTTTACCGAGAGAAGACCTCATTTACGGTGAGACTCCGTTACTCACAGCGTGGTCGATCCTCTCAGATCTGGGGGTTGACCAGGCTGACCATATCGTCGAGTGCGGAGGCGGAAGAGCGCTCTTTTCTCTGGTCGCGGTGTCCGCGTTCGGTTGCTCGGCCACAACGTTAGAGATCATTCCGGCCTTCGTCAAGAAAACCCAAAAAGTCGTCGATCGGTTGGGACTAGAACGCCTGCAGGTGATCCAGAGCGACATTCTAGCCCAGCCAATCCCCCAGGGATCCGTCTACTTCATCACCGCCACGACCTTTTCCACCGTGTCCTGGCGGAAACTGGAGCAAAACTTAACATCCGCGCCCGCAGAGACTCGGGCCATTAGCCTCTCCGCTCCGCTTAGCAAAGCCTACTGGAGACTGGAAAAGGAGACCAAACTCCCCTTTTCTTGGGGCGAGAATACGGTCTACATCCAACGACGAAGGGCGGCGGAAGGCTCAGCGCCCCCCGAGAACGCAAGCGAAAAGCCAGACTCAGAATCTGGCTGAGAATTGGTTTGGGGTGGGGTGGCGAGGCGCCCGGGTTGCCAGGAGAGCCGGGACGACTATTCCATATCTCCGCGAAGTTGGACCATGATCTCTCTCCAACTGGGCGGTACGCCTTGATCTTGGGCGTCCTTCTTGCCCTCATAGGTGTACACAGCGCCGCGTATGGAACAGTTGAAAGACTCCCCGGTCATCGGGTGCGTGACGTCGGCGGATTCGAACTCCGCCCTGACTTTGGAGAGAGCCACTTCGGCACCTTCGCGAGAGGTTTCCGGAAGGATAAAAAGGACTCCACTGCCACAACGAACTCCGCGATCCACCGATCGCATCTGTTGAGAGCAGGTCAAGGCTAACCGCCTCAAGGCCGGATAGTTCATGTCCTGTCCGAGATCAGATGGCAAAACAGGCTCGACAAGTACGAAACTTAACGGCCAAGCATAGCGACGCCCCCGCGTGATCTCGTACGCCATTTGGCTTTCGAGTTCGGATTCGTGAACGAGATTGGTGAGTTTATCCTGAGGAAGTGGCACAGATCTTCTCCTATGAAGGTTCGGGGACTTCTTTGAGTTCGGCGGTCAGACGTTCAAGTAGGCCTTCACGCTCTTTCGTCTGCCCTGGAAATACGACTGACGCTGATCGGAAACGCCCCAGATAGGTCTCCCCGGTTGAAGCATCCACAAAAGCTTGTTCGTAAAACTTCTCCGCGATCTTTTTCGTCGCAACCTCTACACCCTCGACCGAGGTCTCGGGCAACAGAAAGAAAAGTTTATCCTTGATTCTGATTCCAACGTCAACCACTCTCAAGACCTCCTTGGCGACTCCGCCGAGCTTCTTGAGAACGGGATACATGAGGTCTCTCTTCAGTTCCGCAGGTATCGCGGGTTCAATCAAAAGAAGCCCAAGGTCCCGGCCGAATCGTTCCGCACGATTCAACTCGTCGTCGAGTCCTTGCTTCAGCCAATCTTCCTTAAGCAGCGATGTCAGTTGGTCAAATTCTTTGGCCATGTCGTCCTCCGTCGTTTCAGCTTGCTTCGGCCCAAAGGGCCTCTTTCCCGAGAAGAGAGGAGACTTCCGTCAAAAAGTCTTCATCATTCTTCACCGAAAAGGTCGAAGCCAGATTCAACACCGTCTCCCCTTTGGGGCTGCATAGGTGTAAAAAGACAGCGTCGTCTCCTCGATGCTTCAGAATCACTCCGCGCAACAGCGGCAGAGTGTCACTCTGAAACAGTTGAACGCGTATATGCACTCCGGGTTGACGCTTTCGTGACGCCGATTCGCGTCCTGAACCATCGCCCGCGGCCAACGTGTCCAGCCTGATGAATTCCTCGCCTTGGACTTTCACTTCCTCAGAAGGGATTTCCTCTTCGTCATCATCTCGGGCTCCCCGACGCTCGCGAACCTCCGCCCGACCGGACACCAGCAGCAAACTTCCGACCTCGAGGAGCGATGCGGCTTTCTCGAAGTGAGCCGGCCTCACTGTGATCTCCATAGTGCCACTGAAGTCTTCCAACTCAACGAAGGCCATCGGAGTGTTGAAGCGGGTCATAATCTTGCGTACCGAGTTGACCATCCCGGCCACTTTCACTTGACGCCGGTCGTCGGCGGCGGTCAAGTGAGCGACCTGGTGGGTGGCGTACCGCTTCATAACGTCGCGCACTTCTGTCAGCGGGGTGTCGGACAAATAGATCCCCAACATCTCGCGTTCCATCTCCAGGAGTTCTCGCTTCGGCAGTTCCGACGAGCGCCTCGGCTGGAGATCGTCGAAGCTGGCGTTGGTGGGCGCCAATGCTTCGAAGAGAGAAAACTGACCCGTCTGGGCTTCCCGTTGAGCGCGCTGCCCGTGTTCGTGGCAGATCTCAACGCTTGCCAGCAAAGTGGCCCGTGTTTCCTTGAAGCAATCCATACCTCCAGCCTTGATCAGCCCTTCCAACACCCGCTTATTCACCAAACGCAGGTCCACGCGATTGCAAAGGTCCACGAAATCCTTGAACGGCCCGTCCTTCTCTCGCGCGGCCACGATGTTCTCCACCGCGTTGGCGCCGACGTTACGTACGGCTGCCAGACCCCAGCGGACACCCGCCGGCACAACATTGAACACCAGCGCCGATTCATTCACATCCGGTGGCAGCACAGGGAGACCAGAGTTCGTACATTCTTTGATGAAAAACGACACCTTCTCGAGGTTGGAGATGACCGAGGTTAAAAGAGCAGCCATGTACTCCCGGCGATAGTTCGCCTTGAGATAAGCAGTGTGGTAGCTAACAATGGCGTAAGCCGCCGAGTGCGATTTGTTGAAACCGTAAGCCGCGAACTTCTCCATTGTGTCGAAAACCTCGAAGGCTACTTTCTTGTCCACATCCTTTTCGGCGGCACCGTCCATGAAGGTCTGACGATGCTTAGCCATCACGTCCATCTGCTTTTTACCCATAGCCTTGCGCAGGCCATCGGCCATAGCCATCGTGTAGCCGCCCATGATGTTGGCTGTGAGCATCACCTGCTCTTGGTACAAAAAGAAGCCGTAGGTCTCAGCGAGGATCCCCTCGAGCATGGGGTGGGGAAATTCCACAGGACCGCCTCGTCCGTGTCGTCGATCGATATAATCGTCGACCACGCCACCCTGTAAGGGGCCGGGGCGGTAGAGCGCGAGAAATGCTACGATGTCCGCGAACTTGTCCGGTTTGAGCAGCTTCAGGTATCGCTTCATCCCGTCAGACTCGAGCTGAAAGACCCCGTTGGTGTCGGCTTCTTGCAAGAGTTCGTAGGTCTTGGGGTCAGTAAATTCCAAGGCGTCGAGATCAGGGCGAAAACCCTGAGTCTTCTCGATCATCTTTAGGCAGTTCTCGATCACGGTCAGATTGCGCAGACCCAAGAAGTCCATCTTGACCAGCCCGGCGTAGGCGCTGTCGTTCATATCGAACTGGGACACCGGTTCGCCGTTCATGGCGATCAAGGGGACGATCTCTTTGATCGGCCTAGAGGCCATCACCACACCCGCAGCGTGGACACCGGCGTTTCGCGCCATCCCCTCGACCTTGAGGGCGAGGTCCACGAGTTGGGCGGTCTCCGCGTCCTCATCCACCAACTTCTTGAACTCCGAAGAAGCAAGCGCATCGCTCAACTTAACGCCCGGTCCCTCGGGGACAGTCTTGGCGATCTTGTCCACTTTGGACAACGGTATGTCCATCACGCGACCGACGTCGCGAATAGCGGCGCGTGCCTTAAGCCGACCAAAGGTGATGATCTGTGCCACTTTGTCTTCACCGTACTTGCGTCGACAGTAGTTGATCACTTCACCGCGCCGTTCTACGCAGAAATCGGTATCAACGTCGGGCAGCTCGGTCCGCTCAGGATTTAAGAAACGCTCAAAAAGAAGGCCGTACTTGAGAGGGTCGAGCTTGGTGATTCCGGTCAGATACGCCACCAAGGAACCCGCCGCTGAACCACGGCCAGGACCGACCGGGATCCCATTCTCGCGGGCGTAAGCGATAAAATCCGCCACGATCAAAAAGTAGGGAGCAAAACCTTTTCCGTTGATCACCTCGAGTTCGACAGCCAGACGATCCATATATTCTTGTCCCGGATCGAGGGTTCCATAGAGCCGCATGAAGCCTTCATCACACAGCTTTCTCAAGTAACTCTCCGGCGTGAATCCTTCCGGAACAGGAAAATCTGGCAGATAAAGACTCTCAAGGTCCATCTCAAGGTTGCAACGGTCGGCGACGTCTAGGGTGTTGGAGATGGCTTCGTCGAGTCCGGAGAACGCTTGAGCCATCTCATCGCCCGACTTCAGGTAGAACTCTGGAGCGAAAAACTTCATTCGATTGGTATCGTTGAGCAGTTTTCCGGTCTGAATACAGACCAAGGCGTCCTGCACGCAAGCGTCCCCCTTGAGACCGTAGTGGGTGTCGTTGGTCGCCACCAAGGGCAGATTCATGGAGCGTGCCAAACGGATCAATTCTACGTTAGTCTTCTTCTGCTCCGGAATCCCATGGTCCATCAACTCAACATAAAAGTTGTCTTGATAGATATCGTGCAGTTCGCCCAGTCGCTTCTTGGCCAGATCGAAGTTGTCGCTCAGCAGGGCGTCGTTGACTTCTCCCCGCAGACATCCTGACAGCGCCACGATTCCCTGAGCGTGACTGGCCAGCATCTCTCGGTCGACCCTGGGCTTGTAGTAGAAGCCTTTGGTATGAGCATCGCTGACCAAGGCTAAGAGATTCTTGTAGCCCGTCCTGTCCTGAGCCAGCAGCGTAAAGTGGTAAGGTCGATTGTCTTTACCAGCCTCTTTGTCCAGCATGCCACGCTGAGCGACGTAGACTTCACAGCCGATGAGCGGTTTCACTCCTTGCTTTTTGCACTCTTTATAGAACTGGATCGCCCCGGACATCACCCCGTGGTCAGTCATGGCGACCGCCGGTTGACCGAGCTCTTTAGCTCGCGATACCAGATCGGGAATCTTATTGCAACCGTCTAAAAGGCTATACTCCGTATGGCAATGTAGGTGAACGAAAGGGGTATGGGACGACAATTGATTTCACTCCGATGATGGTCTCCTGACATGTTATGTTCGACCATCGGTCCTCCTTTCGAACAGATGATCGGATTGAGGGTTTTCCCGTAGCGTGCGACATCTGTGGCCACCGGGGTGTGAGGGAGCCTTGACACTTGGCAAGTCGGCCGCTATTATCGTGTATCCGAGGGTTCGCCCTCTGCCGAAAGGAGAGACCAATGTCGCGCATATGCCAATTGACGGGTAAAAAACCCGGAGTCGGAAACAAAGTGTCCCACTCTAATAGAAAAACTCGTCGACGATGGTTGCCCAACCTCGTCACCCAAAAATTCTGGCTCGAGACCGAGAGCCGCTGGGTTCGCCTCAAAGTGAGCACAAGGGGTCTCAGAACCATCAAGAAACTTGGACTGCAAAAGGCCCTCAAAAAGTACGGCGTTAAAATCTAAGGTTTCTTAAAGTAGAGACTCTCATTGGAAGAGGCCCATCCGAGGCCTCTTTTTTGATCCCCCCCCCGAAAAGGCCGTGGACAAGCTCACGTGAAATCTTCAGAAGGTCCGACTCGAACGTTATCGCAAAATGCTCTTATG
>JBBKWP010000386.1:0-3025 GCA_037968995.1 Candidatus Xenobia bacterium
CCGAATCCGAGAACGGCGGCCAGAAGTGCGACGATGAAAAAGGTGAGTGCCCAGTTAAACATGATTTTTTATCTCCTAAGTGTGTTGGTGTGTTTTCTAAACTTATCTTCTCAAGGTTCGACCTCGAGCCAAGCATCCATGAAGCTATCCTAATGAGGTGTAAGCAGATGGAGAGTTTTACGGTCTTGCGGGGTATCCGTTGGGATGTGGGGCGAAATTTCGGAAGCTCAGATGATGTGGAACCTGAGCGGACGCGGAATATTGCTATTGGCGCCTTCGGTAAGAACGGTCCCCAGTGGATCTCCAAACAGGTATCGATCAGAAACAACGGGAACCGGCGGTCCCATGAACCCATCGCTCCACAAGGTCTCTTGGCGCCTCGGTGTGGAGGTCGAACTCATCGCTCCTCCTGAGAAAAGCCGCTTGGACTTGGCCAACGCCATCGCCCAAGAAAGAGGTGGAGAGGTTCGACGATTCTTCCACGTCCAGTCAGAACCCAGTAAGGTTCCAGGCTCACCGGTTTTCCACAACCTGACCCAGGGGTTCAAGGTTGTAAGCGCTACGGGGGAGTGGGTCGCCAGTTGCGTAGACGACCTGACATTGCAGTCAGATCTGCGCAAAGACGCCCCGCCCAAGCCAGGATGGTACCGAATCTTGAGTGACGACTCGCGACTGCTGCGGCTCATCGAGCAACAGATCGACCCCAACCAACCTCTCAGCTGCGTGCTTAGCCCCATGGGCCGGCTGTTTGGAACGCAACCGAACCCCGGTCCCGGCGGCATGATCAAAATCCATGATGGCTCGGGAGCTTCCATAGCCATCGCGGCCCCACTTCCCGGCGAGCGTGAAAGACCTTGTGAGCTAGTGACCTCCCCTATGGACTCGGACCATCTGGGTGAACTTGAGCGCCTCTTGCGACCGGCCCGCAGACAAGGGTTTACCGCTCCCCTCGAGGGCGCCACTCATCTGCACTTCGACGCGGAACCGTTGCAGACGTCTCACGCCCTGGCGAACCTAGTAGAGATTCTCTCATTATTTGGCGACACTCTGAAAGAGATGCTGGGGACCAACCCCAACTGCACTCGCCTCGGAGCGTGGCCGCCAACCTTACTTGAGACAGTGCGCGCGCCCGATTTTCGCACCCTCTCATGGGACGAGGTTAAGATACGATTGCTGCCGCTAAAGTTGAGCAAATTCTGCGACTTTAATCTGGTCAACGGCCTTTCCCAATACGCCGCACAGAACACCATCGAGATACGGGTCCTGCCGACGCACTTGAGCGGCGAACCGATCGTCCGGGCGGCGGCCTTGTTCGTAGCTATTTTCCAATGGGCGCTGGATCCGGCACTAGTCGGCCCTCTCTCTTCGGCAACATTGGCTCCCACTCCGGCGTCCTTACTGGGATCACTCCCTCTGTCCCCGGCGGCGGTTGCAAGCTTTTGAGGCCAAAGTCTTTTCCAAAGGTTCCTCGCGGACTTTTTAAAAGAGTGACGGCGAGGCAAAAACCTTGCGTTTGCGCTGGTCGCCTGCTAGGGATAACCACAGTCACGCGAAACACCAGTTGTCATGACTGTAGACACCCGCATTCCCACGGAACGAGCCATCCTCGTCGGTATCACCCTTCCAAAGTGTAGCGAAACAGAGACTCATGAGTCTCTAGACGAGTTGGGCCGTTTGGTCAAAACCCTAGGCTATGAAGTGGTCGGCCGCTTGACCCAGCGACGTGGATCGTTTGCCGGCGCGGTGGTACTTGGAGCCGGAAAACTCAAGGAGCTAGCCTACCACACCGGCGGCAAAGGAGTCCTCGAGCGCAAGTCCTATGCCAAAAAAACAAAGGTCGCCGTCAAGCTTGAGGAAGCCCAGGCTGAGGCCGATGCGGAAGCAGAGGAAGAAGACGAGGATCTTGAGGACGACGAGGACTTCGAGAATGTCTTGGGGGACTTCGAAGATGGAGACCATGGCGAGTCGCTAGAGGCTGATATCGTCGTTTTCGATTCCGAACTCTCCCCATCGCAACTCTCCAATCTTCAGCGTGCTACTGGCGCCGAGGTGTTCGACCGGACCGGCGTAATCGTCGAGATCTTCAGTCGCCACGCCAAAACCCGGGCCGCAAAACTTCAAGTGGAGATCGCGCGACTGCGCTACCTGGCTCCACGAGTTCGCCTCACCGGTAGCGGCCCAGGAGACAAGATGGGGATGTCGGGCGAGAAGAGTCTCGAACTCGATAAGCGCAAGATTCGCGACCGCATTGCCGAACTGCGTCGTGAAATCGTCAACATCGAGAACGAACAGTCCACCGGCCGATCTTCTCGCTCAGAGCAACATTCCGTGGCACTGGTGGGCTATACCAATGCCGGAAAATCTTCGATGATGCGAGCTTTGACAGGTAGTTCCGTCTTAGTGGAAGACAAACTGTTCGCCACTCTCGATACCACCGTGCGGGCCTTGGCTCCGGCTTCGATTCCGCGCATCTTGGTCTCCGACACCGTGGGCTTCATTAAAAAGCTGCCAACCGACCTCGTCGCCTCGTTCCGCTCAACTCTTGAAGAAGCGAAAAACGCCGATCACCTGCTCTACGTCGTGGACGCCTCTGACCCGTCCTTTCGTTCCCAACTCGCCACCACGCAAGAGGTGCTGGAGAGCATCGGAGCCGCGGAGTTTCCGAGCCATCTGATTCTCAATAAGATGGATAACTTGAGCCAGTCCGAACGAGAAGCGCTGGCGCTAGAGTTTCCCGAAGCCATCGCCGTCTCCACCAAGTCCGAGGACGATATGGCACGCCTGCGTCTCGATATCATCGCGTTCTTCGAAGACGACATGACCGATGACGAAGTCTTCATCCCGTATACCGCTCACGGCGCTGTAGGAACCTTGCGCGCCAGAATGCGGGTACTCGGCGAACGTCACACCGAACGAGGAACCTACTTTGCTGTGAGAGCGCGACCCGACGCGATTGTAAAGTTGCAAGATGAACTGGGATTGGAAGCTGCAAAGGTGGAAAATTTCCAAGATAGCTAGCCTGGCA
>JBBKWP010000387.1:0-4081 GCA_037968995.1 Candidatus Xenobia bacterium
GTATAAAGGTAAGGATCCGCGGGTCCCAATTCACGCCCATCGAGATCATCATTGGCCGGAAGCATAGAATTGACGAACTGCCAATTCCTTCGAAGTTTTTGCTTGTAAAAGTCGGCCAACTGGTGGGCCGCTGCTTCTTCCTGGTGGATGGAATCCTTGTAGAAGATCCCATAGAAGCTCTTATGGATTTCCGTGGAGATGAAGCTGAGATGGCGCACGACCTGATGAAGTGGAACGTCGCTGACTCCTCGATCTTGAAAAAGATACAGGCAAATTGCGGTCACTTCGGTGATGGTTTCGTGCTCATCGGTGATGAGCACCGGAACCTGCCCCGCGGGATTGATCTTCAGGAACTCTGGTGTCCGTGATTCTCCCTCGCGGATATTGACCCAAGCTACGTCGTGAGGAATCTCGAACTCGTGGAGAAGGATGTGTGGGGCGAGCGAACAGGTTCCCTGACAGGCATACAGTTTCATGTCCTGATCTTACCCACCATCCATTCTGTTCCTTCTCAAGGACACGGTAGGAGTGGATGGGGAGGTAGCGTCGGGGTCTACGGGTTGGGAGCCATCACTACAAACCAGCGATGGTGCTTGTCGACCAGAAATCCTTTGTCGTCGGTTCGCAGCGTCTTCTTACTCACGGAATCTTGCACATTGCCCCCAATGACATCGATTTCGTGAGGACGCACGGCGACCACCAGGTCGGTATGAGAACTGTAGATCACCGGCTGATAATCGTAGGTGATCCCTCCCTGGCGGGCGTAGCCCACGAGATCGCCAACCTGGGGAGCGCGCTCGGACAAACGATAGCCCCAGAAGGCGAAGTGTCTGTCCTTAGCTTTCCTGGCCAGGATGCTATTGCGAATATAGGTGGCGTGCCAATCCGAGTAAGAGAAACGATCGCCCATCCCTGCTTCTTTCATGATCCAGGAGATGTACGCGGCAGACCACGGCTCTTGTGTGTCTTTGCCATTAAGATCCGGACGATCAACGCCCTCCCGCCAGTAGTCACCAACGCGAAGATAAAACTCCTCGTCGGCCTCCTGGCCGCCTTTTTTTACCACCGTGTTATCGATGTTAATGGTTTGCTCCCCGAAGCGTTGCCATTCTTGTTGCGACAGGTTTACGGCCTTGTCGATCGATGGTGTTTGGGCCAAGGCGGGAATGAGAAACAAACAGTAAAGATTCGTTAAGATGAGCAGTCGACGCATGGTCGAAGATTACCACACGGGGCTACACATGGCCTGGTAAATCCTCAGGACCTTTTGGGAACGGCGTGGGCGTTGATGGCCTGCCCGAGTTCGGCACACTTCACCGGCTTCGTGAGAAATTCGTCGATTCCACATTCTTGGGCCAGGAGTCGACTTTCATTGGAAGCGTCACCGGTGACGGCGATGATGGGAAAACTCTTCCCAAGCGATCGACGTACTCTCCGAGTCACTTCGAATCCGTCCATCCCAGGCATCCGAAGGTCGATGAGGAGCGCGTCGTAAGGATTGGCGTCCAATAGGTCGAGACCGTCGCGGCCGTTCTCGGCGGTGGTGAGGTGGTGACCCAATTTCTTAACCAAAAATTTCAACACTTTGAGATTCGTCGGGTCATCGTCGACGGCCAGGATTCTCAGGTGCTGTTGGGCGTCGGGGAGGGAGGTCACGGGAGTGGTCGGCTTTGGGGCAGGAAAACGCAAGTGGAGTTGGACTCCGCCTTGGGCGTCTGAAGTCCCCCAAAGTCTCGCTTTGAGAAGTTCCACTAAAGAGTGGATGAGAGTCGCTGATAGTCCGTAGGCTTTGAGTTCGTCGTGGTCGCTGAGGAACAGCCAAGCCTTCTCTTCTCCATTGTCGAGAGCTTCGTGTCCATCGCAACCCACGACCAGTTCAAGGGTCCCGTCTTTGCTCCAGTCCGCTTTGAAAAGAAAGTGACCGGACCAACTGGTGCGGTGGAGGTGGTATTGAACCAGGATGGCCAGAAGTTGACTCACCCGGCGCTGATCCAAGAGCAAAGTGGTTGGCGTCGCGGGAGAAATTTCAATCTCGAGGGAAAGTGAGGACCGATGCGATTCCATCATAGGACGGTAGGCCGCGAAGAGGTCCCGAACCACAACCCGAGAGACAGTCAGCGAGGCCTCGCTCGATTCGAGGGCGGAATCGTCGAGCTTTCGCTCCAGGAGATCGGCTAGTTCCTGAGCCCCTGAGTGAATCTCTCGCAGCAGTTTGTGTGCCGGTTCTGGAAGCGCGAGTTCGGTGCATTCTTCCGAAAGATTGAGAACGGCATTGAGGGGAGTTCGAACCTCGTGACTCAGATTGGAGAAAATTTGACGCGCTGCTTGCAACCGCCGACTGATTTCGGCTGCCGAACGATCGAGCCGTAAGACCTGAAGGCGCAGCGCGACTTCACTTTCGATTCCGTTTCTCAGGTCTTCTAAATGGGCGAGATCGCGCCCGGTCCAGGTCCTCGGTTGGTAGTCCATGGCACAGAATGTTCCGATGATTTCGTTTTCAGGAGTGCGCACCGGAAGGCCCGCATAGGAACGGATGTGGTACTGATTCACGGCCGCGCTGTCTTTGGTGCGAGGGTCTGTTCCACAATTGTCGACAACGAAGGTCTTCTGGTCGATAACCACATCCCGGCAGAAGGTTTGGGTGTTCGAACCGGTCCGCCTGGGAACGGGAGTCTGGGGATGCGTCCACCGACTCTTTAGGAAGACGGTGTCCACCTCCACGAGAACGATCAATGCGATGGGGACTTCCAAGATGGCCGCGCAAAGACGGGTGTACCGATCAAAGGAGTCCTCGGGAGGACTGTTCACCAGGCATGTTTCGGCCAGGGCATCTAGACGGCTTTTGCTCGTAAGATTTGTGCTCACTGTCATGGTTCGGCACCTAACTGGAAGACCCCAATGGTAGCCCCTATCTTTCTATTTAAACAGCAGGTTCGAGAGTCTTGCTTGGTAGTCCGGAAATACTACGATGCGTCCCGTTACCTTGCTTTCGCTCGAATAACGGCAAGGTGACGCTCTTCTCAGCAGAGAAGTCTTGTTGATGTTGACTTTACCCTTTCGAAGCTTGTCTATCGCTACCTTAGTTCTCATCTTTTTGAGTGGATGTGGCTATAGCAACCCGGAATACTACAAGACACTGACGGACGTGACGCAAGTTTTAGAGGGCATGAAGTTGCCGACCGTGGAGCAGGCGGAAGAACCTACGACCGCTCACGATGCCAACGTTGCCGAATTGGTGCGTCTGAACAAGGTCTTGACCGCTCACATTGACCCAAGGGTTAGCCAACGTCCGAGCTACGCGGCCTACGAAAAAGCTCTCAAGGACATCGTCGATTTCACCCAAGAATATAATACGCACTGGATGGCACACGCCCAGGGTGGCAAACTGGATGTCGTTGTGCTAGGCGACATTGTCGCAAAGGGCGAGAAGAACCTCACAAAAAATGTCGCTGCTCTCAAGAAGGCCTTGGCCCGAGAGAATCCTAGCAAGAAATAGGGCCGACTCAAGCGAGCCGACCACACTGTGTTGCTCTCTGGAAACTGTCGGTGGCCTGCAGAGACTTTCGCCGTGAAAGGTTCATGCTCGGCTTTTCGAGCTTGACAGCTAGAGCACCCTCCGAAAAAAGGGCAGGGAAACCGCTACCACGGGTCGCATTTTTTAGGGTGATTTTCTATACAGTCGGAAGGCGGAAATAGTGACCTCCGACACGCCGGATAGCTACCCGCAACTTTCCGAGAAAACCACCGCGCGGATTCTACTTCTCGAAGACGATCCCGAGGTCCGCTCCATTCTTGCTCAGGTCCTGGAGGATGAAGACTACTTGGTGGTGGCCGTCGACCGGGGAGAAAAGGCCGTGAAAGCAGCGGCCGAACAATCCTTCGACCTGATCATCGCCGACATTCGGATGGAGGGTATGGGAGGTCTGGAAGCGATCGCCCAAACTCGCGCTGTTCAGCCGGCTATCGGCACGCTGGTGGTGAGTGCATACGCCGACCCCGAGGAGACCGAAAAAGCGAGTCAATTGGGGGTAGGGGGGTATCTCCGGAAGCCATTCCGCATGGAAGACCTGCTCCTCTACGT
>JBBKWP010000388.1:0-19129 GCA_037968995.1 Candidatus Xenobia bacterium
GCGATGAAATCCGCCCTCAAGGGGATGGACTTTGAAGAAGCCATGGTACAGAAGGTGCTTGTTCGGGAACGCGTTCTTGAATTTATCGGACCGGATCTCCACGGCTTTCACCTTGAGGACCTATCTATAGAAGATTTCGACCAGACGCCGTTGGAGCTACTGGATCCGGACAATATTCTCGACGCCGAGGGTATCACCAAAATCATCACGCGAACCGCTGTTCAGTTCAGAGCTGCCGTGAGGGTGAGTGAATCCTAGCCGGTCACCCTGTTCCTACGGAAGCTCGACGATGTTAAAACGTGGCCGAAACAGGCTTCGACCTGTGGCGAGAGGCTTGAAACGAGGTCTACTCCCGAATCAAAACCACATCACCGAGTTGCAGGGTTCTTTTACAGCCACTCGATGCTTTCGTTAGTGAGCCTCACACATCCGTGGGAGGCGTAGCTTGCGACCGATTTTGGGACACCACACCAAACCTCTCAAGCCTCAACCACTTCGTCGGAAGACGTCCAGCGATGCAGGACTTGGGCCAGTTTGTCACCGCTCACCGGCTTCGTGAGGAAGTCGTTCATTCCACAGGCCAGACACCTCTCTCGCTCTCCCTGAACAGCGTGGGCTGTAAGAGCGACCACAATGGGAGTGTGCTCATTGTGCTGACGGATCTTTTGGACCGCCTCGTAGCCGTCCATCACAGGCATCTGACAGTCGAGAAGCACCAAACGGTAAGGGTAGGCTTGTAGCGCGCCGAGCGCTTCGCTGCCGTTCCCAACAAGGTCAGCCTCGTAGCCCAGCTTCTGGAGTTGCATCAATAAAATTCGAGCGTTTATCGGATTGTCTTCGGCAACAAGAAGTCGAGGCCGTTCCACCCTGCCCATTTTGGGACCACTTTCAGGTTCCGCTTCAGCGAGGTTTTGAGCTACCGAGAAGGTCGCCTCAAACCAGAAGGTCGACCCTTGCTTGGGCACGCTTTCGAACCCTATCTGACCGTCCATTGCATGGACCAGGCCCTTGACAATGCCAAGACCCAGACCGGTGCCGGACTGGACCCTAGAGAACGAATCGTCGACTTGAAAGAACGGCTGAAAGATACGCTGTCCAACCTCCAGGGGAATGCCGATGCCGGTGTCGCGCACCTCGAACCGCAGCCGTATTCTCTGCTGGTCATCCGTGACTTTAAGAAGCTTGATCTCCACCTCACCCGTCTCCGTGTACTTGATGGCGTTGCTAACCAGGTTTATCAGGAGTTGTCGGACGCGATTCGGATCGGCCATAAGGGGAGGCAGGCCCCCCGCTGAGTCGATCATCAGCCGTAGACCTTTACGCTCCGAGGCGGGCTTAAAGAGGTCGCCTACCCTTCGGAGAAGAGTTTGCATATCCACCCGTTGAAGTTCGAGCCGCAGACTTCCGGCTTCGATACGAGACAGGTCGAGCATGTCGTCGAGGATCGCGAGCAGGCTCTCGCCACAGTCGGACATCGTCTCCAAGTATTCTTGCTGCTGTGGGGCCAGTGAAGTGTCCCTTACGAGCTCGAGCATACCGATGATACCGCTCATCGGCGTGCGAATTTCGTGGCTGAAGTTAGCCAGAAACTGGGACTTCATTCGATTCGCGGCCTGAGCCTCGTCGCGTGCCCGCAGCGCCAGCATGGCCTGCTGACGCAGTCGAGTCGCTCGCAGGAGCCCTGAGACCCGGGCCAGCAGTTCACGAGCGCTGAACGGCTTGACCAAGTAATCATCAGCGCCCGACTCAGCACCCTCGACGCGAGCCTCTTCCCCAGCCCGAGCCGAAAGCAGGATCACAGGAAGGGTCCGTGTGTTCTCGTCGGACCGAAGCTTTGCCACCAACCCTAGCCCGTCTAGGCCCGGCATCATGACATCGGACAACACCAGGTCGAACGTCCCGCTTTGAATCCGTTCCAATGCGACCAGACCATCCGGGACAGTTTCTACCTGGTAATGCGCGCCCAGAAGACGGCGCAGATATGTCCGCATATCACGGTTGTCATCGACGATCAGTATACTGGTACTGGGAGAGGGCGCCGCCGACTCGCCGGCCACCTCAGTCATCGAGGCAGCAGGTTCTTGCTCACAAGTCTCTGGCAGCCAGAGCATCGCTTCTTCGACGTACGGTCTGGCACCCTCGAAATGACGCTCAAGCCCACTTGAGGCGATGAGGCTTCCGGCCCTCAGATGCGCCTGCCCGGTAGGAACGGTCACGCAAAACGTGGTTCCCTGACCTTCTGAACTCTCTACCGAGACGTCACCCCCCTGCATGCGAACCAGTTCTCTCACCAGCGCCAGACCTATTCCGGTCCCCTCATGGGTCCGTGCGCGCGTCTCCTTCACCCGATGGAATCGCTCGAACACTCGTGGCAGATCGTTGGGGGGAATGCCCACTCCGGAATCCGCCACGTACATCACCACTCGGTCTTTTAGCCACTCCATCCTCAGCGAGATCTCACCTTCAAGAGTGAACTTGAAAGCATTGGAAAGTAAATTTAAGACGATCTTTTCCCACATGTCCCGATCGACGAACACCGGTTCAGGTAATGGGTCGCAGTCGACCACCAGCTTAAGACCAGCCTTCTCGATAGCGGAACGAAAGTTGCTGGCCAGGTCGGCTGTGTAGGCTGCAAGGTCGAGCGGCTCAAAACTTGCCTCTAAACGGCCCGCTTCGATGCGAGAAAAGTCCAGCAGGGTGTTGACCAGACGAAGGAGGCGAAGGCCGTTGCGGTGGGAGACTTCGAGGTCTAACGAGACCTCCGGCGGAAGGGTCCCAGGTGGTAAGCTCAAGGCAGCTTCTAAAGGGCCCAGCATCAAGGTTAGCGGCGTGCGGAATTCATGGCTAACGTTGGAGAAGAACGCTGTTTTTGCGCGGTCCAGCTCAGCCAGAGCCCGAGAGCGCGACCGTTCCTCTTCGTAAGCCCGCGCCTTGGCCAGAACGTTCGTGACCGCTTCGGCAAGCATTCCGTAAAACTGGCGGTACGGGGTGTCGGGCTCTCGCCGAGGGCTGACGCCGACGACCAGTACCGCCAGGGGGTGCTCCAGCGCGGGCACAAAGAGCGGCATGACAAAGGCCGAGCTGATCGGCTCTGGATAAGGCTCTCGGACAAGGGGACCGAATCGCTCCTGGAGATCGTCAACTTGAACGGGTTGCCTGATACGGACGGCTTCTGAGAGCGGCCAGACTTGTTCGGAAAGATCGTCCGTACCTAGAAAGCTGGGAGTGGCCTCGATGCCGCTTGGCAATCCAGCGCTGTGGGCGAGTCGAGCCTGCTTTCCCTCGGAATCGAAGAGATATAGCAGCACGAAGGGAAGGTCTAGCTCGCAGCGGGCTAGGGTTTCTGTCACCTTCCGGCCGGCGTCCTCGACGCTCTTGGTGTTGGCGGTGTCTTCCGCCAAGACTCGGAGGATCTCCAAACGCCGCTCCGCCAGAGATTGCTGAGTGAGTTCCGTGACCGGGTGAAACAGGCCCGCAATCGCACCGGACTCGTCCCGGATGGGGGAGAACGAGAAGGTGAAGAAAACTTCCTCCAAGTAGCCGTTGCGGTCTAGAAACATTCGTTGGTTCTTTAGAAAAGCGGTCTGCCCAGCGGTAGCGCTTTCGAAAGCCGGGCCGATGACCGGCCACGCCGAAGCCCAACAGTCCTTGAAGTCCTGAGCCATCGCGTGAGGATGCTTGGCCCCGCAGATCGGCCAGTAGCCATCATTGTAAATCTGTATCCGTTCGGGACCCCAAGCAAGGGAGATGGGGAAGTTGGAGGCTAGACAGAGACTCACGGTCGTTCGTAGACTCTGCGGCCACGTCTCAATGGGACCCAGAGCCGTACGCGACCAGTCCTTTTCGGCGATCACCTTGCCCATCTCGCCACCACCGGTCAGGAAGGCGAGCGCCTCAGAGGGGACACCTACTTCAGCGTTCTTGCGAGTCATCGAACGATTTTTCGCTTCGTTCTCCCGACCCTGGGGAGATGACGTCCAGGACATTGGGACGCCTTGCTAAGACAATGAATATGACACTGGAATTCGACCCTCATAGAGCCATCGTAGTTCCCAGTTCGCGGGTCCCCACTAGCCCAAAGTATCCATCAGACCCATACCTAGAGGATCAGCTCATCTATACCTTCCAGACTCGCCCCGAAATCGAAGTCGAGCCTCCCGCCGGAGAGCGTCGCGCGCACGGGCCGGCCTTCCTTAGTGGGTCTTGATCTTTCGCGACGCAGGATCGGCCAGCGGAACCGCTTTCGCAGTGCTTTCCGAACCTGCGGTACGAAGATCCTCGGGAGAGAGCTCTACCTGGCGGGTGGCCGGTTGGCATCCACTCAGAAATAGCAAAAAACAGACGAAAAGAGAGTATCGCAGTGCGCTCAAGGGTTTTGCCATCGCCGGCAACTTCGTCGCGCATGCGAACGGCTCCTCGACTACGAAGCGGTAGAGTCCAAGACTGACCCATAGCCCGCCGCTGCTTTGAGCGCCAAGTCCTCGTCATCACCGCCACCGCCTCTTTAGCCATCGGAGAGGAGATCGTCAGAAGGTCCGGTCTCGGTAGGGCTTGGTGACGCGAAGGGGGATCGAGGAAGTCCCCGAGAGTCTAGACGATCGTGAGAACCGAGAGATAGTGGCAGGCCGCTCCGCCCATCACAAAGAGATGCCAGATCCCGTGGTTGTAAGGCAAGCCGTCCCAGGCGTAGAACGGTACACCCAAGGAGTAGGTGACGCCGCCTGCGATCAGCCACGCCACCGCCGTCGCGCCGAGGCCCGCCACCATCGGAGTCCAGACCACCACCACCAACCACCCCATCAGAAGGCAGAGCACCACCGGCCCAGCGCCGTAAGGATTGCGACCCGTCAGCTTGTGACAGATCCCCAGCACCGCGCAGATCCACACCGCTGTCAGAACAGTCCACCCTCTCCAATCGGCTAACGCCAGCACAACGAGAGGGGTATAAGTCCCGGCGATCAAAACGAAGATGGCGCAGTGGTCCACCATTCGCGCCTTGGCTTTCCAAGAAACGGACCAGCAGGCGTGGTAGAAGGTCGAGGCCGAAAACAGGCCCACCAGCGACGCGCCGTAAACTAAACAGGCCATAACAGCGCCCGTGCCGCTTTCCTTGACGGTGCCCATCAGCGCGATGATTCCGACCAGGCTCAGTAACGCCGCTATCCCATGGGTTAAAGAATTCACCCTCTCCTCTTTCGGCGTTTGCAGATTTCCGGGGACGTGAGACATCGCAGTGGGGGAGGTCATAGAGGCGGGGTATCCTTCTCAACAGCTTGGTACTGTGCCGTACCTGGTACCAAAGAGTACCACCCGCTCTTTCCCCTGTCAATTTTCTCAGAGTGCTACTTTTCTGCGGTCCTCGACGACCACCCGCAGATAACGTACTATTATCCGCGATGCGAAGCGGTGAGGTGGCGACAGACGCCAACGTACACAAAAGCACGATCCACTTCGGTCGGCTCCTTGACGGCATGGCCGCCGCCATCAACGAGAAGGGCTTCGCCGAAACCACCATCGCCGATATCGCCCGCCACGCTAAGGTGTCCAAGCGAACCTTCTACGAGAATTTCGCGACCAAACAAGACTGTCTGCTCGCCCTATACGTGGCCGCCAGCGAACGCGCCCTGGCGAGGATCACCAACTCCATCGACTCAACCCTCGACCTTGACGCCCAATTCTCGAAAACGGCAAAAGCCTTCTTCTCGCCCATGCAAGAATCGCCCAGCCAATTCCGCACCCTTCTTGTCGAGATTTTGGCCGCGGGCTCACCCGGCCTCAAAGTCCGCCGTGAGGTCCATCGGCGCTACGCCGGCCTACTGCGCGAACTGGTCAGCTCCGCGAGAACAAAGGGAAATGAACGCTATGTGCTTTCCCCATTGATGGCGTTGGCCGTAGTCAGCGGCCTCTACGAACTTCTTCTCGAAGCTGTCGAGGAAGAACGGCCCGAGAAGTTAGCAGAGCTCGCGCAGTCGGCCACCGAAATGTTGCGCTCCGCCTCCACCCTCATCCCGTAACCTAGGAACCAGCGCCCCACGCGAACCCACTCGTGCGCGGTGATCGCCCACCCAGGTTCTGTCCGGATTATGGGTCGCTTCCCCCCAAGCCGACTTGGGGGGAAGGCGACGCCCGAGGCGCCTTACGCTCTCTGTCCCGTGCAGAAGGCTCCGCGACACTCTCCAAGAACTTCGCCGGATGGCCGGCACGACAAGTCTCCAAGAATTCGCGCTCGCTTCACCATGGGGCCCCTTTCGCCGATGTCGGTGGTTCCTAGCCTTTTGGGTCGTCCTCACATTGGCGATCTCCACCCAGGCGACACCAAGACTCGACGCCTTTGAGGCCGCGCTCGACAATTATCGCTTCAAAGAGGCACAGCGTCTCATCTGGCGCCTACCAGAAGGTCCCGAAAAGCTGCTGGCTCAAGCGGAACTCGCCATAGCCACTGAACACCCCGAGCTAACCTATGCCGTCACCGACCAACTGAGGCCCGCTGATCTGCCACCAAGACTGCGCGCGAAGTATTACTTGGTTCAACTCTACCAGGACCGACTGGAGAATCTCCGCGGACGCGAAGGCCGGCAACGGCCCACAGGCCTGATGCAGGCGGCTCTAAGTTGCGACCCGGCCCCACGCGAGCGGGCCCGCCTCCTCTTGGAGCAGTTGATACTTGCTCGCGGCGACGGTGCGGAAGCTGAAACGTTGGTGAAAGACCTGTTCGCGATCTCCCCAGTGGCCGGGTTCCAAGGTCGGCTCATGATCCTCCGCCGCAAAGAACTCTACGACGAAGCCTTGGCACTGTATCGCCTTTTGGTTCAGCGGGCCCTCGATGAGGGACAAACTCAGCGGGCCCTCACTTACCGCCATATGATCGCCCTTCTCTTGCTCCGAACCGGAGAGTCCGAGGAAGCCCTAGAGAGCGTGGAGCAGATTTTTGAAGAGACCCTATCGAGCGATGAGCAAGCGCGCATACCCAACTTGTTGGTGACCCTACATTGGTCACTCGGTGAGGCTAAGGGACAGGCGCTGAAAAGGGAGGTGATCGATGAGACCCTGAAACGGCTCCAGCCAGGAGAGGTGGTCTTGGAGACGCTCTTCTTGGCGGCCCGACGCTTCCCCGAACACCCTGCGTATTTCACTCGGGGCATAGCCCTGGCGGATAAGATGGACAGACCTCTCATCGCCGCGGGCTTTCTCCTGGAGCAGGCTAGAATCGAGAGCGATCCCAACACGGCTCGACAGCAGCGTGATCGCGCCCGGAAGCTCATCGGTGATCGAGACCTTCGGGGGATAGGAGGCGCCTGGTACGGGGATCAGATCGTCCGAAGCCTCTTCGCCGCGGGATTGGACATCGAAGACGATCGGGAACTTCGGGGTCGTTTTTTGGAAGTGGTCAAAAGTGGCCGCAACGACTCCGAAATTTCAGACCTTACCTCGGCACTCTTGGCCGGTGCGGCGGACCGCGCGGCACCCTGGATCTGGGTTGAGCCGCTCTTCGAGGATGTTCTCGAGAGAAGCGAAGGATGGTCAAAGTCTCAACGGGCCGGGGCGGTGACGGGTGCCATTCATCTCCTTCAGCGGTCCTGGGCCGAACCCAAGATGTTAGGCCAAAATTCAACCTTCGCACCACGCCCCAGAGCGATCGCGGAGGCCCTCGGAGCCGGTTTAAAAGAGCGTCCTGAGATCATCGAGGAAGTGCTGGCCGGACGCGCCGAGTTGGAGCGAGGGAACGACGATGCACGACGGACCTCGGACATGGTTTCGACCCTTGCCGACTTTCTGAACTTTCTCGGGCGCGAGTCCGAAGCCGAGGACCTGTACCGAGAAGCGGTCAACGCGGGAAATGACTCAGTTCTTGGATCGCTACGCACTGTGGGCCATCTCGCTCAGGTGGAATACTCGCTCGGTCTCTCTTCGGCGACCGGACACTTCGACCGTTTAGCCCACACAGATTTCAAGAAGGATTATTCGAACTACGACCAGCCTTGGAGACGGGCCACGGAACTTGCCTGGGTCAGCCTCGAGCGAGGCCTTCCCGCTGAGGCCGAACGCCTGGCGGAGGTCGCCCTCACAGTCGTTCCCAAAGGTTGGGAGCCCGCCAAAATTCGCCGTCTGGGCGCTCACGAGGCCTTGGCTTTCGCCATCGCGGACCTAGGTCGTGACGACGAACTTCGGAGTCTGCTGGGCAAGTGGGAAAAGGAACAGGAAGACGAAGGGGACGCTTGGCTGGCGACGCTCAAGACCGACCTGCTAATACGCTCGGGGCGAATGGAGGAGGCGGCCGGTCAGGTCGCGGACCTTGACGATGTCGCGGACGAGGCCCGCCGAGTTTACATTGCCAATCAGCGGAGGGTTATCGCGAACGCTTTGAGTCGACCGGACGAGGCTTCAGAAATGGAAGGCGAGATCGCTCACTCGGTCGATGTTATGGTGGGCGACTCGATCCACCTTCGGCGCGTTCTGTTGGACAGCCCGGCTTACATGGAGATGATGTTTCTTTCCCGTCCTGACGCCCCACCGGACGATGCTGTTCGCGGAACGACGGAGAATCTGGAGCAGATTCTCCAAAGGCTCGAAGTGGTTCGGCGTCGAGAGCCCGACAATGAGGCGCTGGCCCAGTTGAGTGCGGTCCAGGTTAAGTCCATGGCGGACGCGGCCGGAAGAGATCAGGTCATCGTCCATCCGGTCCAATTGCCTCACTCCGTCCTGCTGCTCGCCGCCTCAGGGGGCAGAGTCGTTTTGCGGGAACGGTTCGTCGATAGGACCAGGATGCAAGAGGCGATAAGTCGACTGACGAGCTTGGCCGCGGATCCCAACACGACGACGGCCCGAATGGAGGACGATGGTGCCTACCTGGCCCAGCGATTCCTCGAACCGGTGCGCTCAGAGTTCCCGGATCGTCCTCATCTGTTGTGGTGGGCCGCGGGAGAGCTGAAGCAGCTCCCACTGGCTTTATTGAGGCTGGAGGGCGGTCTGGTAATCGAGCAGATGACGGTGACCTACCTCGACAGTCCCCGAGCCGATTCCATAGCCCCTCTTCAAAAGTCTTCGGCCGTATTATTGATCGGCGGCTCCGACGATCTCGCTGGGGCCACCCAGGAGTTGGCCGGTGTCCGCTCGATGTTCCCCAGGGGCGATCGCTGGAAGCTTGGCGATGACTTTGAGCGACTCAGAAAGCTAGCCCACGGCCACCCACTCGTTCACATCGCTTCCCACGGTCTCCCCCCGACAGCCGGGCACCTCGGAGGCGAACTGAGCGGGTCGCAAGGCAGTCTGTCGGCTTTTCGCTTGGCTGATCTGGATTTCGCGCCCGGCAGCCTGGTCGTAGCGAGCGCCTGCCAAGTGGCAATGGAGACCGGGTCGGGGCCGGGAGATTCGACAGTTCTCAACGCGTTACGAACGGCGGGCGCCGGCGCGGTCATAGGCTCACCTTGGCCCATCGATGACGCAACTTCGCGTGACCTAGTTCTCTCTTTTTATCGCCAGCTGTTGAAAAGTGGAGAGCCATCGCGGGCTTTGGCGGCCGCCCAGCTAGAGATCCGTCGAACTCATCCCCACCCGTTCTTTTGGGCCGGCTCACGTCTTCTCACGGGGCAGCAGCGGTGAGGGGCAGAGCAGGCGGAGAACAACCTTGCCGGCAGTCTGCTCTGGACGTCCGGGTCGGCGAAACCGTTGGTGCCTCATGCGATTTGCTTCGGGCTCGTCGCCTCCGGACTCGCTCTCACCGGATACCACTCCCCCGAGGAAAGTTCGCAAAGCCAAGCTAACCGATCTCGACGCGCACGCGGCTCACGATCTCAGAGATCGCGTGCTCGACCACGCCGGTCTCTGGGTGGCGGAGCATAAGATAGCCTTGGCCGTCGTAGGCGTCGGCTTTGATCTGGCCAAGATAAGGAAGGTCGGTTTCGACCAGCAAATGGCCGAACTCTTCGAGCACCGAATCCAGCCCGTGAATGTCCACCACAACGCCGGTGCCTATTCCGCGTATAAAGGCCGTGCCTACAGCATATTTTCTCTCGCTCGGCGGAGTGAATTCGTTGAGCGTCATCAGGCGGACCCAAGCATCATACATGTCGTAATCGTTGGCCCAATTAAGAGCCGTGAAGATCCGGGAGCCCGGAGGACGCGCTCCCACCTCGCTCACCGCCACCCGCCCGTCGGGGCGGCGGAACCACTCCAGATGGCTGATATTACTCTCCATGCCGAGCGCGCTCAGGGCCTGCTCTCCGATCCGTCGAATGTCGTCATACTCCGGAACGTCGATCTCTTTTGGGGTGATGATTCGCCACTGCATCCAGGGGTTGCGAAGAACCTCCAGCGGGTTGTTCAGATAACGCGTGATCGAGTGCCACACGGCCTTACCGTCAACGGAGATGGAGTCTAGCGTATGCTCTTCGCCCTGAACAAACTCCTCAAGTTGAAGCGGGTTTGTCTCACTGGGAGGGTCGCTCTCGAGCACCTCCTCGAAATCCTCCTCACTGTTGCACTGATGAGTCTCGCGAGCCCCCACGCCGGCTACCGGCTTGACCACCAGCGGATAACCGACCAGCGCGGCAAACTGTCGAGCGTCCTCCGAGGTCTCGACGCTGCGATGGAGAGCACACGGCACTCCGGCCGCGGCCAGTCGGTCCTTCATCACGCCCTTGTCGCGAAAATTCAGCAAGGTGCTCGCAGACATACCGACGATGCCGAGTTCAGCGCGCGCCACGGCCACTGACATCTGGATGAGTTCATACTCCGTGAACATCCGGTGGATCGGGCCGAATCGCTCTGACAGACCTTTGGCTGCCCACACCAACTCATCGACGCTGAGGAGATCGCTCACGCGCCAGTAACCTGAGATGGAGGCTCCGACCTCTGACGACAGGGCGTCTTCCTCGAGAGTGCTGATCAGTCCGACCTGCACTCCCTCAATTCGGGAGAGACGGTCCAAAAACAGATAGACATCCTTGCGGAGAAACGGAGAGACATACACAACAAACATGGGCCTGCTATTTATCCTTCAGCCGTCGGGTCCTAGGAGTCGGCGAAAAAACGGGGTAAATTATCTCTCCGAGGATTCTCGAACCTTGCCAGGGAATATACTCACTATGAGTACCGCAACTCCCTCCATCATATGCAAAAAATGTAGCGGCACCGCGCTGTACGACTTCAACAAAGGAAGCTACAGTTGCGCTAACTGTGTGAAAGACGAAATGGAGGCGGCAGAAGTGCGTGAGGGGCTGGCCCAATACGCCGAACCAAGTGCCTCGCCACATGAAGGGCCCGAGGTATCCCTAGAAGAGCTTGAGCGACGGTACAAACTCGCCGACGTCAGTGATGAGGGCGAAGCGATCAGCGTCTGCGATTGTCAAAGCTGTGGAGCCCAGATCGAATTCACCGCTCAGACAAGTCTCGCCAGTTGCCCCTTCTGCGACCGTAAGGTCGTCGTTCGTCAGAGCCGATCCACCACGGCGCTGCATGCCCCCATTGTAGTACCGTTCGGGATCGACCAGAGTCTAGCCATTGGCAAAATGGTCAACCATCTCTCGAAACTCTGGCTGCGCCCGAGTTTTCTTCGCAAAATGCTCATCTCCGGTGAGCATGTTCGCAAGGTCTATCTGCCGTTTTGGTCGTTCGACGCGCAGATCGATACCAGTTGGGAGGCCCAGGTCGTCAGATGGAAAGAGCCGGGCATGTTCGGCAAGCTTTTCGGGGCCGAAGGAAAGTACCACACCGACCATTGCAGCGGCCATCGCGGGCAGCGTCTGAAGGATTGGCTGGTCTGCGCCTCCCATGGCCTCGATGCGGACCTGATCGCACTGCTAGAACCCTTTTCCACCAGCCAAGCTCTCCCCGAACCTCTCTCCAAAAATCTCGAAGATGTTCCTTTGGAGCGCGGAACACTCGGACCCGCTTCCGCTTGGCAAAAGGCCAAGCTAGAAATACGTCGGCGACAGTACCGCGTTTCGCTTCTGGCCGCACAAAAACAGAGCAAGATCAATGACGACGAGGGTGTCGCCATCGAAGGCAAGGTAGACTTTGGCGAGCCTTTGGGCAAGGCAGTCATCCTCCCGCTCTACATCTTCTCCACCCGCACGCTCTACGGATCAGTGAAGGTCGTTGTCAACGGGGAAACAGGCCAAGTCGCCTCGCAGATTCCTTATTCTTGGTTGAAAGTCGCGCCTCTCGGAGCCGCCGGAACAGCCGCCGTCGTTATGATCACCGTCGGCAGTATGGGCGGGTTCGCCCCCGTTCTGTTCGCTTGCGCCGGCTGGGGCTGGTACAAACGCAAAAAACAGAGAGAGTTCAACGAAGCGACTTTCGTGTCGAGTTGAGCGTGCTCACCTCTCGCTAGACTGGCGGCCCACCCAAACCCGGGGCCGGAACTTTTCAACCGACGAATCGGTCCATTCGAGCTCCCTATATCCCCACCGGAAAGACAAAAGGTGCGGCTGCCGAAGGGCCGTTCATGTGTACGTCTCTGCGTTCTTTGGTCATGATCTGGGCGCTTCTTTTCTTGTGCGTGGCCCCGCTGCGAGCACAAGAGCAGGAGCTGATAAAAAGTCAGGCCGGACGTTATCCCCTGCGCGCCTATCTGACGACACCGGCCGGTGTCGGACCCGCGCGAATCGTGGTCGAACTCGGTCGTCCGACTCTGGGATCGGCCACTCCCCGCACCCGCGCCATTCGGATAGGATCGCCCCCCGACAGTCCCTACGCCCCAGACGTCGCAACCCCTGACCCTACTCCCGCGGCCGAAGACTACACCGGTGTTGATGTATCGCTCGCTCTTGATATGCCGGCCATGACCGCGGTCAAGCCCCTAGACGTCAAGTTGACAAGCAAAGAACCGGGTCGTTTCGAGGGCGATATCCTCCTGACCATGAAGGGCGTTTGGCGACTTCAGTTCATGGTTACCACCCCAGACGGTACCGCGCGAAAACCTGTCACCCTTACCGTAGGCGACCAACTGGCCTCAAGCATGGACAGCGAATCTCTCAACGGCGGCCTTGAGCTGTGCTCTCCGGAATCAGGCGTAGCGGTTCCCGTGACCGTCCGCTGTTCTCCCGACCCACCCCGCGTAGGAAGAAACCGGTTGAGCATCGAGTTGCCCGGTGAGGCCACTCTGCCGATGATGGTGGGAGTCGACATGCCCGGCATGGCCGTTGGAATCCCGCCCACCGAAGCCGTGCGCGGTGATGATGGCAGCTACCACACCGATATCGACCTTCCCATGGCCGGCTACTGGCAGCTTCGTGTGGACCTAAACGGCCGGGCGCTTCCCCCGTTCGCTCTCAATGTGGAAGAGCCCCAGACGCGCGGGCTCAGTGGTCTTTTACTGACACTCGTTTTGTTAGCCTTTGTTCCGATCATCGGGTGGTCTGCCGTCAAACGGCGAGACATACTCTTTCCGGTGACCCTTTCCGGCTTTCTTCTCGTTTTGGCGCTTGGCATTGGGGTGCTGGTCGAGAGACGCAGTGCCGGCGATCACTCCATGACCATGGATATGTCGGCGTCCGACTTGGGCTTGGGACACTTGAGGGCCCCACTTCCGGTGCTGGAGGCCAAAGTGCAAAAGTCAACCTTCGTGATCTGGCGGAGCTATCCGGCAACCGTGGTGCCGGCCAAGGAGACGCTGATCTTGGCTCCACGCTCGGGCCCGCTGACAGAGACCGTCCCGGCCGGTTCGTCCGTGGAGGCCGGGACGACCTTGGCGCGGGTGGGGGAGGAGATCGTGCGCGCTCCCTTTCGAGGTGTGGTGGTCCGCGCGCTACTCTCCACGGGCGCTGACGTCTCGCGGGGGAGCCCGCTGCTGGTTCTCACCGACACCCGAGAGGTCGCCTTAGCAGCTCAGGTTCCGGTCACCGACCGTGCATCGATCAGTGTCGGCCTGGAAGCGGAAGCCGCCGATAGCGAACGACAGATGGCGCGGGGAAAAGTGACCAGCATCTCCGCCCTGAATCAGGAAGGAACCTTCGAGATTCGAGCCTTGGTCAAAGGCAGCAGGAAGCAGGGCGTCGTGCTTGGGCATGACGGGTCGGTCCTCGCCCCCGCGGGCGAGCGGGATGTCTTCTTCATCGGTCAAGACGTGACGTTGCAAGTGGTCATGGAACGTCTTCCGGCAACCGCCGGCGTTCCCAAACAGGCTGTGCGGACGTCAGCCGACGGAACGCAGTCGGTGTTCGTGATCGAGCGGGTCGCGGGTCACCGTGTGGTCAAGAGCAAAAAAGTCACCCTCGGGGCGGTCAACGATATGCAGGCCCAAATCCTCTCGGGCCTGGAAGAGGGCCAGACGATCGTCGCCAGCCTGGAGGCCAGTCTACAAGACGGTGATCTCGTGGTTCCCGCAACGCTTGGCGAGGGTGTCTTTCGCTCACTGTACGTGCCAAGCATGGCGTCTCACTAAAGCCATGTCGGGAGAGCAGGCGTGAGACTGATTCGCTGGTCGGTCGACAACCCGGGTCCGATCATGGCTTTCTATCTCGCAGTGCTCGTTCTCGGAGCGCTCTCTTTGTGGCGGCTCGTTCCCCTTCGTCTGACTCCCGCGGTGGAGACCTCGCAGATCGCGGTGATCACTCCGGCCATGGGCATGCCGGCCATGTTGATCGAGCGACACCTGACCAATCCCTTAGAACAGGCTCTTGCCGACACCCCAGGGGTGATATCTGTGCGCTCGATGTCGATGGAAGGGATGTCGGTCATCCTGCTCGAGTTTCCCTACGACGGCGACCTTCAAGCCGGCACGGAGGCCGCCAAAGCTGCCTTGGCCGCGGTGGATCTCCGTCTTGACGACGATAGCTCAGGGCACGCCGCCATGGCTCCGCGAGTGGTGCCATACGACCCACTGAGGATCCCTGTCCTGCGCCTCGCCGTGACAGCACCCGATTGGGACCCCGCTGTCCTGGCCAATTTCCTCGACACCGAAATGACCGCCCGCCTACGGAAAGTCTCTGGAGTCGAATCGGTGGGGACATTCGGTTTGCCTCGTCGGCAAGTCTCGGTGCTGGTCGACCGCGACTCGGCAGCGTTCGCGGGTTTGGGTCTGGTACAGGTTCGAGACGCGATCGATCGGGCCAACAGCGCCCAAAGCGCGGGTACCCTACACGACGCTTTGACCAGAACCACACCGGTCCAACTCGATGCTCAGGCCCGAACAGCCGAAGACCTTGAGTCCATCGTAGTGGCGGAACTCCCCTCCAACGGGCGTCCCGTGACTCTCAAAGATGTCGCCACCGTCGATTGGCACCTCGCCACCGACCGCTCGCTCTACCGATACAACGGCGAGGAAGCCATCGAGGTCACCATAACAGAGGGCCCAGATGCCTCCTCTCCTAGGACGGTCGCTTCGGTGCGGGCCGCGATAGCCGAGATGGTGCGAGATCACCCAGGGCTAAAGGTCGAGGAGGCCTACAACAATGCTCACTTTGTCGGCATCGTGGCGGCCAACGTCTGGTGGGAAGTGGGACTGGCGATAGGCTTGACGGGTCTTGTCGCCTTTCTCTTCTTGGGTGACTGGCGTGGAACTCTGGTGGTTCTGGCCACCGTCCCGACGACCCTAGCCTTCGCGGTGCTGTTTTTTGCCCCGCTCGGCCTGAGTTTTAACTCGTCAACACTCGTCGGTCTGCTGCTTGCCATCGGTCGTCTGGTCGACGACACGATCATCGATCTCTGCTCGGTGGCGCGCTGCCGAGCGATGGGAAAGGACGCACGTACAGCGGCTATTGAAGGATGCTCGGCCGTTCGTCGCGCCGTGGTGTCGGCGACGGTGGTGATCTGCTTGGTTATGCTTCCGCTTACCTTCGCGGGCGGTCTGACCCAAGACATGTTCGAAGGGATCGTCTGGCCTTTCCTACTGGCGCTGATCGCCTCGCTCGGCGTGGCTATGACCCTGGCTCCGTGTCTTATCGCTCACCTGTACGCAGGCGTTACGGAAGGGCGAAAACCTTCCAGAACGGAGCGCTTTTTCCAAGCCCTCGAAGTCCGCTATCGTAGCGCTCTAGCCGGTGCGCTTCGCTATCGGGCCACCGTGCTGTGTGGCGTGCTGGGCACGCTGTATCTAGCCTACTTGATGTACCCTCTGGTCGGTTGGGAAATGATGCCGCAAGCCGACACCGGCCAAGTGTACGCTGCGTTGGAAGCCCGCCCCGGCACTCCCGCCGGCGAGACGGCGCGACTGGCGCAAAAGCTGGAGAAGATTCTTCTGCGCCAACCTGAAGTGGTGAAAGTCTCCACTGAGATCGGCCCCGGAGAATCCATGGCGACGTTCACCGGCTACGGACCCACCAGCCCCAATAGAGCAAGCATGATGATCACGCTGCGGGACAAAGGTGACCGACAGCGCACCCTTTGGCAGATCGTCGATGCCGTATACACCGAGGCAACTCTCACCATTCCTCACCTTCGGCAATTGAGTCTCAGAGAGATGGGCTCGGATGTGATGGCCACCTCGATGGCGCCCGTGCAGTTAGTCATTCGTGGTCCCAATCTTGATCGTCTGGCGTATTTGGCGGAGCAGACCCGCGATCTGGCGCGCCAATCGGAGCAACTGGTCGGCCCCGGAGGTCTGACCCAAGTGAGCACGACCTGGTCTATCGAAGACGAAGGCTGGTCCTTAAGGCCGAAGCCCGACGCCCTGGCAACCCTGGGACTGAGTCCCGAGTCGCTGGCCCAGCAAGCCTCACTGGCGCTGGCGGGCGGGGCGGCTCGAACGACTTTGGTGGACGGCACTCCCATCATGCTGTCCTATCCGTCTCAGCAGCGACGCAGCTTCGCCGACTTGCAGAAGGTCAAACTGGTTGGAACTCGCGGCAGCCAACCGCTCGCCGCGCTCGTCGAAATCGAGCCGGCTACGACGCCCAGTATGATTGAGCACGACAACCTGCAGCGCTCCGTTTCCACCACCGCCGGCTATCGTAGGGGCGGGGCCGGATCGATGCAACTGAGTATGGACTGGCTGATGGCAAGTCGGATGCGGGTCGGCTTTCCCTCCGGATACAGCATCGAGCAGCGGGGAGACATGCAGAACATGATGGACTCTTCACGCCGCCTCATCTGGGGGATGGGAGTGGCGGTCGTCTTGATGTACCTGGCTCTGGCCGTGCAGTTCCGTTCAGCGACGCTTCCTCTGGTGATCATGGCCGCCATTCCTATCTCCTTACCCGGAGTGCTTTTGGCTCTGCACCTTGCCCATCAGACGATCTCTTCCGTTTCTCTTCTCGGATTGGTGGTCTTGATCGGAATGGATGTGACCGCCTCAATTCTACTTTTGGATGCGGTTTTGCTCCAACGGGTTCCCGGAACACCCCCATGGCGCTCGTTGTTAGTTGGAGCGCCCAGTCGCTTGCGCCCCGTCCTGATGACCGTCATGGTCACATTGGCCGTCATGGCTCCTCTGGCCCTGGTCCCGGCCACCGGAATGGATGCCTACGCCCCGCTTGCCACCGTGGTCATGGGGGGGCTGACCATGTCGAGCGCGCTCACCCTGTTCGTGGTCCCGATCCTTTATAGCATCCTAAAAAGGTGAGTTACAGGAACGAAAACGGCGAGTGCACCCGAGTGCACTCGCCGTTTTTACGTCCTCGAATGTTCGAGACTCAGATCACATTCACCAGTTGCATCATGCCCTGATCCTCGTGCGTGAGAATATGGCAATGGAGCACGAACAGACCTGGGAAATCCGGAAAGCGTTGCCGGATTCGCACCCATCCATTGGGTGGAATGCCCACCGTATCCATCCATACTTGCTGGGAGAAGAAGTTCGTCACGTTCACCGGGTCGGCGGGATTGTTCGGCAAGGAGAATTGGATCCCGTTGAGCAGACCGTCGGAGGTCGCGACAACCTGAAAGTCTTGGATATGGATGTGGTGAGGATGAGGGACGTTACTAGTGTTCAACAGGGTCCACTCGATGACAGAGCCCAGCGTGATGATCTGGTTGATCGTCGAAGAACTGAACTGCGTCGCTCCGATGCGAAACGGTCCAGTGTTATAGCTCAAGGTGCGAGATTGGGTGACCTCAGCGGCGGTGATGTCCGGTAGGGTTGGAGAGACCGGCAGAGGTCCCGAAGGAAAGTCTTGTGGAAACGGTTCCCCCTCCACGTCGATGAAGGCCAGCACTTGAGCCGCCAGGGTTCCGCCGCCGCCGGGTGAGAAGGCTTTCTTCTCAATCTGAAAGGTGCCGGGCGAATCGAAACGGACCAGCACGTCGGCCCGGTTAGCCGGTTGCAGAGTAAACTCCGGAATATTGGTCAGCATCTCCGGCAAGGTGAGGCCGTCAAAAGAGATGATGTTCCAATTGTTGGTAGCCCCTGTGATGGTCAACGGAGTGGCTCCGCGAGCGCTGGCATTGAGAATTCTGAGCCGCACCAGTTGGCCGGGCCGCACAGTCATGCGAGGCTGGTACTCACCGTTCACCACATAAAACGCGTCCGGTGTTGCGTACGGAGTGCCTATGAAGTTGGGGACAAAGTACTCAGCTGCGTTTTGCGCGGTGTTGATGCCCTGGCCCCCCGAGGCAGCGGTGGCCATCGTCAGTTCGTTGATGTTGAAAACGAGATCCGCCGCGGCCGCGATCTCGGGCACTTCGTCGAGTCCGCCCTCTATGATGAACGCACCGATCATACCGCTGAACAACTGCATGGCTGTCCCACCATGCTTGTGAGGGTGATACCAGAGGGTACCAGCGGGATGATCGCTAGGAAGGTCATATTTATAAACAAAAGTGCTTTGGGGCGGAACCTGTAACAGCACGTTGTCCTGCGAAGGGGAGACGTGAAGACCGTGGGTGTGCATATTCGTGGTGTTCCACTCATGCGGTGTGTTCTCGTTGGGCGGATTCACGGGCCCCTGGTAGAACGGACTTGTGGGATCGTTATCGGCCGCCAGTCTGTTCTCCATCGGTATTTCTAAATGGTCGCCCGGCTTCACCCGAATAGTCGGTGGCGCCAGTGTCCCGTTGAAGGTTCTTGATGTGAAATTCTTCACACCGAACGGCGTTCCAACCTGATTGGTAGCGAACTCGATCTGCATGGCCACACTCAAGAAGCCGTTCACCGAGCGGCGCACCTCCGGTTGAACGAAATCCACCTCGGGAATCGGGTCGGGATCGGGAGTGGGCGTGATGGTGGGAGTGGGAGTCGGGGTAGGAGTTACCG
>JBBKWP010000389.1:0-21666 GCA_037968995.1 Candidatus Xenobia bacterium
TCGTTGTACACTTCCAGTTCCCCGCGCGACGCATCAACCGCTCGCGAGTTCGCGCGGTCGTAGTCGGAAAACAAGCGCTCGGTGTCGAGAGGCGGAGGAAACCAGGGACGGGCCGCCGAGGGTTGACGCCTTCCGATCTTCAGACTTTTCAAGTCCTGCGGCTCTCGCCAACTCTGAGGATCGGCCGTAGACAACGATAGTCGAACTCCCGCCCAATCCTCCCCCGTTTTCTGGGCCACCAACGCCTTCATCGTCAGTTGCGCCGAATCCAGCGCGCCGGAAAACGAAACGGAGTAGGCCGGAGTCCAGCGCGCTCCGGGAACGCGGTAGGACATCGCTAACTCACGCCCCTGGAAGCACTCAACTTCAGCCTTAAGTCGCACCACCAAAAACTTTTCTAGAGCTTCCGGTCGTCTTTCGTCGGTCTTTTTAGTCGATCGACGGAGCGAAACTTCGTGATCGTTCTCAGCTCGGACGAGTTCTCTTTCTCGCTCCAACAGTTCGGCGTCCAAGCGTTGGAGCTGAGTCTGCTGAAATTCTAAGAGTTCTAGTTGCGGTTCCAACTGGAAACGGCTCCGAGCTTCCGATTCCGCGGACGGTCGTCCCTCGACGATTTCAAGGTCTCGGAGTGCTTCCACCGTGTCACGAAGCGCCTCACAGCGAGCGCGTAGCAGGTCTCTCGCCATCCGGCTCTTTCGCACTTCTTCCTCACCCACTGACGCCTCGTTGACAGAGCATACTTGGAGTCCCACCGAAAAGCTGGTGGCTGTGGGTCGTGGTTCGGGCCCCAACACGGTGACTTGAATCGAGTCATCGAGCAATGTGAGCGGAAGCCCGGATATCCTTACGGAGGAGCAAGCCGAGGTCACAGCGTCCAAAGCACAACGCCGCTCTACGAGGGCGCCTTGATGAAAGACAGTGGCGGCGTAAAGGGTTGATGAGAGATCGAGCATCGAGCAGACTTCCACACGGGAAACGCGCTTCCCCTCACCCGATTACGTTGTGATGAGAGACGAGAGTCAATCTTTACCAGCGTAAACTCGTGGCTCGGCTCAGATCTATGTCCTTCTGGTTACGATAGACCGACAAAACGAGCGCCACACCGACGGTAGCCTCCGCGGCCGCGACGGCTATGATAAATAAGGAAAAGACGATGCCGGTGATCTCGGGTCTATAATGCGAGAAGGCTACCAGATTGATATTCACCGCGTTGAACATCAGTTCTATGCTCATCAAAACCGCTACAGCATTGCGGCGCGTCAAAACTCCGTAAAGTCCAATACAAAAAAGCAGCGTGGCCAAAACAAGATAGTGGACAAGACCGATCATTCGAGCATTTCCCCTTCCGGATCGGCTTCCGTTGGCCGCGCTGAATTGATGTGCCCTGGGCCCTCTTGCTCCTCTTTACGGGCCACCACGATGGAGCCGACCAAAGTCATCAGCAACAAGATAGAGACCAACTCGAAGGGTACGAGATACTTCGTCAAAAAGGCTTCGCCCAAGGCGACCATCGTGACCCCGGGCTCAGGGGTGGACAATTCAGCGCTCCGCGACCACCCCGAAGACTGGAGGACCCTTCCGATCAGTCCCACCAGCAGCAAACAGACGACCGCCGAAGAGGATTGCTGAATGCGGGTACTGGCTTCGAGAGGTTTACCAATGTCATGGGTCAGCATAAACGCGAACAGCAGAATGACAGAGATAGCCCCGGCATAAACTAAGACTTGCATTCCGGCTACGAAGGGGGCTGAGAGCGTCGCATAAATCGCGGCCACACCTAGAAAGCTGACGATGAGAGAAAGTCCAGCGTGGAAAAGATTGTTCGAAAGCACGACAGCCAAAGCGGGAAAAATCGTCAGCCCGCACAGAAAGTAGAAGATCACCTCGTTCATAGCGCGCCGCCCGAGACCAGACTGACGCTGGGAGAGGCGGTGTCCTCGTGGCGACTGAACAACGAGAAACCCACAAGGACGAGGCCGATGGAGACGACCCCGATGAGGCTCACGATCCACCAAGTCGCTTGTTCTTGGGCTTGCAAAACGCCCACAGCCGCGCAGACCAGAAGATTCAAAAAGGCCATCGGCAAGAGAAACTTCCAACCCAAGTTCATCAGATGATCGGGACGGACGCGAGGAAAAGTCCAACGGATCCACATCATCACCAGAATGAGGAAATACATCTTCAGGAAGAAAATCGCTCCGCCCAGCAGAGTATAGAGGAGGTCAGGGTTTTCAGGGATGGGCATGAACGGAACCAGCCACCCTCCGAGGAAAACGGTCGTCGCCACAGCGCAGACCAGCATCATATTGCAAAACTCCGCTAAGAAGAACATCGCGAACATCATGCCGGAATACTCTGATACGTATCCGGCGACCAGTTCGGACTCTGCCTCGGGGATATCGAAAGGTGGACGGTTCACCTCAGCGATGGAGGCAATGAAGTAGATCACCGCCCCCAAAAGGCTAGGAACGATGAACCAGACACCAAGCTCGTACTGAGCCACCACGATACCCTGCATACTCAGAGTCCCGGCCATTAAGATAGGACCTAGGAGAGCGAAGAGCATCGGAATCTCATAAGATAACATCTGGGCGGCTGAGCGGAGTCCACCTAAAAGAGAGTACTTATTGTTCGAAGCCCAGCCGGCCATAATGATGGAAAGTACAGACAGCGAAGAAACCGAGAGGATGTAAAGAATTCCAATATTGAGATCGGCCACGGACAGGGCCGGTGCGAAGGGAATAACAACAAAAGCCGTGACGCAGACCGCGAATATCAGAATTGGCGCGACGACGAACGGCACCGGGTCGGCCCTTCCAGGCACAATCAATTCTTTGATCAAAAGCTTGATAGCGTCGGCCGCGGTTTGAAAGAGCCCCCCAACCCACATAGACCGATTTCTTAAAAAACCTGGGCCTGTCAACATCGGACCCATCCGATTTTGAATGCGGGCGGAGATTTTCCGTTCCAGCCAGATTAAAAAGAGAGCCGACACACACAAAAAGACCAAGACGAGCGCTAGCATCACGATCATTAAAAGAAGATCGGGCATCCCCCATCCAGTGGAGCTTCGGACGGCTTCGCGAAGGTACTCACCAGCAGCGTTATGGATCCATACGGGACTCATGGCGAGGAGCGGGTTCGCGCTAGTAGTTCGATCTTCCCTGCTGCGAGAAAGTCTGCAAAGGTTAATAGATCCTAATTGGTAAGCCCGCGGGCGGCCTGCGTGATGCGGTCCTTAGAAATCTTAGCAGTGGACAACCGCTCAGCGCCATAACTGAGCGTGGCAGGCTGCGAAACCTTGACCCGACCGGGTGCGGACCCGCCACTGAGAGTCGTGGGCACGGTGGAGGTAGGACGAGCGAAGACAGGGACCGCGAACTGGGACTGTATTGTTGAAGCTGGTGCTTGAAACTGAACCGTGGAAAAACGTGGAATCGACGTCGCCGGACTGCTGAACGACGGGGTAGTGAATGCGGGAGAAGAAAAGCTTGGTCCGCTGAAAGTTGGTGAGCTGAAAGACGGAGGGCTAAAGGTGACCTGGGCTTGAGCAACGCTCGTTACGCTCAGGAGAAGCCCGATCATCAAGAACTTGTATATTAAATTGGTTTTCATTGTGCTGCCTTTCGCTGCCATGCTCATTGTTTCTAACCATAGCCTAGCCCTTACAGCTTAAAACATGCTCAAAAGTTTCGCAAACGTTGACGTTTCTCCGCATTTCGTAGCTAAGATGAGCTTAACGGTCTGTTTCCGGCAAAACGATGTCAAAGGATGCACAGATCGCCATAATGTCGGGGATGAGCACCCCGGGCAACAGGTCGCGAAAAATCTGAATATGAACAAAGGAGGGAGTCCGAAACTTGCAGCGCCACGGCATATCCCCGCCCCGAGAAACTAAATAACACCCGATATCACCGCGGGGGGACTCGATGTGTTGATAGGTTTCACCCTCGGGAATCTTGATACGATAGTTCAGCGGAATCGAAGCTGGCCCACCGGGAATCTTGTCGAATACCTGTCGCAAAATCCTGGCCGATTCTCTCATTTCCATCATTCGCACCCGGTAGCGGGCAAAGACATCTCCCTCATCGGAGGTTGGAATATCGAAGGCCAGGTCTTCGTAGGCTGCGAATGGTTGGTCTTTTCTTACGTCCACCGCCAAACCAGAGGCTCTAATATTTGGGCCTGAGACGCCGTAATACTTAGCTTTCTCTAAGGAGAGACGCCCCACGTCTTTGGTCCTGTTGTAGAAGATAGGATTCTCGTCAAGCAGCGCCTCATAGGTCGCGACCTTGGGTTCCCATTCGTCGAGAAAGACCATCATGCTGTCGAGAAAATGCCGATTGACATCGCGACCGACACCGCCGATTCGGATGTAATTATAGAGCAGTCGCGCGCCGCACGCCATTTCAAAGAGGTCGAGGATCTTCTCTCTGTCCGCGAAGGCGTACAAAAACGGCGTCGTGGCACCGATTTCCAAGCAGAACGTGCCGTACCACAAAAGATGACTGGCGATACGGTTCAGCTCCGTCATCAAGACACGGATGTACTCGCACCTCGGGGTCGGGGTGATATCCGCCAAAGCTTCCACCGACATCACGTAAACGTAGTTCGAAGTCATAGAGGTGCAATAGTCGAGACGGTCGGTGACGGGGATGACCTGAGTATATGTTCGGTTTTCGGCCATCTTCTCGATAGAACGATGAAGATAACCGACGATAGGGTCACAGGTGACCACTCGTTCGCCGTCCATTTTCAGCAGCATCCTTAGCACACCGTGAGTGGACGGGTGCTGAGGTCCCATATTGAGTTCGAATTCTTCCGCAGACACCATAATGTTAGTCCGGCCTTTTCACGAGGTTCGGATGAAGATAATCCTTGCGCAAAGGATAGCCCTCCCAATCTTCAGGCATCATCAGTCGACGCAAATCCGGATGGTTGTGAAAAACCACACCGAAGAGATCGAAGACCTCTCGTTCGTTCCAGTCCGCGTTCGCCCAAAGTTCATAGAGACTGGGTAGACTAGGAGTCGTCCGATCCAGTTTCACCTTGAGTGCCACCCGGTGACGGTGCACATAGGAATAGAAATAGGCCAAGAAATCCAGATGCTCCGGCGGTCGGTCGGTGCATGTCTGAAACTCGAGATAGTCGAACGCGAGTTCGGGGCACGATTTCAGATAAGTCGCGACATCTAGATAGTTCCGTCCGTCGACGACGAAAGCCACTTCGTTGCTCGGGTCTTCAAGAAATGTAGCATCGGGGAACTTTTCGCGAAGCTTGTCACCGATTTCGGCAATCTTGAGGGGCAATGGGTCAGGTGTCCTTACGATAAAATTGGAATCTGATCGGGGCGAATCAAGACACCATTGAGGGGCGGAGCGCCGGGCACCTGCCGAGCGGTGATGTGTCGCAATCCAGGTCGGTCGCGGTCATGTCCGAGCCGCTCCGTTCGGATCAACTTCTGAAGCTCGAGGCAACCATTCAGCAGAGCCTCGGGACGTGGGGGGCAACCCGCCACGTGAATGTCCACGGGAATAATCTTGTCGACGCCCTTGAGCACAGAATAAGAGTCGTGGTAGAAAGGCCCACCGTTCATCGTGCAGCCTCCCATCGCGATAACGTACTTAGGCTCGGGCATCTGGTCGTATAACAACTTGACCCGCGGCGCCATCTTCAGCGTAAGCGTTCCCGCCACGATCATCAGGTCCGTCTGACGGGGAGTGGCGCGAAAGATCATTCCCAGTCGGTCGAAGTCGTAGCGCGAAGCTCCCGTGGCCATCATCTCGATAGCACAACAAGCTAAGCCGAAAAGCATATACCACATCGAGGAGGCCTTCGCTTCATTGAGGATAGAGTTGACCCCCGTCATCAAGAGCCCGCCACCGGGAAATTTCTCAATGTGTACCGGCAGTTTTTCGATCATACCCATTCTAAAGCTCCTTTTCTCCAAGCATACACTAAAGCAAGACCGAGAATCGCCAGAAAGACGAGCATCTCCACCAGGGCGAGCCAACCGAGCATCGGGTTCAAGAAAAGTGTCTTGAAGCCCACCGCCCAAGGGATCAGAAAGGCCGCCTCAACGTCGAACAGGACAAACATCATAGCGAACAGATAGTAGCGCGCGTTATACTGAACCCAGGCTTCGGTCTTAGGCGCCTCTCCGCACTCATAGGTTAACTGCTTGGAGGCGTGGGGGTTGTGGCTTTTCATGAGTCGGGTGACAAAAGCCGCCAGTACAAAATTGAATACAACGAAAAGCAATCCCCCCAGAAAGAAGACCCCGACGTAGCCGTACTGCGCCATGTCCGTCACTACTTCTGACGCTCAATCATCATGTCGAGCAGTTCGCCAAGGTTGTCGCGGGCCTTCCCCGCAGGCATTTTGGCCAAGGCTTGACGGGCCGCTTCTGTATAGGCGAGGGCTCGGTCGCCGGCGATGGCTCGACCGCGATGGCGGTCCATCCATTCCATAAGTTGCGGAAGATGTTCTCCAGGATAGCTTCCGTTGCTCAGAAGACGTCGAACTTCTTGGCGCTCGTGCTCGGCGGAACTCTTGTAGCTCACCAAAAAAGGGAGGGTGTACTTCTTCTCCTCGAGGTCTGAGCCCACCGGCTTACCCATTACGGCGGAGTTTCCCCAAATGTCTAAGATATCGTCGACGATCTGAAAGGCCAGCCCGAGATTTTTGCCGATCGTTCGCGCTGCTTCAACCTCAACATCGGAGGCTTGACAACTGAGCGCCGCCAGTTCGCAACCCGCGGCCATGAGCGCTGCGGTCTTTCCCTCCACCACTTTGAGATAGGCCTCTTCCGTGGCTTCGAGATCGCCTTGAAGCTGAGCTTCGAGGATCTGGCCTTGAGTCATGTCCGCCACAGCCTGGGAAATCACTTGGAGTAGGTCCACGCGACCGAGATCCGCGATCGCCAACAGAGCTTGGCAGAGCAGAAAGTCACCCAAGAGCACGCTGTAGTGATTCCCGCTCAAAGCGTTCAGGGTCGGCGCGTTGCGCCGAACCGTGGTCTCGTCGATCACATCGTCGTGAATCAGCGAAGCTCCATGGATCATCTCCACAGCCGCGCCGATTCGGATCACTTCCGGAGAGACCTCTCCAAAAAGTTTGGCAACCAGAATGACCATAGCTGGTCGCAATCTCTTGCCGCCGGACTCAAACATCGTCTGAGCGGAGTCCTTGAGGGCACCGGCCCGTTGCTCGATAACCGTTCGCAGTTCACGTTCAACTTTGCCCAAGTCCTCGTCTATATCCGCTAGGGGGGCGATTACCACCGATTCACCTCGTGTTTTCATGAAACCTCGACAGCACTCGATCGGCAGCAGCCAGAGTTTCTTCGATCTCCTCGTCCCCGTGCGTCGAACCCACAAAAGCGGCTTCGAATTGGGAAGGGGCGAGATAGATTCCTTCGCGTAGCATCCCCCGAAAATATTCTCCGTAATGATCCGTATGGCAGTTCTTCGCTGTGGTGTAATCCACCACGGGCCCGGCTTGAAAGAACAGGGTCATCATCGAGCCGACACGCTCGGAGCAGGTCGTCACTCCGTGTTTCTCGGCGATTTGGGCCAAGCCGCTCTGCAACTTGGCGCTCTGAGCCTCTAAGTTTTTATAGAGGTCAGGCTGGCCCTTGATCAACTCCAAAGTCATCCGACCTGCCGCGCTGGCGATAGGATTTCCAGCCAACGTGCCCGCTTGATAAACGGGGCCGAGCGGTGCGATATGGTTCATGATCTCGGTGCGTCCGCCATAAGCGGCGAGCGGCATCCCGCCGCCGACAATCTTACCCAAGCATGTCAGATCGGGCATGATGCCGTAAAGTTCTTGAACGCCGCCCTGAGCCACTCGAAAACCTGTCATCACTTCATCAAAAATCAAAACGCTTTGATTTTTCGTGGTCAACTCTCGCAATTTTTCGAGATACCCGGGCAGAGGCGGTATAACGCCCATATTGCCGGCCACCGGTTCGACGATCACACCCGCGATGTCCGTTCCCCGTTCCTCGAACAGCTTTTCCAGAGCCGTGAAGTCGTTGAAAGGAATGATAATGGTGTTCTGGGTGACCGCCGGCGGGACCCCCGCCGAGTCTGGAAGAGCCAACGTCATGGCGCCGGAACCGGCTTTAGCCAGCAAACAATCCGAATGACCGTGATAACAGCCTTCGAACTTTACGATATCGTGACGGCCGGTGAAGCCTCGGGCCAAGCGGACCGCACTCATGGTGGCTTCAGTTCCCGAATTGACAAGTCGCACTTTCTCGACGGAAGGTACCATCTCCACGATGAGTTGGGCGAGATCGACTTCGTGGGCGCAGGTGGCACCGAAGGATAGGCCGTCTTGGACAGCCTTGGTCACCGCGTCGATGACTTGCTGGTGGGCGTGACCCAGCAGCATCGGACCCCAGGAGCCCACGTAGTCGATGTAAGAATTTCCGTCTACATCCTCGATCCGGCAACCAGACGCCGAGCGAATGACGACGGGCTCGCCTCCGACAGCGCGAAAAGCACGAACTGGACTGTTCACCCCACCGGGAAGATACTTCTCGGCTTTGGCAACAAGGTCGCGCGAACGGTTTCTGGTTATCGTCATTGAGATCTCCTACTTTGTGAATTTTATCACAATCTCCTGAAACACACTACAGGATCCCGCGCAACTTGGCGGTCGAATCGGGGCTCCCTTCATGAAACACCGGGCGCTCTCAAGAGTTTACAAAGTCTTCACAGTTTGTTCTCAGGTGCTCGAGAGGCCGACCCGTAGAGTCTATCATGACCTCTCGATTGCTCTCCACAGTGTTCTTCGTCGCCGGAATCTGGGCCTGGCGTCATCCTTGGCCCGGTCTTCTTGTTCTAACCGCTGCTGCCACGATGTTGGGAGTTTGGGAATCCGGACCGCTGAAATCCAGAAGCGCTCGATGGTCTCTGGTCTTGGCCTTGACTATCGGTCTGTGCAGATCAGGTATCGACCACCAACTCTGGCGGCAACAGCCCCTCCTGAGTCCTCACTCAACTCACACCGTCAAGGGCACCGTGAGTGAGTCTCCCCGGCTTTGGGGAAAGACGACCGTCTTCATTCTCTCATTGGACACCCTGGACGGACGCCTCCTCAAGTCGCCCCTGAAGCTTCTCGTTCGCTGGAGCAACTGCGAGGAAGCCGTCGAACCGGGAGAACGATGGAAGGTGACGGGCAGGTTTCGTCCCGGGGAACCCGCGGAGTACCCTGGAGGCTTCTCTCAAGCCTTCTGGCTTTGGACCCAGCGCGTACGGGGAACCTTGCAGTGCGGCCAGTTCTCGGAGATTTCGTATCTTGGACCGCCGTTGGGATGGTCTCCCCAGGCCTTAGCCTATCGACTCCGACACCGGATGCTGGTGAGGCTCCAACGAATCGACCCCCCCAACGCTCGGGCTCTTGTAGTTGGAGTCGTCTTTGGAGAAACCCAGTCCTTGCCAAAAGACCTCCAGGAGCAGTTTCGGAGGACCGGAACTTCCCATCTTCTGGCCGCCAGCGGCATGAACGTTGCGCTTCTGGCCGGCATGATTTTAGGCGGAGCCCGTCTCTTAGGGCTCGGTCCATGGCGGGTCGCTCCACTGGCCGCCCCTTTGGTGATTCTGTATGCCCTCTTGGCCGGCAGCGCTCCCTCCATTGTGAGAGCCACGGCCGGAGCCTTGATGACGCTGTTGGCACTTTGGCTCGGGCGAAAAAGTAACGCCTGGAACTCCTTGGCCCTGTCCATCTGGCTACTTCTGCTGTGGGAACCCCGCCAAATCTACGATCTAGGGTTTCAACTTTCAGTGCTGGCCGTGATCGGATTGGTGGCCGGGCCCAGTCTCTCTCAAAAGGCAGCTTCTTGGAAAAAAAACGCTCTGATGACCGTTTCCGCGACCTTGGTCACTTTGCCCGTCATGTGGTGGACCTTCCATGAACTCTCCTTGACCATCCTTCTGTCCAATCTGGTCCTCGGCCCGTTAGTCGAAGGCCTCTTCCCACTGGGCCTGCTAGTAGCCCTGGCGCCGGTCGGTCCTCTTTTATGGCTTGTCGCCAGCCTCGCTCAAGTCTGTCTATTTCTTGTCGATGTCCTTTCTGGACTTGCCGACCCTGTCCACCTAGCCAAACCCCATGCTTTGGTCATGACCACCTTGGCGTTTGCCATCTTGGTCTGGCTCTTCCCCTTCGCGCCCAGAAACAAGCGATGGTGCTGGGCAGGAATTCCTCTGGCCGCGCTAGCTTTGGCTTTCGGTCTCCAGGTCGATGGCGGCCCGACTCTTCATCCGGGAGAAATTCTGGTACGCTCCATCGCTTCGAAAAAGCCAATTTACTGGTTGAGTTCCCATCGCGAAGAGGTCCTTGTCCTTAGCGAACCTTGGCAGGAGAGCAGAGCGCGTTCGATGCTGCTCGATCTGGGCTGCCGAAAAAACCCTCAGATCAAGATCTTGGCGTCCAACGAGACTTTCGACGTCCAGTGGGGTGCCTTCCGTTGGGGGAAGGTTCATCCCCTGCTCAAGAAAAATCCCTATACAGAAGTCCGCACCACGGGCTCAACGTACGCCGTGAAATACTGGAGGCCAGAACGTGAATATTGAAATTTTTCAGCGCCCCATCGAATGGGAAAATCGGGAAGAAAACTTCTCCGTGATCCGGTCCGAGCTCGAGGCATCTCCACCCAGAAAAGGCAGCCTTCTGGTCCTGGCGGAGATGTTTTCCACAGGTTTCACTCTGAATGTAAAAGATCTGGGCGAACCTACGGACGGGCCGAGCGCCCGGTTCCTCAAAGATATCGCCGCTGAGTTCGGGATCTGCGTGGTGGGAAGTTTCCCTTGCCGAACGCCGGGCCGCCCCAAAGGGGTTAATCGCCTGCTGGCCTATGCGCCGGACGGTCGCGAGTTGGCGCGTTACGACAAGATTCATCCCTTTTCTTACGGCAAAGAAGCCGACCATTACGAAGGTGGTCACAGACTGCCCATCTTTGCCTATGAGGGTTGGACCATCTGCCCCACCGTCTGTTACGACCTCCGTTTTCCGGAGCTTTATCGCAAAGCGACCCTCGAGGGCGGCGCCGACCTCTTCTTAGTGATCGCTAACTGGCCTTCGCCACGCCGGGAGCACTGGATGACGCTTTTGAGGGCCAGGGCCATTGAGAATCAAGCAGTGATTGTAGGACTGAATCGAGTGGGCGAGGATCCCAACTGTCATTACTCAGGCGACAGCGCGGTGATCGACGCTCAAGGTCAAACCCTCTTGTCCTTAGACGATCGAACGGAAAAGAGCGCCGTCTCCGTTGACCGCGAGGCCCTCTTAGAGTGGAGAAAACGCTTTCCCGCACTGGCCGACGCTACCGAAGCTTTTGAGGTGATTCAGGCCCAGTAGCCGCCTACCGTCCATGACCAAATGCCCCGGAACTGCCGCTAACCCTAACTCGTTCTACCGATAATCCGGGTAGACACGGAGTTTAAACAACCTTCTTCGTTGGAATACTCGAGTATTACACAAAAGGGAGGGATTATGAAAAAGTATTTTTCAGTTATCCTAAGTTTATTAACATTTGCTACGATTGGGTGTGGAAGCTCGAGCGACCTCAACCAAGTTTCTGGTCAACAAGGAGGCGTGGTCGTTAGACCGACCCCTACGCCCAGTCCCACGGTATCACCGACTCCGTCACCGACTCCGTCACCGACGATAAGAGCCAATCTGCGGATCGTGAACCCCAGTGCAAACATCGATAACATGTCCGTCAGTATCGACGGAACCGTTGTCGACGCTGACCTCGATCGCCTTGAATCCACTCCATACCTGGAGCTTGATCCGGGTACTCACACAGTTTCCGTTAGCGGCACCGACTTTGCTGAGTCAACGACAGTGACTTTGGCGGCGAACTCGTACTCAAGTACTGTCTACGTTCCTGACACTCTGATCTTCGCTCAGACCACGCAAGACCCTGATGAATTGGTGACCATCGTTGACGATGTGACCCCTGTCACAGGACAACTCAATGCGAGACTTTTTAACGCGCTTACCGTGGCTAGCACTGTCTCTTTCTTTGACGACAACGACACCTTGTTGCTCGGCCCAGTAGCAGAACTCACAGCGACAGCATACCAGACCTTTGCCGCTTCTGTGGGACAATCAGATTTCTTCCGGGCTACCGTCCAACTGAACGCAGGATCGATATCGGGCGATTTCATCGACGAACTCGACACCAGCGACAGCTTTGTAGATGCCATTATCGAGGAAGTCGGAGTTTCCGGCGTGAACCTCAGCATCTTCCTCACGCTTTCGGGACCCAACAACACACTCTATGTGCTAGTTTTGGTTGACGAGGCCGGAGACGGAAGTCGTGCGATTCGATCGGAAGCCGTTCGAGCCATCTAAACCTATCCATCGATGTATCCCAGAAGGCACCTCGATGAGGTGCCTTTTTTGTTGCAGAGAATGTCTCTGTCAGGCCAAGTCGCCAAGTCCAACTGGATTTTAAAACATCAATGGCCGCATTGGAGCAGCCCCGAGGAGCGCTTGGGAATAATTTAATGGTTCTCAGGCCGCGCTGGAACTGGAGGCGTCGATGGCCACTTCGAAGAGGCGTCCCCACGGCAGCGAGATACGGAACGGGATCGGAGGCTCCTCGGGAAACAGGCGGCCCCACAGATCGGCTGCGAAGTTGTGAAACTCTCCCGCCAAAAGTCTCTCGGCCGCCCGGAGATCTTCGTCCACAAGGTTGAGGCCTGGACCAACTTCTTTCTTGAGGCGAAAACGAAAACGGCTCTGGTAAAAGGCATCGTCGGTTAAGCGCTCCCATAACAGAAGGCGCCTGGCCCACTCTTGTTCAGCGTTCGGGTTATCGGGATACAGAGCCAGCATAGCCAAGGCCGTCCCCAAAGTATTACCGGCGGTGTTCCAGGCGGAGTACCCCGTCAGGCGCGAAGCAAGCCCTCGCTCTAGAAGAGCGTCGACGAGTCCAAGGTCCCCGCCGTTGGCGAAAGCCAAGTCCGCGACGACGCACGAGTTCCCGGAATCGAGCGCCGACTCGAGTTGTTCCAAGAACTTCTCGAGAGTTTCTCGTTCGGCTTTGGCGGAACCGGCTTGATGGACAGCCTCTTGCTGAGCACCGAGTCTTCCATAGAGAAAGAGCTTGCGCGAACAACGTCCTTGACGCAGCTTCGCGGCTTGGAGTTGAGACTGAAGCAAAGCCCCAAGCGGCCTGTCTTCATAACGCGTCTGAGTTAAGGAGAGGTGTCTGTGGCTCCAGATCGGATCGATGCCCGTCTCGGCACTGAGAAGTCTTGCTAAGAGCAGTCCGGCGCTTTCGTCGGTTCCCGGATAGAAGTCTACCTTGACCTCCAGTTTGGCCGCCAGTAACTCAAGACTCTCCTTTTCCAGGAGATTCCAGCCCTCTGTCTGGCAGTCGTCGAGAGCGAAGAGCAGCGCGTCGAAGGCTGAGGACGATTCTACGACATAACGATCGAAATGATGGTTTCGTTTGCGTACGGCCAGATACCGTTCCAGGAAAGCCGGAGATATGTTAGCCTTGAGTTGAGCGATGGCGGCGTCGAGGTGTTGGCTTTGATCGGCGATACGAAGCTTCTCTTTTAAAAAGCCCAATCGAGAGAGGGCGACGATCTGCTCGGCCTGTTCCGTCTCTTCGACAGTAGTTTGTGTGGGTGCGGTGCGGAGTAGGGTTTTGAAGGCGAAGGTCGCCCCCTGTCGAGCCCCTTGGATCTTCAAAAATCTTTCATAACTCGCTCGGGCCGCGCCTTCATCAGAAATCGGGTGTCGCGAAGCGATCAGTCCCCCCCAACTGACCATGTCCAGTGACACGATGAGGGGAAGCTCAACATCTTGATTCTCCAACCAGTCTAGAATTCCATGGGGATCACCCGGCACCTGAAAACGCCCCAGAACGGCGCGCGGTGGCGTCATCACTTTTCGACCGGCAAGGCCAGCCAGACGCAGGACTAAGTCGAGACAGCAAGGCCTGTCGTCCAACGGAATAAAAAGTATGGAAGAGCTCACCTTCTCCATCTTTCCAAGTCCGTCATCTTCTTGACTCTTCCTGCTCCATAAGGCTTAGGGCTGGTCTGACGACGCTGATTGGCTCCCTGAGAGCCAGCATGGTGGGACAAAAGCGCTGATCGCCTGGACGGCGCTTTCGCGACGCTCGTCCCAGGACCCGGAGACCTTCATAAAAGGTCGACCTCTACGCTCCAGGGCTTCTCGACATTGAACAAAGAACTGTTGCCGATTGTCTGGACGGAGGCGGAGCGGCCCTTGCACCCAGGGAACGTCGACATCCAGCAAAAGTGTCACATCGTAGCGAGCCCATTGGGCAGCTTTTTCAACGGCGGGAGAGACCTCTCCAAAGAGTTCTTGCGACCAAAGGGCGGTGGTCAGTGGATCCGTGTCGCAAAAAAGAATCGGTCGTCCACGGCGCGCCAAAGCCTCCTCGGAAGCCCACTGGCCCTGAGCGATCACCGTCATATCGTCCAAGCCGAAATCTTCGTCTCGAGCGTGAAGATAGGTCCGAGCGTACTCTGGAACCACAAATCCCCGAAATTTTTGAGCCAGCCAGTTCGCCAACGTCGTCTTTCCGGTAGACTCCGGACCGAATATCAGCACCCGTTTCCCGTAGAAGGCCTGCACGCAAGGCGGGAGATCGTTCCAGTGCCTTCGTGGATCGTTACGAACTGCGGTACCACTCACTCCAAAGAGATCTCGTCCTCCGTTCATGGGAATGAATCTGGCCCCCAGCACCTGAGCCAATGGCTCTCCGTAGTCCTCCGATGCGAACAAGTAGTCGATGGGCCGTTGCACAAGTCGCTGCAGTGACCGCTTCCAAATGTTCCAAAAGTCCGGATGCTCGTGAGGAAGCTGTGGATTTTCATCAGTGAGATGGAGAATTCGCAAATCGCCGTAAAGTTCGTGCAACCAGGCCACTCGAAGCTCTCCCGAAAGAGGTTCCGCCTCAAGACTCCCTACGACGACTGTGAGATCGGGTGTGAAAGAGCGCGCGAAATCAATGAGGTATTGATGTCCCCGATGAACCGGCATAAATTTTCCGAGAATGAGGCCGTGACCAGACATGTCGAAGTTCCTTATCGAGACCGTTCTTCGTTTGCTGAGGTCGCCCTGGGAACAACAGTTGAACCTTGGTCGGAAGGATGTCGGAATGACCCGGTGTAGACTGGGAACATGAAAACATTACTGAAACTGGCAGCCATCGCGCTGCTCCTCACCTGTCTGCCCGCGACCGCCGATCCCGCCATGGACGCAGTGACCAACTCGCTAAAATCAGCCAGCCTGATCACCTACAAGCCGCATATTCTGTTTCTCGAGAAAACCACCAAATTCGTGGTTCCCGAGCACAGTATGTCCCGACTCGCCAAGTACGAAAACTATCGCGGCGCAAAATTCGCCTACTATTTCGCCGGCAATATGATCAAATATTTCGAAGCCAACGGTTACCCGAACCTGATGCAGATGCTCGAAGCTGGCTCCACAGACCAACTCGACGAGATCGCGAAAAAATACTCTTTCCAGTTCATTTATGAAGGGCCGGATGACGATAAAGCATTCAGCATGTTTACCAACTATTCAGGTCAGATCGACGGAGAAATTTTCCATTGGGGTTGGGTGCCCAAGAGCGGCGAGGCTCATATCATCTGCACCACGACGCCTAAGGTCTCGACCTTTTCGGCCACCAGCGACGGAAAGACATTCAAAGTCATGAATCCGATTCTGGAACTTCCGACCTCCATCTGGGGGAAAACCGTGAAGCCGGTCTTCGACAAATGGGGAAATCAGGGCAACCGAACCTAGATCTCTTGAGGCCTCGGTTCTTCGTAAAAGCCCTCCAAACTGGAGGGCTTTTTGTGATCAGGAATGGCTAAGGGGCCTAAGTCCAGGACACCCAACCTCTGTCGCGATGGCTCTTCTGGGCGAGTTCTAATCCTCGAATCACATCCAAGGCCTGTTCAGGCTGCACAGCCAGGGACTCCTCACCGCGTAACGTCGCGGCGAGATTTCTATAGAATTGAGGATAAGCGCCTTTCTCGCTTGGCACCTGCGACACATCGTCGCCAGACGTGAGCGTACCCCAACAAGCCTCAGGCTCTTCTCCCCAATCGTCGTCTTTAGGGGACTTTCCCGATTCTAGAGCCTCTTCTTGAGAATCCAGTGTGTGGGAGCGGAACGTGGCGCTCTCCCCGCTCAGCAAAAACCGAAACGTCGGACTCGCGATCAGACAACTCGAGGATAGATGGGCCCACATCTCCCCGTAGTCTCCGATCCAATCGAAAGAGTCCACCGCGCTCGTTCCATGACGCTGGGTTCGCAGATGGGCCAAAACTGAACGAGGCTTTCCGAAGAGCTGCAAAGTTTGATCGATGAGATGTGAGCCGAGGTCGAAGTGTACTCCACTGCCCGGCAGGTCGTCCTCACGCCAATTCCCCTTGGGTTCAGGACGGTAGCGTTCCCAACGACTTTCGAAGCGGCGAAGGCGTCCCAGTTTCCCTTGAGCCAGCAGGCGCTTGACGGTCAGAAAATCGGAATCCCACCTTCGGTTGTGGAAGACTGTCAGGGTTCGGCGCTCTCGGCGTGCCAACTCTGCCAACGCGTAGGCTTCGCCACTGGTCACTGTGAACGGTTTGTCCACGACGACGTGCTTTCCGGCCTGCAGAGCTTGACGGGCCAACTCGTAGTGAGTTTCATTGGGCGTCAAGATCACCACCAACTCGACGGGAAGTTCCCATAACTCGTCGGCGTGGCGAACCGTCGCCACATGAGGATAGCGCTCCCTCGCGCGGTTATGGAGACGTTCCACCACGTGGGTCAATTGAAAATAGGGCTCAGCTGCGAGTAGGGGACCGTGAAAACGTTCGGCAGCCATCCCGAACCCTATCAATGCCACGTTCATCGTTGAAACCTCAGTCTGACTTCAGTTCAAGAGTCGTTTTTCGCGCAAACTCGTCGCGGACTGAATAACCGCGGCATTGTAAGGGTTCGGAATCGGTCGTCCCCAACTCTCTAAGTGAACCGTTCCCGAAGCGTGAATGCTGAGCAGCGTGTAGCCGTAATAGCCTCTGCCGGTATCGTTAAATCCAGGGTCAACTTGACTGCCCGCGTTCCCGGCGATCAGCTGGGGCGTTCCGGCTTCGAGATTTCGATAGTCCCAAGTATGAGCGTGAGCGCACAGATAGCCCCGGACTTTCGCGTGCCCGGCTAACAGCCCCGCAAAGGGAGATTTCTCCTCCGCCCGGATGGAGCCCGGTCCGGGAGGCTCGTCTCCTCCGGGCGGAGCCACAATCGGCTTGTGACCCATTACGAAGATGTGTCTAACGCTCGGATCCGACTGACCTTCATCGAGCCGATCGCTGAGCCAGTTCAGCGGGACGTCGCCCAAGGTGGTATCATCGATGAACGTGTCGGTGTTGAGAACCACGAAGAAGACGTCGCCGCTTTGGAAAGTGTAGGAAAGGCGACTTTGGTCATCCGTCAAGTTGTCAGGATTAGGTGCGGCCGTCGTTGGTCCGTTAGAACCTCTAAGGTAAGGACCCATCAACGACGTCCAGACCGGCAACGTTGCCGGATTGGGAAATTCGACGAACTTGTCCGTTACAGGGTCCTTACGAGAGAGCAAGACCTCGTGGTTGCCAGTGAACGGAACCAGTTGTACGGAACTGGCTGCCAACGGTGTCGAACGGAAGAGTTCAAGCCAAGCTGTCAATTGGGACCGCAGCGTATCGGTCCCTGGGTCGAGGTTGGTGACCAGATCCCCGGCGAAGAAAAAATGAGAAGCGGGAGGGTCGACCGTGGGGATTTCAGAGAGGTCGGCCAGCAACTGAGCGCGATTCGCTGAACTAGGATTGTCGTCAGTGAGTTCTCCACACCCCAGCCTGTTACAGCACGTCAGAGCGAATCTCGACACCGTGGGGTCTACCCCTTCGGAATCCACCCAGGCAGGACTGTCGATGGTGATATTGGGATTCAAGTCCGGATCGATCACCGTCGCGAATGTTCCCTCCACGGAATCGTTCTCCGACAGATAGTCGATCTCTAAAACCGCTGTCGCGGGCGGCACCCTCAGTTCGATGCCTGACGTCGAAGGGAAGATACGCGGAGCCTCCACCAGCGAACCGCTGACATCGCGCAAACTGACCTCGAAACTCGTGATATCAGGTCTTGAGCGGGCTCCAAGGGGTTGAGAAACGATCACTCGAGAATTCGAAACTTGAGGCGTTGTGACACTAACAAACTCGCCTCGACTCGATCCGCATCCCGCCGTCATCGCAATGACAAGGCTCACGCCAAGAATCCTTATCGATCGTCTTCGCAAAATGACCCCGCGTCGGAAAATCCTGGAAATGTTCATGCTGTACCCCTCTCGCAGATCGACTGCCAAGACTCGTTTCCCAAAGTCTATCAGATTACCTGGGATGAGAGACTCATGGCGGACACGGTGTCGTCGGCAGGGGTCCGCTCGATATTGAGAAGTAGCGGAATGAGGGCGTCGAGTTGCTCTATCATCTCTTGTCGATGGGCCGGCCAAAAGCACCTTGAGGGCCCGTTTAAGTGAGCCGAGCTCCCTCGCTGGGGAACGACTTGCAAGACTCACAGTGGCCATGGCCCAAGATAGCGGCAAGTTGACCCGAGCCAGACTCTGACAAGCCCGATGGTACAGCTTTTGGGCAGCTGGGTGGCCCGCTCGATGGAGGATCTTGGCCCCTTCAAGTTCTGCTAGGGCGAAGGTTACCGCCCCTAGATTCTCGGCCGTCGAGAGAGCGCTCGTGGCGAGCGATATCGACTGCTTTGTCTCCGCGCGCGGACGCCACCACTTCGAGGCCACGAGTGGTCAGGACATTGCTTCATCTGTCGAGTCGTCCGAATATCGCGGCAGCAGTCCTGGCCGATGTATGGGGGCCTGGTCCCGCCCAGCAAGTCTAGCTCCAGTAGCTCTTCAGGTTCTAGTTCCTCGAATTCGAGTCCCGACTCCAGTAAGAGCTCAGTAAGAACTGATTCACCCAGCGTTCGCTCGCCGTTGAGGTTTGACGAACATTAGAAAGTGTTTGAGGCGTTTTTCAGGCCTCCACGGTAGGGTGAGGTATGAAATTGTCATCTTCATGCGTTATGCCTGGCCCGCCTTTGAAAGCCGGAACCATCTTGTCCAACTCGCGATGGAATGTAGGGAAGCCTTTGGTCGAGAAGCCTTCGGTCGAGAAGGCGTTGGATACGGTCATTTGTTCTCATTCGCCGTCGCCGGGTTTGCCAAAGACACTAATGTCTTCCACGGTGCCCGCTCGTCTCAACGCGTTTCGGGTTCAAGACCCGCTGCGTGGCACTCTGACCTGCGCTGAACCCGCGACGATACAGGCGCGAGTTCAGGCACTCAAAGATCGTGGAATCACACTCGTTGCCGTTCGCCATGGCGAATCGCAAGCCAATCAGCAGGGAGCGTTTCTCAGCGGGCGGGGAGATACACCTTTGACCGACAAGGGTCGCCAACAGGCTCAAGATGCAGCCATCTCTTTACTGGCCCGCTCTGACCTGGATCCTTCGAAGGTCGTGATTTACAGCAGTCCCTTGAGTCGAGCTCAAGATACCGCCAAGGCCCTTCAAGAGCGACTTCCGGGCTCTAAGATTCAGACAGACTCAGACTTGTCTGAAATTGACTTCGGTTTATGCGAAGGTCGACCGATCTCAGAAGTTGCCAGCTCGTACCCAGGCTTCGCGAGCGGCACTGACTACGCTAGTCGATTCCCAGGGGGTGAGTCCGGCTTGGATGTCATGGAGCGAATGGACCACTTCATAACCAAGATTGAGGATGATCACCAAGGCCAGACTGTTGTCTTTTTTGCTCATACGATGAGCGTCGGTCTCGCTCAAGTTCTCCTGGGCGATTTCACAACCAACGCCGACGGCACCTTGCGCAGCGGGAAGGTGCCCAACGCCGTTCCGATTTTTCTTGTTCAACCCCAGAGTACGGAACCCACTTTTAATTTGCTCTAGTTTTACTGGCAGGTTATCATGGCCTGTTTGGTTTAAGGATCCCACTTCGTTCTTTGATCAGAGCACTCCGAGCGGAAGTCGACTTTGTTTTGGGATCTCGCGCCCGACAGGCTCGGCGCTCATGCAAGCAGGGGTGGTGTGTCTCCGACGGGGGAGGTGTGTCAGAAAAGTTCGAGTTGGGCCAGAGTCGTCGGACTGGGAGCAACGGGAGAGGGAGAGGGGGTTTCGACAATCGTGCCGAGGCTCTTGGTTCGACACTTCAGCCCGCCCGACAGTTCCAGGGTCTTGGGAGTGACTTCAGGATCCGTGAAGTAGAGGCGGTCGATCGGGGCCTTCAATTCTTCTAACAAAAGTTTGGCGAAGTAAGCCTCTTGCTTAGGTGAGGCGCCCATCAAGATCGTATAACGCTCGCCGTCCTTGTTCGTGCCGTGACGACCGTTGAAAAAGTTCACGGAATCCAGGGGCTCTTCAGCGGCGACGTCGAGAAAGGAGCCGGCTACACGATGCACTGTAAAACCCGCCTCCTGAAGTTGTCGAGTGGAGAGCTATTCATAAGGGGCCATTTCGTTTCCCCAGTCCTCCAGTTTTCGCTGAATCGCGGGAGTCAAATTGCCTTCTTCGCGGAGCCACTCGATCTGTTGAGCGGCGGCCTTATGGCTATCCTGAAGGATCAGCTCACCTGGACCGATAGGCATCATACGCATGTCGATGTGGAAATCACCAGGTTGCTCTACGATGGTGACCTGCTCCGGCTTCATCCCCGTGTCACTGGCGATGGCTCGAATGACAGATTCCTGAGTCGGCGGGGTCGGAACTTGGGTGCTCAACAGTTGTTTGGTGATCCCGTAAGAATCGGCCCCGACGAGTAGGTAAGGGGTGCCGTCGGCTTTTTGACCGGGCAGGATGTTGCCGCCTTCGAGATAGGAAAGAGCTTGGTTAGCCCGTCCACCGCTCTGTACTAGAGACTGCTCCAGAACAACGTACTGCAGGTAAGACTCGTTGACGCCTCCTTGAAGCGGGAAATCCACAGACAGCCCGGTTCCCTTGAGGCGTTTTGCCCGGTCGTCTTTCTGAGCATCCAACACAAAATCGACGCCGTATTGACTTTGGTCGATAATAGCCGGTACAAGTCTTCCCCCGCCGACCGTCGGCTCACCGTAGTCTTCCAGCCAAACTTCGTTGGTGTAGGCCTCAGAGAGAGTGAAATTGTGTCCTTGCTTTGCGATCATATCGCTCTCGACTCTATGGCCGTCTCCCGATGTCGCGAGACCGAAGATATGAAATCCTTCGATCGCGCCGATATCCGTGAGTTGCTCGAAATAGACATCGCTTTCGGGCTGGACGCCAACCGAGATCTCCATGCGGTCGACCCGCAGCGAATGGTCCTTCGGAAGAATGCGCTGTAATTCGGTAGGCGCTGCCATGTTGAGACGTTCTTCACGGTACGCGGTACTCTTGGAGTACTGGTCGGTGACCTTGGAATCCTCAACGCTAAAAATGAAACTGCTCTGCGTGTCTTTTTCGGTGGGGGCGAAATCCTTAAGATCTAAGACCGCGACCTTGCCCTCGGCGGATCTGCCAAATAAACGAATTTTTCCTTTCGAGGAGGCGTATTCGGCGTGCTGAGAGTCCTCCAGCAGGTGAGCGCCCACGCTCTTGCCATTCCAAGAG
>JBBKWP010000390.1:0-4683 GCA_037968995.1 Candidatus Xenobia bacterium
CTCCCAGAACGCTGTCCCCCTCCCCCAAAAGACTTTGGCGGGCCTGACTTGGTCCATGGGAGGGGGGGACAGCAGGAATCGACTTGAATCCCTTGTACTCTTGCGTAGAATTTATTTCAAGGAGACGTTATCTATGGAAGTGACATTGAAAGAGGCCTCCGGCCTTTGCAAAAAATCGGAGAAAACACTGCGGCGCAAGATCGAAGCCGGACTGTTGGAAGGCAGAAAGGAGCCCCTAGAGTTTGGGGGATTTATGTGGGTTATCGATGTGGAAAGCTTGGATGAACTGTATCCGGGATCTCGTCCGAACAACTTGCCACAAGTCTACGCGGCCCCCGAACCGCCCCAGGTTCGTCTGAAAAGCCGCGGAGAAGAAGACGGCCCGGTCTCGAAACAGATGGTTCCCCAGAGAGACGTTCCGCGGGAAGACTTCGAATCGTCCAGGGAAGCCGGCGAACTCACCGATGAGGACGAGGACGGCGAAGAGTGGAACGCCCGCCAGAGTTTCCTGGATTACATTCTCGAAGAAAATCGCGGTCTTAAAGGCGACCTTAAGGCGCGCGACGCCCATATCCTTAATCTCAATGAGAGAGCCTTCATTCTTGAACGAGCCTTGGGTGAGCAAGAAGGCAAGGCCATCACTCAATCTCGCATCTTGGAGTGGTTTCAAGGCCAAGAATCCGAACGCGAAAAACACCGCAACGATAGCGAAAGAAAGCTCCTAGAAGCCGGACCTCAGGTCGCGACGCCTCCGGCGAAAACCTATCTCGCGGCGCTTTCAGGCATGACCGCGACGTTGGTGCTCCTCCTCGTCTTCTTGGCGACCGGCCTAGTGAGCTTTCAGTTCTAGAGCAGTTCTCGAGGATTCCGGCCTTGTCTTTTCAGCGAAGGCACGAGCCCAAAGGCGTCGGTTCTGTTCGATTTCTTGTTCGATTCCGTCTCTGAGAGAGAAGGGTCTGTCATCCGAACTGAAGCCGCTACGACTTGGCCAGTGCCCGCAGGAAAGGATTAGACACCCGCTCCTGACCCACCGTGGTCTGGGGCCCGTGGCCGGGATACAGAGTGTAGTCGTCCGGCAAAGGTAGAATCACGCGCTGGATCGACTCATCGAGCGCCTGAGGAGAGCATCCGGGAAGATCCGTTCGCCCAACCGACCCAGCAAACACAACGTCCCCCACGATGGCGAGGTGGTGCGCATGGCAAACCAAGGTCACCGATCCTGGCGAGTGTCCAGGGGTGTGGTGAAGTTCGAAGGTGAAGCCCGCCATCTCAAAAGGACCGGATCCCGCCAGTTCGTGGTCAATGATGGTGACTGGACAGGGCGGCAACCCGAACATCATGGCTTGTTGGGGCACTTGAGCCGCCAAGGTCCAGTCGGCTTTGTGCAGGTGGGTCGGGACACTCAGAGCTTCTTTGGCCTGCTGGGCGTAAGCGATGTGGTCGATATGCCCGTGGGTGAATACGATGGCTTCGATGGTGACGCTCAACTCTTTGACGCGGTCGAGAATCCTCGGAACCTCGTCGCCCGGATCGATCAGGAAACCTTTTTTGCTGGCTTCGTCGTATACGATCATGGCGTTCATTGCGAACGGTCCAACGGTAATCACTTCAATGGTCATAGCAGTTCCTCCATCTTCGAGAAACGAGTTCGGTCGAAGCCTTGAGGGTTCCCGCTCCGCGGCCATGATGCGTCGCTGTCTCGCGACGCATCATTTGCAGGCTAGAGAATCAACAGGCTTGGCGATAGCGTCGCCGATAAGGTTTCCTAGGGCGCATTGGCCGCTCAGCGTTGGCAACCAATACTGGCGAAGGTGTCATCCTCTTTGAGGTCGGCAACATCAAGACAACGACACCCGTCAACGCCAGCGCGGCTGCCGCTCCGGTACCCGCCGTCAGAGTCTCGCCCCCTAGAAGGCTTCCCAGAAGAACGGCGATGACGGGGTTAACATAGGCGTGGGTGGAAACCACCGCCGCGGAGACGTTACTCACCAACCAAAGGTAGGCGCTGAATGCCACCAGAGATCCCAAAAGTGTGAGATAAGCCAGAGCTAACCAGGCATCAAGGCTAACATTCGAAAAGACAAAGGTCTCGCCTTTGATCCAAGCCCCCAGCAGAAGCATGAGGCCCGCCGCCATCATCTGCATTCCGGCTTTGAGGGTCTTCGGCGTCTCAGAGGGTGCACTTCGGGCGCGTAGGGATCCCACCGCCCAAGCTACCGCCGACAGCAAACAGCCCGCGGCGCCCCATAGAAAGCCTGGACTGTTGAAGTCAAGGGACGCTCCAACTAGGGCTCCCACGCCAACGAGTCCAAGGATCAGACCCACCCATTTTCGCCCGTCAAGCTTTTGTTCACGGTCAAGAAGCGTCACCCAAACTGGAGAGGTGGCCACCAGCAAAGCAGCCATGCTCGAGGAGACCCACTGTTGAGACCAGCCAACGAGTCCTGGACCGCAGACCAGCAGCAAGAAGCCAAGAAGACCGGCCTCCTTCCATTCCAGCCAGGCCGTCCCTCGAGCCTTCAATGTCTGTGTTTGCTGTAATTTCGCGAGGCGACGCCGTTGGGCTAAACTTGCCAATCCGTAAAGAACTCCACCGGCCAGGAGAAACCTGACCCCGACCAGCAAGAGAGGAGGCAAGCCCCCTTCTAATCCCACCTTCAGCCCATAGAACGTTGACCCCCACACAATATAGACAATGCCCATGGAGAGCACGATCATGAGTTTCTGTCTGTTCATCACTAAAGACCTCCTTAAGAGGCCGCGTGCCTAGAACCGCTGGGATTCGGCTCACAGCCTCTATAACCACGGTAAGGGATGAAGTGAGGTGAAACCAGGGACAGAGATCTAAGATTGTATGCAACTCAGAATCATTTTCTTGCATCTGTACGCCAAAGGATTGGCGTAACTGTATCGCCAATTCCTTGAGAATGAAGAGAGCGGCGCGGATAATCGGATCGTTGTCTGTGTTGGCGTTGACCCTGGTTTCGCTCTGGGCTGTGGTGCTGCGTCCCACTGCTCGCGAACGCGCCATTGTCGCTGGGGCGCGAAGCTGTCTCGGAGACGCCTATGACGCGTCGGCGACGGACGCGGGCCCACCCCAAGAAGGTCGCGGAGCGTGTACTGATGTGGTGTACTCCGCGCTTCTGCCAGACATCAATTTGCAAACGGCGGTCAACACCGACGCGGGACTCAGTCCACGGAGCTATCCCGATGATATGGATCCCAACCTGGGTTTTCGTTGGTGCCCCACTCTGATACGCTGGTTCGAACGAAACGCGACCCAACTCTCCGTTGTGCCGGGTCCCACGGCGTTTTTCCGATTCCGGCCGGGGGATGTTGTCTTCTATGATGACGGGGCCGGGCGTGGTGTTCCTGGTCACGTGGGAGTAGTCTCTGACCGGCTCTCGTGGGATGGCACACCTTTGCTTATCCACAACCCGGCGCCAGTCTGCGCGGAAGAGAATGCCTTGTTCAGCAACCAGATCGTAGGCCATTTTCGGCTCAAGTGATTAGCCCTTGTCGTGAGTTTGTGAGCCTTCGCCGCCCAAGGAGATCTGAGGTCCCAGAAAGATAGGCTGTCTGGCTCTCGTGAGGTCGGCGAACGCTTTGACGTTCGCGGCCAGTTCTCGCAGTTCAAGGCTTCGAATCTCAGGAATGGGTCGCTGGTCCGAGGGCACTCCTTCTACCTGAAGACCGAGACGTGTCCCGATGTAGAGAGCCCGTCTTAGGTGGAAGCTCTGGGTGACGAGAATCATCGACTTGGCCCCAAACACATCGCGGGCTCGGAAGAGCGAATCGTAAGTGTCGAATCCCGCGTGGTCCAAAAAGATGTCCTCGGCGGGCACTCCTTTCTTTTCGAGATAGCTCTTCATCGAGTTAACTTCATCATAATCGCCCGATCCGTGGTCACCGCTGAGGAGTATTTTTTTGACCTTTCCACGCTGATAGAGTTCGAATCCCGCGAGCAGACGATCCTCGAGTACCACACTCGGCGTACCGTTGGGATAGGCGAAGGCACCAAAGACCAGAGCGACGGGCGCCTCTTGAACAGTGTCAACATTTTTGACGAGGGGGCCGGCTGTCCGGTCCACATTCCAGCGGAGCCCGAAAAGAGTCGCCCCCGAAATGAACGTCGAAACGACGAGAAACAAGAGGAACCTTTTGAGCTTGACCTTCACCGGGTCATTATATCACAGGACGGAGCTTTCTAAGGGTTGGGGGGGTATGAGGTTGTTTAGTCTTGGAAGAGGTAGTTGAAGATTTTGTCGGCGTAGTGACCGGTCGTTTCAAAAAATCCGTCGTCGCTGTCTCCAGCGGAGGTTGTGGTTACTTCTTTTTTGCCATCGACGGTGGGGGTGGGGGCTTGGAAAAGATCGTTGGAGGTTTGTTTGGCGTTGTTTTGTTTGGAGGGGACCTTTAGATCGGCTCCGGCCCTGATAAGATTGGGATTTTTGATATTGTTGGCGCTGGCGACTCTTTCCAACAAATTCTGTCCTTCAGCATTCACTGCGTAGATTTCTTTATTGGAATAGCCTTGGTTTCTAAGGATGCGCTCGAGGCAATCGTTGTCTCCTTTGCCCCAACTATCAACCTTGACAGACGCTGTCGAGTCTGAGAATCCTTCGAAGAGATTGGGCTGTTGAGCTTGAGCTGAGAGGGTGACCTTCTCGGTAGGGGTAGGGG
>JBBKWP010000391.1:0-2810 GCA_037968995.1 Candidatus Xenobia bacterium
TTGACGCGGGCCGAGATTCAGCTCGACGCCGACCGAGTGTCCGACGCCGCCGCGACACTTAGCGAACTGAAAGTTGAGCCGATTCCGAAGATGAGCGCCTATGAATGGCGACTCCGCAGAGAGGTCGCAAAACGCGCCGACGACCAGAAAACTCTGGACGCTCTTGAGACGGAGTTGGCGGCTTTTCTAGCTCTCCCGAGTTCGCTACCGGGAGAGGCCTCGTACACCGATCTCGGGCGGCAAGTGGCCTCCGCTCCTCTCGATCACACCCAAACTTTCGAAACGCCACGCACGTCAAGCTTCGCGGACCTCGTGGAGGGATTAGAACGGCTGCGGCGTCGCGAACCAGAGAACGTCGGCCTCAAGCAGATCAGCGCCGCCGACCTACGCGCACTCCAAAGTCAGGCCGAAAACGATGAGGTCTTCGTGCAACCGGTGCTCTTAGAAACCTCCGTGGTGCTCGTCTCACTCACCGCCGAACAAGCGGAGTTGGTGGAGGTGTTCTGCGACCGTCCAAGATTAGAGCAAACCATGACGTCGTTCACAAAAAGTCTGTCTTCGCCTGAGTCCACCCTGTCAACAGGCGAGAAAGACGGTCTCTATCTGTCTCGGCACCTGGTGCTTCCGTGGCGCACCCGGTTTCCTCGTCAAACAAGAGTGCGGTGGCTGGGGGAAGGAGCGCTACGACAGTTGCCTCTCAGCGTTCTGCCAGATGAGAGGGGAGGACCGCTGCTATCTAGTCTGGCCGTCACCTACCTCGACGGTCCCGGGGTGAATGAAGCGAAGCTGAATCAGGATTCCGAGACGCTTCTGGTCGGGGGGGCTTCCGATTTACCGGGAGCAAAGGCCGAGTTGGAGACCGTTCGGCGGCTTTTCCCCAAAGGTAAGAGTTGGCGATTAGGCGACCGTATGGCCGACTTGAAGGCGCTGACCCTTTTGCATCAATTGGTCCATATCTCCACCCACGGCCAAGCTCCCTCCAGGAAAAAACTAGGAGCTAGCTTAGTTGGAGACGGCCAAGTGTTGACTTCGTTCGATCTGGCGGAGTTGAAGTTTAGCAAAGGAACCCTGGCAGTGTTGGGAACCTGCCAAAGCTATGTCGACGCGGGAACAGGGCGCGACAACTCCAGCCTCGTCAGCGCCCTGCGGACAGCCGGAGCCGACGTCGTGATCGGCGCTTTATGGGAACTCGACGACGAGGTCACGGCACAGCTTTTCACTAGGTTTTACCAAGAGCTAAAGGCGGGAAAGACTGTCGACAGAGCCCTCGCGGCCGCCCAGCAAGCCGTGCGTGAGAAGAAGCCTCACCCCTATTATTGGGCGGGGCTGCAAGTGGTTTCGGGCCGGTAGGGTGACCGCTCTGAAGCGCCATCGCGTGTTGACGGAATAATAGGCGCCACTTAATACCGAAGCTAGGAATGGAGGTGGCATATGGGAAAGCCTCAACGATGGAAAGAAAGTCGGAGTTGGAACAGTTCCTCGCCTCACGCTCCTCCGAAGGTCAGGTCGAATCCCACGGGCAGTTCACCGTGGGCAACGGAGAAGCGCTCCGTAAAATCGCTGAGTTCCAACTTCCCTTCACCGGCGCTTGGGCTGTCAAGATCATACAGTCCATTGTGGCCTCGGCAAGCACCCACCCTATTCGCATTGACTTTACGCTCACCGAAATCCGCTTTCATTTCGGGCCCGCTGATTACACCCTCGACGAAGTCTCGACAGCCTTTCACACCCCGGAGCCATCTCCCAATCGCGCACTGAGGCATCTCCTCTCGGGCTTGTGGCCGGTCGGATTGAGAGAGGGTTGGGGATTTCGGGTCGCCTTTCCCGGACAGAAAGATACCCTCATCTGGGACGGTGCACGGATGAATCGGGTTGGATCACAAAGGGTGCGCGATTTCACCTGCATCAGCATCGCTCCCCTTCGCACCAAGGGTGGTCTGTCGTGGGTCTCCGGCTTTTCTAAGTCAGCCAGTCGCAACGCGGATCTCCTGCTTGTGCTGAGTCGCTACTGTTACACTTGCCCTTTACCGCTCACCGTGGACGGTCGCCGAATCGACTCTCTCCAGCGGGCCGAGCATCACGGATGGAGTAACGAAACCTATCCGTTGACGGTAGGGTTCGCCAAGGCGCCTCTCCCCGAATTTTCACTTCCTCCCGGGACCTTCGAGAGAGTGACGAACCCTGTCCAGACCCACCCCAAAATCTCTGGACTTCGAGATGAAAGTGGGTGGAAACAGACCGCACAGAGACAGTTGAAAAAGTTGACCCCCCAGAAGAGCGCGGCCGTGGCCTTTATCTTGTCCATCAATATGAAGCCCGTCAAAATTGAGGGATCGCAAACCTGGAAAGAGGGATTTGGGCCGTCCGCCGTCTACTGGATCTCGGACGGGGCCCTAGTCGGTTATGAACCGCTCATTCGGGGATGGTCCCATTGCTCACTCGGTTGTTTCTTGAGCGCCGAGGGTCTCGAGACTGACCTTTCGACTTTGCATCTACGAGAGTCTTCCGAGCGAACGGAACGCATCGACCTGGCTCGTCGGGCGCTATTCACCGCTATGGACTCTGTCGGCCAAGACGGATTCAAAGATCTCATCACCCGCGGAAAGTTGACTCAACGCGTCCTAGGCGGAGCGATTCTAACCAGCGGCGGAGCGCTACTGGCCGCCGGCGCCTTATTCTGGGTCTTCCCCTACATAGGAGTCTTCGGACTTGCCGCCGGCGGCTTCACGATTTCCAAGGCGGGAAGCAAGCAAGAAGCCCAGGTACAATCCGCTCAGGCCGGCATCAAAGATTTATGCGCCCGGCTGAGC
>JBBKWP010000392.1:0-13579 GCA_037968995.1 Candidatus Xenobia bacterium
CTTCAGAAGGTCCGACTCGAACGTTATCGCAAAATGCGCTTATGAGGAAGCTCATTTTTGCCGCCATCTTTTTGATGTCATCCGCCGTTTGTGCCCAGACGAAGTCCGAACTTGTGGACCAAACTTGGTCGCTGGTGAGGGAAAACTTTTATGACCCTCACCTGCATGGAATTCCCTGGACAGCCCTACAAAACGACGCCCAGCGGGCCCTAGAGGGCATTGAAGACAAAGAGGCCGCCGTTCGTGTTATCAACGGATTCCTCGCCCAACTCAGGACCTCGCACACCCGTCTCTATTGCGACCAAGACCCCCAGTATTTTGAGCTTCTGGACGTCTTCGCTTACAGCCACTTAGCCGAAGACATCAAGGCCCGCTTTGATGGTTCACTGCCCTGCTACGAGGGGATCGGGGTCACCCTAGAGGGCGACCTTGTGCTGGACGTGGTTCCCGGCGGTCCCGCGGACCTGGCCGCCCTCGCCCCTGGGGATGAAATCCTGGGGGTCTCTCACAATCCAGACGGCCCTTATCAACCGATCCATCCCATTCGCTCCTTTCTTGGAAAGAGCGGACAAGACATGTTCGTACGCGTCAAGAGCGGCCTCGTCATTGCGCCACGCAGGATAACACCCAGAACCATCCAGCCTCGCACCAACTTTCTTCAATCCATTGACGACTCCGCCGAATTAGTCGTGCGAGATGGCCAACAACTTGGGTATGTACGGGTCTACTCCTATGCGGGCGAGGTTTTTCAGGAGCGTCTGCTCCAAGTCTTGGAAGGTCCGCTCGCCAAGGCCGAGGGACTGGTCCTCGACATCCGCGGCGGATGGGGTGGAGCCCAACCGCAGTATCTGGAGTACTTTCAACCGCTCCCGGAACTCACGCTGCTTCCTCGCGATGACGACACCATAGTCCTCAAGCCCGAACGCTGGAACCGTCCCGTGGTGTTGCTGGTGGATGAACGCACCAAGAGCGGCAAAGAAGTCTTCGCTCACGGCTTCAAAAAGCAGAATCTGGGACTCGTGTTGGGCTCGACGACAGCGGGCGCGGTCACCGGCGGACGCCTCTTCCTGATACCGGGTGGATATGCTCTGTATCTGGCAGTGATGGACATTCGCGTCGACGGTCAACGTCTAGAAGGGGTGGGCGTTACCCCCGACACGACCGTCGTGGAACCGAAACTCCCGACCGCGGAGCCCTCTGTCAAAGAAACAGCCTTCACTCGGCTATTGGAGCTGTTACAATCCGGTCGGGCAACACCAAGCCGATAAAAACGGAGGGAAGCGTCTACCCTATAAAACAAAATAGAAGGAAGCGTAGACTAGTCCTCACAGCACGATATTACCCTAAGCGACCGCCTTACAAAAGGTCCGCGAGAATTTTTTCGGTATCGTGAGCATTGTAAGTGCAACCCTTAACCCCGAAGGAGATGTCCGCTGCCTCGTATTCGACCAAGGTAGCCCCTCGAGCTTGAACATGTTGGTGGGCAAGGCCCAGAAGCGTAGGTCGGGTTTCCAGAAACCTCATGACCTCACGACAAGCCACAGCCACCTCGTTTTTCGAGCCCTCCACGTTGTTGTGAAGCGCCTTTTGACCGATAAAGAGGTCGACGAGAGTGGCCTCTCTTGCCTTCAGGTCGATGACAAGCGGAATGCAGTAACTGCCGGACCCGTTGAGGTCGAATTTATTTGCGACCGTTTTTATGTCGAAACTCTTGTAGGCCTTGTCCACCGTCTCCCTCATCATCCAGCCCGCATGGCAATCGAGTTCGGGGAAGTTGTCGCCAGAGTATTTCAAGACTTGAGGAGCCAAATAGCGTACCTCGTCTTTCACAGCAGACAGCGAGATATCGACGAACTCGGCAGCACCACACGGGGCCGACTGGAGATCTCCTGAATGGACGATTCCTTCAGACTTGAGGTTGGTATAACTGACGTGACCAAAATAGTTGAACGTATCGTCGAACTGGATCACCGAAAGGTCGAGATCAGTGCGATCGCCGACCTCTTTCCAGTAGACGAAAAGCCTCAAGACTTTCGTCAGATCGAGGGGGATACGGCTACCACGACCGTAAGTGAGAATACCGTCAGAGGCGGCACGCTGCTGCAGTGGGATCGTGAAATTTTTGAGGAGCGGGTCGATGAAGACCGACTTACCTTGCCAACTCTCGCGCTTTCCCAGGTTGGCTTCAATGGCTTGGAGCAGGCAACTGCTGAGACGTTCAAGTTGATCAGCTTTGAGAGCGCCTACGGAGTTGTTGGGGAGGACTTTGATCTTGCCACGTTTGTTGATGACCGTTCGCCAAGGGTTGGTGTTGATGGTCGCAAAGTAGCTCTCGAGGACCAAGAGGTTCTTCAGGGTCATATCCTTGGAAACTTGAGAGAACTCGTCGATACACAACTGGGTCTGCGCCGGAAACTGACGGAGGAGTTCGTGAAGCTTGCGCCCCAGAGTGCCCGGTCGCTTTCGCAGATGGGCCAAAGTTGCTTCGGCCTCGCCCTCGGCGAGAAGTCTCTCTGTAGTACTGGCGAAGGTGCGAAGCTTGCCGTTTCGGAGTTGGTCGAAGACGGCGGCGGTCTTGGGGAAGACCTTGGCGTACTCCGTTGGGTGAAGGTAGCGACCCAACTCTTTCCAGAGGCCCTCGTAGTTCCGCACGTCCTCCTCGACGTTGTGAGCGTTTTCCAAAATCTCCAGCACCCATCGCCGCTGGGCGCGCTTGAGCTTTGGAAAAGTGATCTTCTCGGCTAAACTGATGTCTGATTCGGTCAAGGCGGCGAAGAGTCTTAAGAGGTCAGTGGCCGATTGCGTCACGGTTTTGAGTTTATCGAACTCGTGGAGATTCCAGTAAACTTTGGCCAGCAGCGCACGATTCTCACGTCGGACCACTCGTTCGATATCGAGCGCGCCCTCAAAGTTGAGCGTGGAAAGCACGGTGACAATATCTGAGTGGAGAGCCTCCTTGACTGATGAGTTAGCGTACAGACACTGGAGGGCCCAGTCTCTGAGTTGTTCGAGGGCAACCTCGGCTTCGACCAGTTTCAGCGTGATCCACTCGGTATGAGTGTCATCTTTCTTCCTCTTGAGCAGGCTGAGAGCTTTGTCGAAGAGGTTCTTGTCCTGAAATTGGGTGATCGGGTCCGCCCCGAAGTCCTTCAAATCGAAAAGCCACGAGGGAACTACCAAGCCGTTGTTGAGCTTCTCACCTTCAGGATAAATCCGAGCGAGATTACCGAACCAGCCCACCAGCCTCTTTGTGAAGTACTCGTCGTCGTCAGGGACGTCGTTGGGAAATCCCAAAAAGAGCGGAACATAGTCGACGCTACCTCCGCGCATCTCTTTAAGAGTGTCGACAATCTGAGTGTAGTCCAGCAGCAGGGCCGGGGAACTCTCCTCGAGCAACTCTGAGTTAGTAACCGTGTAGCCGAGGTTCCCGAGTTCGGCCAAAAAAGCCAGTCTCTGCTTCTGGGGCAGACCCTCGCCTTGGGGGACTGGTAAAACTTTAAGACGCCTCAGCGCGATGGACTTCATAAGAACCCTCCTGGTCACTCGTTGAGTACCGACACTTCCTCGCTCAGGCAGGAAACCCCACCATCCAAGGGTCTTCGGGAGGGCTTGCAGGCGCTCATCGGCGAATGACGGGAGGTGGATGTCAACCAAGGGAACGACCCCGCAACCGGCCCCAGCGTGTTGAGAGAATTTCTCCAGCAAACGAGAGGCTTGGTCGGTCTGATCTCCGACTTTGACGCCGACGGATTGTCTTCTGCCATCTTGATGGAAGGCTTCCTGGCCAGCATCGGTCGAAACTTTCGTCTGCGCACTCCAGAGCGCCGACGCAACATCTGGGATACGCCTCCATCACGCTGGCTCGACCTCGAAGCCACATCCGCGATTGTGATGGATCTGGGTTGTCGAGGCGACAAACTGTTCTCCGTTCCCACCCTTTTCATCGACCACCACAGTTTTCAGCCCCCCCAGGACGGCGACGTCCTCTACACCAGTTACGAGCGCACCGAGGAAGTCGCTACTACTGCCGGACTGGTGTGGGAAATGGTCGCAGAGGAAGTGCCCCATTTGAAGTGGCTGGCAGCACTCGGCACTTACGGGGATCTCGGCGCGAAAGCAGATTTCTCTTATCTGACCGAGACAAAAAAGGCTCACACGGCGAAGGCTCTGAGCGAGGCGGTCTCGCTCTTAAACGCCGCCCGTCGGGTGGGTCGGCCCCGCATCGAACTTGCCCTGGACGTCTTGCGGAGCTTTCCCGATCCCAAATTGCTCAGTCGCAGTGACGATCCCCGAGTGGAAGAGCTTCGCTATCTTCGCGAAGAGGTTCGAACCGAGACCGAACGCGGCAAGCAGGCCGCTCCCACCTTCAGCGAAGACACCGCGCTTGTGGTGGTCGATTCGCCCTGCCAAATCCATCCCATCATCGCCCAGATCTGGCGGGGCCGTCTGCCGAAGCACTACGTCTTGGTGGCGAACATCGGCTATGAAGAGGGCTTCGTCCACTTTTCCGGCCGCAGTCGTGGCGTCATGAAGATTTTGAAAAAGCTGCGTTCGCTGCCTTGCTGGACTTTTGACGCCGGTTTCGGCCAAGGTCACGACCAGGCCGCCGGAGGGGTCGTTTCCTACGACCTTTGGGAGCTGATCTTGTCGCAGTTGGGCTTCCCTGACCAAGTTCGAAGGTCGTTCAAAAAGACCACATAGTAAGCCAGGACAGGCATGCGGTTTCAGCTTATCACAGCCGCTGAGCTGCTATAAGCGGGGTAGCTTGAACAAGAATGTCTGGTTAGCCCAAGAGGGCGGGGGGACTGCCCGAGCGCGTTCGGAAACCTTACGATATGAGAATCTTAGTGACGGGCGCAACGGGATACGTTGGTGGCCGTCTCATCCCGCAACTACTTGAACAAGGTCATCAGTTGAAAGTCTTAGTTCGAGACCGTACCCGCATTGAGGGACGCCAGTGGAGTTCAGATGTTGAAGTTTTCGAGGGGGACCTTAAAAATCCCGAGACCCTTCGGGGTCTATGCGACGATATGGAGGCCGCCTATTACCTGGTCCACTCCATGGTGGCCGAAGCAGACTTTGCCACCGTCGATCGATTGTGCGCCGAGAACTTCTGTCGAGAAGCCAGAGATCATCTGAAGCTATGCATCTATATGGGAGGACTGCTGCCGAAAAATAACGGAAACGTCTCCACTCATCTGAGCAGCCGAGCCGAAGTCGGGGAGACCTTGGCCAAGGAGTTGCCCACCACGGAATTTCGAGCCGGCCCGATCATCGGTTCGGGATCCGCGTCTTTTGAGATGGTCCGATACCTGACCGAACGCCTGCCGGTGATGGTCACTCCCAAGTGGGTAGAAAATCCCGTACAGCCTATCAATATTCGAGCCGTTTTAGACTACCTGGTGGCAGCCCTGGACCATCCCGCGCTGGGGCCCCTCGACATCGGTGGAGAGGTTCTCACCTTTAAGGAAATGATGTTGGGCTACGCCACAGCTCGCGGTTTCCGACGGGTGATCATTCCTTTGCCCGTCCTCGCTCCCAGCTTAGCGGCACTCTGGGTAGGCCTAGTCACCCCGATCACCAACTCGTTGGCCCGACCCCTGGTGAAGGGGATCGTCACGCCCGTCTTGGCCGACACCCGTCTCGCCGAAAAGACCTTCCCCGACATCATACCTTTCGACTATCTTACCTCTGTCAAATTGGCTCTGCGAAGGACTGAAGAGCGGGCCGTGACCACTCGATGGAGCAATTCGCTGGCCGGAAATTCCAACTTCACGCTCCAGGATAGAGAGGGCCTAGTTCGAGAAGTTCGAAGCACGCAGGTGCCGGTCGATGCGAAACACGTCTTCGATTCGTTCGCCTCCATTGGCGGTGAACGAGGATGGCTGGTTTGGACCTGGGCTTGGCGGATTCGAGGCCTCATCGACCAACTTGTTGGCGGTCCAGGCATAAGGCGCGGACGACGCCATCCTACCCAACTCCTGACGGGAGATGTCTTGGACTTTTGGCGGGTGGAGAAGGTGGAAGTTAACCGCTGTTTGGTCCTGAGAGCCGAGATGAAGGTCCCGGGCCGGGCCTGGCTGTCCTGGGAAGCGCGACCCACCGAAAGTGGCTGCGAACTCATTCAAACCGCGCTCTTCGCTCCTGACGGATTTTGGGGGTTTATCTATTGGTATTCTATGTACCCGGCTCACCAGTTCATCTTCGAGGCTATGTGCCAAGCTATCGCTAGAGACGCCGTTAAACTCTCACGAGGCGAGCAGCTTTGAGGCTAACGAGAGCCTTACTCAAAGTTCCTTCGTCCCGGTTCGCCGCGGGCTTGACGAGCCAGATTCTGGGAATCCCCGAGCACGCGGAATGCCTTCGACAGCACGCCGACTACTGTAAGGCCCTTGAGAGCCTGGGTTTCGACCTCATCGTCTTGCCGCCCGACGACCTACCAGACTCATGCTTTGTGGAAGACATGGCGGTGGTGGGTGCCGCCCCGAACGCCAAAGGCTTTCTCTTGGCGACCCGGTCTGGTGTTCGCTTCGGCGAGCAGTCCGCGGTGATGGAAGCTCTGAGAAAGCTGCTGCCCGGTTACACCGAAGTCGGTATCCAAGCCCCAGGGAATCTCGACGGAGGGGACATCTTGCGGGTCGGCCAACGGTACTTCGTGGGGTTGAGCGCCCGCACCAATCGTGACGGATTTGAACAGTTTCGCAAAGTGGCCAGTGAGCACGGCTTCACGGCCGAAGCCATCGAAGTGGAAGGCATGCTCCATCTCAAGACCGGGGTATCCTGTCTTGACGATCAGACTGTGCTGGCCCTACCTTCACTGGCTCCCCTCTTTAGCAAACTTGGCTTCGCGGTCCTACCAGTCGACCCCCAAGATTGGCACGCGGCCAACGCTCTCGCTGTAGGGCGTAAGGTCTTGCTCCCCTCCGGCCATCCTCGAGTCTGTCAGACTCTAAGGCAGCACGCCTTTCTTCCCCTGGAAGTCGACCTAAGAGAGTTCAAAAAACAGGATGGCGGCGCCTCCTGCCTGTCGATCCTGCTGCCGTGAGGCAGGTCCTAGGATCAGACTCGCGAGAGGGAACTTGTTATCCCTCGCTTAGGTTCCGCTCATCGTCAAGAGTGACATCAATTCGTTCACGTCGAGCTTGGTCGCTGTATCGGTGCCTTCTAAGAGTTTCTCCGCGAGGTCTCGCTTCTCGGCGTGCATAGCCACAATTTTCTGTTCGATCGTCTTGGCGGTTACCAATCGATAAACGGTCACAGGACGGGTTTGGCCCATGCGATGGGCGCGGTCGGAAGCCTGATCCTCGACCGCCGGGTTCCACCAAGGATCCAGGTGAATCACGTAGTCGGCGGCGGTCAGATTCAAGCCCACTCCCCCTGCTCTGAGGCTGATCAAAAAGAGTTCCCCCTGTCCGGCTTGGAAGGCCGTCACTTCGTCCCGGCGCTTCCTCGCCGGAGTGGCCCCGTCGAGATACCGGTAGTCGATTCCGCGTGTATCCAAGTGAGCCCGCACAATGGAGAGATGATCCACGAACTGACTGAACACCAAAGCTCGGTGACCTCCGGAGCGCAGTTCATCGACCAATTCGGAAAAGGCTTCCAGCTTAGATCCCGGCATGTCCGTGCCAGGTAGCACCAGACGCGGGTGACAACACGCCCGACGAAGCTTCATGAGGGAGGTCAACACGGTGAAGAGTTTGCCGCCCGACTTCGCCACGCTGTCGACGGCTTCGCGTCGGAGACTCTCGTAGAGTGCCATCTCTTGCGATGAAAGCTCCACCGTATGAACGATCTCCGTTTTGGCGGGCAACTCGGTCAACACCTCGTGTTTACCGCGGCGCAAGATGAAGGGATGAACCAACCGTCGTAGGGTCTCCTTCACCCCTTTGTCGCCGGCGCCGATAGGACGGACAAATCGAGCGACAAAGGAACTCCGGCTGCCCAACAGCCCGGGGTTCAAAAAAGCGAAAAGCGACCACAATTCCTCTAGGTGATTCTCGATGGGCGTGCCGGTGGTGGCCAACCGAAAGTCCGCCTGCAACGAGACGGCCGCCTTGAACCGTTGGGTCGTCGAATTCTTGATATATTGCGCTTCGTCCAACACGACGCTCGACCAGGTCACCGGTTGTAACTGTTCGATCTCGTTCACCATCAAGCCGTAGCTGCAAAGCACTACGTGCCCTGGACCCAAGTCCGCCAGTGTGAGGGCCCGATCGCCATCGGATAAGGTACGAAAAATCAGCGAAGGGGCGAAGCGCTCACCTTCCTGGGTCCAGTTGTCGCACACTGATGTCGGAGCCACCACCAAGGCCGGACCGAGAGCCGCGCGCTTGAGCAGCATCGCTAAGGCCTGGACCGTCTTACCCAAGCCCATATCGTCAGCGAGACACGCTCCGGCTTGCCAGTGGGCCAGCCGAGACATCCAGGTGTACCCTTCTTTCTGGTAGCCTCGCAAATCCGCTGTCAGACCCTTGGGAAGCTTGGGGTTCAGTCCTTGGGACTGCTCTAGAAGCTGGCGTTTCTGAGCCCACGGACCGTCAGAAGGGAGCAAGTCTGGAAAAGCGATGGTCGCCATGAAGGCGTTAGCTTTCAGGGGACCCTTCCCACCCTTCTCGGTCAACAGTTTCAGCTGGTCAAGTCGGGCTCGAAATTCTTGTGTCAAGGCTAGATATTTGTTGTCGCCCAGAGGCAAAAAGCGGCCCTCGTTCTCGCCGGCAAGCTGCAGGAGTTGCTGCAGGCTGACCACCTCATCGTCGCCGAGCGTCAAGCTTCCATCAAGGGCGAACCAGTTCTGCTCTGGGGTCACCGACAGAGCGAGTTGGGACAAAGACTTCGCTTCACCCACCAGTTGAAAAGTCTCCCCTTCAGGCCATTCCACAACCAACCCTGGACCCAAATGCTCCTGCAGGGCCTCGAGGAACTCTAGACTCTGCAGAGGTGTATCGATGCGGAAAGTCGGAGCGAAGTCGGGCAGACTCTGCTTGATCGACCTCAACGCAGCCTTTTCGGCTTTGAGGTCGCGCACGGCGTGATGGATCGCCCCGTTTTGCTCGGCGGTCAGCGTCCGCCCCCCTTTGCCCGGCTCAAAGAAAGGTCCCCAATCCCCAAGAGGGCGTACCAGGACTCGACCCGACAGTCCCCCGCCTTCGGGCGCTAGCCGCAGGCGCAAAGTGGTGACCGCGGGCACCGTGACCTCGTCGTCGCCGATGCGCAGATCGGAATCCAAGACTATGTTCAGTCCCGTCGCCGCTTTCGCGATGGCGCGAACGTCAACTTCCCGCTCTCGCGGCACTACCAACCAACCTTGTCCCAAAAGATGGGCCAGTTCAGTCTGCTCGCGCGTCAAGAAATAGAGCGTCAAGCGGTCGAAGTCGGCGACCACCTTAACCCTGGCTCTTTTTCCGGGCTCCGGTTCGATACGAAGATAGAGGTCTTCACCCTTCTTCTTGATACGCAGACGTGGCCGACCTCGGACCACACTGATGGAACGAATGGTCTCCTTGTCCGCGAAGACAACCCGGGGATGCCCGACCAGTTCCAGCAGAGCAGCCTCATCCTCGCTTTCGCGGTCCCAACTGTCGGTAGCGTCGGCGCCCGCGGCGGCGCGCAAGGCGCGGCGGTCTTGGTCGTCTGCGAAGTCCGGAGGATTGTGAGCCGTACTCAAAAGGCGAACGGCTCGGCCCGAACTCCAGCACCCGTTCTGTTTCACCTTTTGTATCTTTGGCTCAACCTGCAATCGACTGCCCCGCCGCTCCACGCTCCACACAATCCGTTCGTCACCCGCACGCATGCCGACGTACGGGTCCTTACGTCGCGCAACCCAATGCGAGAGGTCCTCGAGGTTCCGCTCCCACTGGGGCGCTGAGCGAGCGAGGTCCAAGAGAGAACAGGGTTGAGGCTCTTCGTCACGCAGGCGGTCAAGCATTTCACGGAGGACTCTAGCCAAGTGGTGGTAGCCAGAATCTTTGTACCGCGTCTCCGCCTCCTCCAGGGATTCTTCCAGAAGCGGGAGCTCGTCGTGCAGCCCGAGCCACGTCCAGACCAGGGCGGTGGCCACCTGTCGCCCAGGCGACCAGTCCGGCGACCAACCGAACTCCTGCATAAAGCTCTCAATGTCGAAGCTTTTAAGATCTCCGGCTCGCCAGAACATCTGAATCAGGTCGGATTCGAACCGATCAGCGATCTGCTCCTCGCGAACCGACAAGTCTTTGACCCTGTCGCTTTCTCCGAGACTCGACAGGCAGCCCGCCAATATGAGCCTCTGAAAGGGCCAAGGAATCCGGGACATGGTCACGTCGACGAACTCCGCCACCGGTAGGCCCAAGCAGGCCGCGGCGATGCAGCGAGCCACGGGGGTTCCATTTTGCAAAAGCGCTTCATGAACGGCGACATCACCGCGCAAAATTTCCAAAGTTTGGACCAATCCGTGAACCAATTCGCTCGGCGATTCTAGGTCGTCGGCCAAACTGGTCAACCAGGCCCGCGCCACCGGCGCGTCCCAGCCTTCGTAAACGCCACGTTCAAGGGTATGTGAAGCGATGTAAAAAGCGACTTTACGCGGAAAAGCGTCTAAGGAGGTGGGGTCCACGAAGGTCAGCCCTATTTTGGCTACCATGTCAGGTTGAGCGCGGAAGGTTCCGATGAGCCTCTCCAACGCACTCTCACTGTCGATCGCCATATAGAGAGATATGCGAACAGCCTGCAGGCGTTCCCGGGCGCTGAGAGTGCGGAAGCGACTGCGGATCTTGCGCTCTTGACAAAATTTAGCCAGAGGCGCGGCCCGACCGGCCCGGATGGCGTCGGCCACGACATCTTCACGGATGTCGGGTCGACATATCACACCGCCAGATTCCCGAAGTACCAGGCCCTGCTCCAGCAGTCCGCTCAAAATCGCTTCCGGCCGCTCTCCCAGTGGGTAAGCGTCGACGCGAGTGCAGCAAAAAGCGTAAGCGGATAGCAAGCCAGGCTCGGGCGTGGGCAACAGAGCCAGAGACAAATACTCGAGCATAACTTTGGCCGGCATCGACTGAGTCCTGGCGATGGCCAATACAATTTCAGGCGAAACGTGAGATGGAGCAATGGAAGGCATCACCGCCTGTTCGAAGGCTGGCCCGAATGTCTTCTAGAGCCCGCTCATTTGGTTGTGGACCTAGGTCGTAGAATTCCGATAACTCGAAACGAGATGCGACTTCAGGGCCGAAATCAGCCACCTTTGACAAGCTACCTTTCCCCCTTGCGCCAAATGGAGAGAGTCTGCCCCGGTCAAGACAACGACACCTCGAACATCGAGAGCTAGGTCGTCGATCTCCGGAATGGGGATCCTTTTCGTCTCTGTACTGCCTCGCCAAGTTCTCTTCCACGTCAGTTCCGTGGCCGTCATCTCGATCTCTTCGTCGGTTTCGGCATCTCTTATCCCTTGCCAGTAGCGTTGACGCAACCAGACTATTCCGCTCACCAGGACCACCAACCACGGGAGAGCCAGCAAGCCCAACTGCGGCTCAGCCGACGAAGTGAAGGCGGCCAACAGGACAACGTAACCGATCGGCCCAAAGATGATCAAAGCGCCAGCAATTTGCAGATAGAGCATCAGTTGGAGACCAAAAGTCCGGCCGGTCGGAGCCCTCCAAATATTCAACTGGTTACCCACGCTGTCCACACTCACGCCCTCCGGGGGGGGAGCCACGATCGCCAACTCCTCAGCCTTCCAACTCAAGCGCTGCTGAAGACCGCCTCTCAACTCCTCACAGGGGGTGAGTGTGGACTTCACTGTGTCGCGAAGGGGCAAGTCCAAGAAAACGGCGAATTGGCGGGCCAGACGACGACACTCGTGTTCCGAACTTAAAATTGGGCTCCTTAGCTCCGCTCCCTGTCCGCGCAAGGTCACAGCGTAGTAAAAAAAGAGATGACCTCTCTTGCTTCTCTTCTCAACAGTTTCCAGCACAACCTCGGTGACACTGGACCAGTCGAGCGAACGTTTCCAAACCGGAAAGAGCGCGCCAATCCATTTGTAGGCTCTTCGAGAACCACGCTTGGCCATGAGGCTGGTCTTGCCAAACGAGAGAGTCATCCCCATCGCGAAGAAACCTCCGCCGAGAAGGAAGACACCGAAGGGTCCGGCCGGCTCATCCATGATCTTCAGGCCGCCTCTGCCGTAAGAGTAGACGATCAAAAGAGAGAACAAGAGAGGCAGGGAACCTATCAAAGGTCTCCACCACGCGATTTCGGTCGTCATGGAGAGCCGTTCCGGACTAGCCCCGACCCTCAAGACGAATCCCGCCCTATCCAAACATTCACTAACCGGCAACCTATCTCAGGAAAACATCCCTATAGTACAATAGTTGCTCGCCACGAAGAGATCTCCTTGGACAACGCTCGCCTAACCCTCTGGATTCCGGTCATCTACCTCGCGTTCTAGAACTCCGTCGTTCGCTCAAGTTGGTGAACAAGTTGCCAAATGTCGTCGCGCTGCAAAAACTTCAACGTCTCCTCAGGAGTGGCATCTATCGTAAAGTTCGCTCCCCAGGTCGTCTCCGAAGCGCTCCCCTCAATCTCGCCCGAGTCGATGAATTTCTTCATCGTCTCATACTCCAGCGCGTAAAGCCGAAATCGGTCGGGACCATCCATCTCGTAACGGTAAAACAAATAGTTGTAAGGCTTTTCGTGGGGGCCGTAGGCGTTCTTGATGTAGTGGCAGAGAATACGTCCCTCATGGATCGTCAGAGTGCTCCCGGGTATCATGACTGGATGTTTGACGAAATCCTCGCTCAGAGCTACCGACCATACGGTGTCATCTCGCGGGGTCAGTTTGACCGCCAGTATGCGCTCGGGCTGCGTCTTGTCGATCCAGGAGCCGCGCAATTCGGTCTGGTCCGCCAGCGGATCGGGAAGTGCTTCCTGGGAGATGCAGCCCGCCACGAACAAGACGAAAAACAGCATCCACCCCCCCAGCGCCCAACACTTCATGAGATGATGTTCAGCCGCGATAGGCGGCAGTTCTCTTTGAGGGAAAGCCCCACCTCGCTCACCTGAAGTAGAGTGCGAGGCGACTCGTCCGGGGCGAAGAGCGCGGAGGCGTGGTGACCTCCCGCCTCGAGCAACCTGGGATGCTGGGTCACTAGAGCGCGTTCGGTACCTTTGAGATCAAAACTCTCGTTATATTCGACTCGATAAGTTCCAGCGCTCAGATGCCACCAGCCGTATTTGTCCTCGGAGGCCTTCTCGCAAGCGACCTCCAACCAGATGCCGGTCCGGTATTCACTGTCCCCAAAATCCAGAGCCCCGGAGGACTCCAAGCGTGAAAGGGTCTTCAGCGTGAGGTCCAGGCCGCCGAGCCCACGTTGCTTCTTTTCGTACACCAGACCACTCACGCGGGCAACGAGATCATCGGTTGTTATCATGTGAGTAGGTTCGATGGGGCCCCCTGCCGCAACCTGCGAAGTCGAAAAAGGAGTGGACCCTTAGCGAAGGAAGATTTTACTATCTGAACACGGGAGAGTGATCGACATGTCGAAGCTGGATTGGGTGCAAGAGCACATCGAACAATATCGAAAGAACCCCAAAGAGGGACATATGTGGGATT
>JBBKWP010000393.1:0-3722 GCA_037968995.1 Candidatus Xenobia bacterium
GAACACCTACTCAATTGCATTAACGCAACCTAAGATCAAGCCAATAAAAGCTAAAGTTAGATTCTAGATCTTGGAAACGTCGACAAATTAAAGAGTACTCTCTAAAATACAAGTATGTCTGAACACAAATCGCAGGTTCATCTCGAGTTTGGTCAACGGCTGCGGCATCTTCGAAAGCAGAAGAATCTCTCGCAACACGATGTTGGCGAAATGACAGACATGCATTACACCAACATCAGTCGGTATGAGCGTGGCCTTGCTATGCCGAATTCAGAGAAGCTTAAAAGACTTTCTGAGGCGCTCGGGATTTCGGGTGACTTTCTCATTGGCGGAACCGTTGAAGATGCAGCCAAGGCAAGCTTTGATGATCGGGAGCTTCTCAATCAATTTCAGCAAGTCCAAAAATTGCCCGCCGAGGATAAGAACCTTGTCAAAAGGTTTCTCGATGCCTTAATCTTTCAAAGAAACGTCCAAGGCTTGGCGTTCGGCCAATAAGCCTTACAGATCGAAGGGTCTCAGCCATGAACAAAAGCCGTCTCCACAAACTCGTCGATGAACTTCCAGAGCACAGAATTCCACAGGCAGAAGTCTGTCTTGAGTCCATCAGTCGGCCTAACGGAATCAAAGAGTTCCTGGCCTCGGTTCCAGAGGACAGTGAAAGCCTCACTTCAGAGGAAGAAGCCTCTCTTCGAGAAGCCGAAGCCGACATCGCTGCCAATGGTACCGTTCCTCACGACGAGGTTCGAAAGATGCTCGGCCTTTGAGTTATAGGATCCAATGGTCCAACAAGGCTATCAAGTCACTCTAAAAGCTCTCCTCTAGTCACCAAAGTCAAATTCTTGACGGCGTCGAAGATTTCGCGAGCACCGAGTACGGCGACGTCAAAAAACTCACGGCTCAGAAAACCGGGAATTACCGGCTCAGGATCGGATCCTGGCGCGTTATCTTTCAGATCAGCGGCGACAGCTCGCAGATCGTCATCCAAGATGTCTTTTCGCGCAACGACGGCTATTCTTAAAAGACGGTCTCCTACGAATTCGCACTTCCGTGAATCACATCCCGAAGTCGGCCGCGTCACAGATTATCGATAGGCTCGAAGAAATTCCTCATCACTCGGTGACAACTGTCACCGCGCCAAGAACGATAAAATCCTAGAATGCGAACACACCACCTTCCAGGAGTTCCGACATGGCTATCACCTACCTTATCCACGCAACCAACCTCGCCACCGGAATAGCCAAAGAATCCGCATCCTTGACCAAGCAAAAGAGCGCTACGAACGACGAAATCAACGCCCCAGTCGACAGCTTTGTCTCATCAAGAGAAATTCAGGACGAGCAAATCACCCTCTCCGACAAGTTGCGAAAACTCAGTTATAGCAATCGTCGGGAATCGAACAATCCCGGAACTATCGTGAATGCTTTGACGTTCGGAAAAGTAGGCGGGGAGGGAAAATCCTCCGGTGCAACCTTGATATACAGTGGTGCGAAAGATCTAAGGAATGCCGCAGCAATAGCCTCTATTGATGGCCCATTGCCGGTTGGCGACTTGCCTGCCGGAGTATTGGCCACGAGAGGGGTAATCAAGATAACGGTTGGGGCGTATCAAACAATGACATCCCCAGTATCCGCGCCCGCGACGGAAAGAACGCCCCAAAAACTCGCTGCGGATCACCTGGAAATGCCAGGACTCTCTAAGAATCAGAAGCGCCATTGGAAGACCGTCCGAGATCACAGCTGCAAGAAAGACGACAGTGTTTACACGCGATTCGGTCGCGATTGGGAAGACACTGAGCATCTCGGCAAACAAGCTCGCATGGCTGAAAAATCAGCAATTGGAATAACGGGAAGAACTGGGCTTCACGGAGTAAGTGTCACGGCGAGGAATACAGGACGACCAACAGATTCGGTAGGAATTGGTTCTGTGGTGAGAGAGCACTTCCCCGTCGAATATACACCTACCGCCCGCGACCCTTTACATCACAGCCTCATTTTACCGAAGCCCGTAACGACTACTACCGAATTGCTTTTCAACGGTATTTTTGGCCGCACACCCTGAGGAGGAATGCATGTTGAAACAACAAGATGTTGAAAAGCTCGTCGAAAAAGAAATCTCGCTCATGAAACCTGAAGTTCAAGCGCAGATTACCCAATATTTGGTCTCCCCTTACGAACAGATGCGATTTTGGGAATACGAGGGAATGGGAGACAAAAAGTATCCCTGCTGGATTGTTGCGAAATACTCACCCAAGCGAGGCGTTGCATACTCACAGCACGGCCATGGAGAAGGACCAGAGGGGCGACCTTGGGGTCTAGTAGATTTTTCTGAAGACATCTACAGCCAAGATGGTCTTTGGATGACTCACTTGGAAGCCTTGTTTCATCAATTCTCTCCGTCCAAATACGGCTAGAAAATTGCTCCTTTTCGCTAGAGAGCCAAAAGATGGCTGCTCAGGGACACGTCTTTGCTCACCTCTTCACACCCTCTCAACTCACGCCACTCCGAAGGCCCCTTCGGGGCTGGCCTCTCCGCCTCCGGAGGCCTCACTCCTCATGACCCCCCAATCAGCCCGGCATTCGCTCTGGCTCCCTCCGGTCGCCGGGCATTAGCGAAACTCAAGACGGGGGTCATCGTCGTGAGGCGAGGGACCCTTCCTCTGCAACCCCCACCAACTCTCTCACTCCCAAGCGCTTGCGCGTTTCGCAGTCCAAACCAGCGCCCAATGATCAGGCCCCTTTCGGGGCGGGCATCAAGATCTGGAAGACGAGTCACAAATGCGAAAAAGACCGTGGCTTTCTGGGCCCGGTCCTCCTCTAACGACCTTGCGGCCGAATCTTTTATGTTATCGAAGCGTCTCTGCGCTCGCGTGTTCTCTTCTATGGTCATTATGCCAGCGATGAAAGCCCGTCGTTAGTCTCCGACTCGATGGAGTTACGGCACCCAGACGGCCCTATACCTCGGAGGCTTCGATGAGCGGACCAATGATCAGAAGGGGAGACGACGCAACGATACCTTCGGTAGCACTTCGTTTGCGGGCCGCCGCCAAAAACGCTCGAAAAATGATCCACCCCATCGCCTCCGCGCTCACCAAGATCTACGGCGTCTCATCCTGACCTTCAGACTCGGCCAGACTCAACGAACCCCCTGGGCCTTGGAATTTGAGGGATGAGGTAGCATCTGGTTCCCTGGGAGTCCCGGGTAAATCCCTCGGGGACTCGGGACCCTTCGGGCCCTGGACACCCAAGGCCCCAGACGCAGCGTTTTGGCCATCAAATTCCAAAACCCAGGAGGTCCATATGGTTTCTCTTTCCAAATCTGAGCTCCGTCAGCTCATACCCGTGAAGGGCACAATGTCTCCGCCGTCAATCTCGCTCATCCGTTCGGACTTCGTAACACCTACGGCTTGCCGCGGGATTATTGTCTCTTCAATTTCATGTATCACACCGCGCTTCGCGTGGACATTGTGCCCTTCACGGGTATGAATGCTCTCATCTCCTCACTCGCCTCGTCGCTCAAAACGGTCAGCCCCGCCAGTTTCTCCATCTGCCAGCCGCCATTTCTAAAGGCTCGCGCGGCCGGGTCGTGCCTCTTAACGATGAAGCCCAGGAGTGCGTTCAGGAAATGATCGCTTTCAATCGGCTTCGGGGGTTCAGCGTCGCGCCCGCTGCTCCACTCTTTCAGAACAGATGCCACGGCCCGCTCTCAAAGCGCAGCATGCAAAA
>JBBKWP010000394.1:0-9641 GCA_037968995.1 Candidatus Xenobia bacterium
CCTCACCAGCACTGCGTCCGGCCTCTTTTTTGGTGGCGGCCACGTAAGTGCGTTTCCCATCCGTCTCCACTCGCAAGTCGTTCGGATCGATCCCTTGTGCTTTACAAAAACCGAGACCAGCTTTGGTGGGTTTGCCGTCTTCACCCATTGCGACTTGGGCGGGGGGACCTTTGATTTCGACCTCACGGTCGGGCTGACCGGCGGTCAAGTCGCTGACCAGGATAGCCAGACGGCGAGGTGTCGCATAGACTTCGACGGCTCCGTGTTCCAAGCGGTTCCTGGAGAGAAGCTCGATGAGGTTGCTCTTGAGTTGGTCGGCGGCCGTGGTGACTTCGTGAGAGGGCAGTTCTTCGGTGCCGACCTCTAATAGGAAGGCGGCCGCCTCGCTGGGCGCTTGGCCTAAGTTGGACTCCGGTCCGGTCAGCGGGGCGGAAGGTTTGGCGATCTTATCCAAGAGGGGATAGCCGAGTCGCTCCCGCTGGGCGAGATAGTTTTCGGCTGTGGCTCGTGCCATATCGCGCATTCTGGCGAAATATCCGGCGCGTTCGGTGACACCGACGGCCCCTTGCGCATCGAGCACGTTGAAGGCGTGACTGCACCGCAACACATAGTCGTGGGCGGGCACTACGAGACCGGCCGCCAGGCAGTTCTTCGCCTCGGCCTCGTACAGCGAATACATCTCCTTGAGTCGGTCGACGTTGGCCGTTTCAAAGTCGTATTTGCAATGGTCGATCTCCGGTTGCAGGAGCACGTCGCCATAGGTATAGCGTCCGTCCCAATCCAAATCCCAGACCTTTCGCACGCCCTGAATGAACATGGCCAGGCGCTCAAGTCCATAAGTGATCTCGATGGCGGGGGTTTCCAAAACCTGTCCCGCCGACTGTTGAAAGTAGGTGAACTGGGTGATTTCTAGGCCATCGAGCCAAACTTCCCAGCCCAAGCCCCAGGCTCCGAGTGCTGGTGACTCCCAGTTATCCTCAACGAAGCGGATGTCATGCGCGTCGGTGTCGATGCCGCAGGCCCGTAAGGATTCCAAATACAGTTCCTGGGGGTTTCCGGGGTCGGGTTTAAGAATCACCTGGTACTGAGTGTGCATCTGCATGCGGTTTGGATTTTCCCCGAAACGGCCGTCATCGGGTCGATAGGAGGGCTCCACGTAGGCCACGTTCCACGGTTCTGGGCCCACCACTTGGAGAACAGTAGCGGGATTCATGGTTCCGGCTCCGACTTTCTCGGAGTAGGGCTGCCAAAGAAGGCAGCCACCTTTTTGAGACCAAAACTGCTGAAGGCGAAGAATTAACTCTTGAAACGGGACGGACATCGTATACCTCATCAAGTCGGATAGGCCGCCGCCCTTCTCGAAAAATACATCAGAGCCTTCCAAACCTGTAGGGGAGGCTTAAGGGCAGGAGTTTTGGGGTACATAGGCATAAGCTGCCCACGCCCTGTGGGCCAAAAAAAAATTACGAGGCGAACGAGTCGAGAGGCTTTCAACCGCCCAGCAAGATTAAGAGGAAATTCATCCATGACACAAACGTTGAGCCAAGACTGGAAAACAAAGCTCGCCAGCGGTCAAGCCACCTTCTCCTTTGACGAAGGTAAAGCCGACATGAAAGCCGTTCTCGGCGGTAAGGGGGCCAATCTTTCCGAAATGACGCGTTTGGGATTTCCCGTGCCTCCCGGATACGTGATCACCACCGAAGTCTGTAACGTCTATCAGGACATCAAGAAGATGCCTGAGGGACTCGACGACGAGATGATGAGTCGCGTGGCCGAAATCGAGAAGAAAATGGGCAAAGGGTTTGGCAGCAATGAGAACCCCCTTCTCTTGTCGATCCGTTCCGGCGCGAGGTTCTCCATGCCCGGAATGATGGACACCGTCCTCAACCTGGGGCTTAACGACGATACGGTCCAAGGCCTTATCAAGCAGTCCAACGACGCACGCTTCTCTTACGACGCCTACCGTCGCTTCATTCAGATGTTCTCCGACGTGGTTATGGGACTGCCCAAGCACGAGTTCGAGCACCTGATTGCCGCCAAGAAGAAAGAAGCCGGGGTGGTTCTCGACAAAGACCTCTCCGCCGACCACCTGAAAAGCCTAGTTGACGAATTCCGCGACAAATTTCGCCGAGAAGCCGGACGCGAGTTCCCCACCGATGTGAAAGAGCAGTTGATGCTTTCCGTCGAGGCTGTTTTCAAGAGTTGGAACAATCCGCGCGCCACTGTCTATCGTAATAAAGAGAAGATCCCTCACGATCTGGGCACGGCCGTCAACGTTCAGGCCATGGTGTTTGGCAATCTCGGCGAAGACTCCGGAACCGGCGTCGCCTTCACCAGAAACTATAACACCGGTGTGCGCGTCCCCGTGGGCGACTTCTTGATCAACGCTCAAGGCGAAGACGTGGTGGCCGGTATCCGCACTCCGCTACCTTTAGAAGACATGAACAAGACTTTTCCTGACCTATGGAAAGAGCTCGGCGAGATCTCCCATAAGCTGGAACAGCACTACAAAGACATGCAAGACATGGAGTTCACCATCGAAAAAGGGACTCTTTACATGCTGCAAACCCGAACCGGCAAACGAACCGCCCAGTCGGCCGTCAAAATCGCCGTCGATATGGTGGAAGAGGGCCTGATCGATGAGAACGCCGCCGTTCTAAGGGTGCAACCTGAGCAACTCGACCGACTCTTGCACCCCTTCATTCCGGACAACGTCAAAAAGCAGGCTACCAAGGACGGCAAGATGCTGGCCAAGGGAACCAACGCCAGTCCGGGTGCCGCTTGCGGTAGAGTTGTCTTCGAAGCCAACGACGCGGTCACTGAAGCCAAAAAAGGGCACGCGGTCATCTTGGTGCGTCCGGAGACCACGCCTGACGACGCTCACGGAATGGCTGTGGCCAAGGGTATTTTGACATCCACGGGCGGTCCGTCGTCGCACGCCGCTCTGGTAGCGCGTGGCTGGGGAATCCCTTGTATCGTGGGTTGTGAAGCGCTCAGGATCGACCTAGAAAAGAAGAAGGTCACCTGCGGGGACATCAGTTTTGGCGAAGGCGACGTTATCACCATTGATGGCGGCACCGGCGAAGTCTTGATCGGTGAACTCGAACTGCACGAACCCACCGACCTCTCCCCTGAGACCAAGACCGTACTTGGCTGGGCCGACAAGGTTCGCAAACTGGGCGTCTACGCAAACGCCGACACTCCCATCGACGCTCAACGCGCCCGCAATTTCGGCGCCGAAGGCATCGGACTCTGTCGCACTGAGCACATGTTTATGGAGCAGGATCGCATTCCGCTGGTTCAAGAGATGATCATGATCGCCGGCGCGGCGGAGTCGTCCAAGCGTGATCTCGACAAAATCGAAGCGGGCCTTGACGGCGTCAACGTGGAGAGCCGTCAGTACCGCGATGCTCAAGAGGACATCGCCAAAGTGAAAGCTCGCAAAGAGAAGCCTTGGGCCCGTTACACGGAGTTGTTGGCTCAGTTGTTACCGATTCAGCGCGGTGACTTCGCAGGCATCCTGGAAGCGATGAAGGGAAGTTGGGTCATCATTCGTCTGCTCGACCCGCCGTTGCACGAGTTCTTGCCCGGACACAGTGATCTGTTGGTGGACGTTACGCGACTCAAAACCCTCAAAGATCTCGATCAAGGCGCCTTTGATAAGGCGCTCGGCGAAATCAAGAAGCGACGCGGTGAGAAAGCCAGCCTCGAGCATCTCGAAGAGTTGCTCGAAAAAGTGGAGTCGATGAAAGAGTCGAACCCGATGTTGGGTCAGCGCTTCTGTCGTTTGGGCATCGTGTTCCCTGAAATCTACAAAATGCAGGTCCGCGCCATTATGGAAGCGGCTTGTGACCTCAAGAAAAAGGGTGTGGATGCTAAGCCGGAAATCATGATCCCCGGTATCGGCACCATCGAAGAGATGAAACTCTGCCGACAGGTGGCTGAGACGGTGATCGCTGAAGTCCAGAAAGAGAAGGGCATCGAAGTCGAACACAAGATCGGCACCATGATCGAACTCCCTCGTGCTACTACCGTGGCTTACGAGTTGGCTGAACACGCCGACTTCTTCTCTTTCGGAACCAACGACCTCACCCAAACCACCTACGGCTACTCCCGCGACGACGCGGCGGGTACCTTCATGCCGGTCTACCTGGAGCAGGGCGTGCTTAAGAACGACCCGTTCCAAGTGGTCGATCGCAAGGGCGTGGGACGTCTGATGAAGATGGCCGTGACCGAAGGTCGCACCACCAATCCCAACCTCGAGGTCGGCATCTGTGGTGAGCACGGCGGAGATCCCGATTCCGTGGAATTCTGCCACGAACTCGGACTCAACTACGTCTCCTGTTCACCGTTCCGTGTGCCCATTGCCCGACTGGCGGCGGCCCACGCGGCTTTGAAGTCGACCAAATCGTAGCGAATATCGCTCAATAAAAAAGCCTCGAGATTCGTCTCGGGGCTTTTTTATTGGTGGAGGTGGCTCCGCCAAAGCTTGCAAAAAACTTTCGCCAACACATCGACGTAACGCGACCGAAGCTTTGGGTCTCGGCGCAGTTCACCGTTATGTTCGAATTGCCAGGCTTCCACCGCGGGGTCGGCGCCGTGCTGGCGCACGATGTAACCTCCCGAATACCTTTGGTCTCCGTCGGAGAGGGGAGGATCGACAGTGAATCCTGCTTGTTCCAATTTTGGAACTAGGCCCTCGGGCCCCCACAGCACTTGAATCGACCAGTCGCTGACCACTTCATTACGGGCGGTTCCTATCATAAGGCTTGACGAATACTTGGTCTGACCGTGAATGTCGATGAGGAGAACAAATCCATGCAGACTTTTGATGCGGTCGATTTCGTCCTTGATGGCTTTGTGGAAAGCTTGGTGATGGGCAACGCCCACCGGGTCGTCCGAGCTCAGTTCGGGGGACCGATTGACGTCAGCGAATTTTCGATGGATGAGATTGCGGATAAGGGTCGGTTTTTGACCGTGACACTCCTCTTGCATGCGGCAGAAGAGGTCCCAGGCGAGTTCATTGGTCTCCACATCGCGGAACATGACGAAATGGGGATCGTCGACCTTTTCAGGGTCACGAACATCGGCGCCCTCCAAGGGAAGCGTGCCTCCGTGTCCGGCTACGATCAAGAGCGGCAATGTACCTTTTTGAACGTCGAGTGTGGAGACTTGCGCCCAGGCTGAGCCTCCGAGCCAAACGTTGAGGAGGAACATTAGGCAAAGGCTTGGCAAGCGCGAGTGCCCCGAGTAGTATCTAATGTGTGGAGAAATCAGCGCCGGACCCCTTTCGAATTTGTGCCTTGTGTCGGCATTTCCGAGTTCTCGAATCGAGAAGAGAGTTCCCCCAGATCGCCGATTCAGCTTACTTGACTTACGAATGTGCCAAGCTGGGCTGGAGTCGACGCGAAGACTATCTGATGAGCTCAAATCCGAGTGCGGAATACACCCCTCGGATGGATGACGGGTTCGACTGCCCTTATTGGGAAGCGCCTTGAGAGTTGGCTTGAAGCGCCTTGCTTGGGCTACCCTCGCAATTTTCTTCGGACTCATCGCCTGGCAGTTCTACGTTTTTGGAACGTCGGGTCAAGCCGAGACGCAGCTGTTGATCGAATTTGGGGCAAGAAAAGTTACTCATGGCTTCCCCAACCCTCCTTGGCGATTAGCCGCCTCGGTTTTCCTCCACGCTGGATGGTGGCACTTATTCACGAACCTTTTTATCTGGTGGTTTTGGGGAGCCCGACTAGAGAAACTGTTGGGCTCTGTGGAACTGCTGGTGTTCTTTGTCGTGGCCGGAACCTGGAGCAGTTTGGTCTCTGACATGGTCGGGCCAGATGCTTTGGCTCTGGGGGCATCCGGCGCGGTTTTCGGTGTGGTGGGAGCCGTTTTAGGCTTATCGCTAACCGGTCCCGCATTCCATGGTTGGGCTGGAGACGGTGAGGCCGCTCGTTGGATGAAGGTATCGATAGCCGTTCTCGTCCTCAACGGATTCACGGCACTAGGCTTTTCCAAGGCGATACCTGGAGCTCGATTGGACCACTGGGCCCACGCCAGCGGAGCGGTCTACGGAATGATTGTGGGCCTCTCCGTGGGTGCGGCGGGGTCCCAGCGGGCTCGAAAGGCCTACTGGGCCCTCACGGCTTTAGCGACAATCTTGGGGTACGTCGTGATCTCTTCACGGGGCTTAAACCCTTTCCGCTGACCCGCGCTGGCCAACACTTTAATTTAACGTTTTGTTCGTAGGTTGGGGCGTCCGTTTTCCGTAGACCTTGGATATGCAAAGTCACTGTTATTCTTCCACATTGGTTGGCATCGAAGCCAAGCTTGTTCGCGTCGAGGTGGCCGTTTCTAACGGTCTGCCCGGCTTGACTGTCGTCGGTCTACCTGACGCCGCCGTATCGGAGGCCGGTGCCCGGGTACGCAGCGCTCTGCGGGCCAGCGGTTTTCAGCTACCGCCCCGACGACTGGTCATCAACCTTTCGCCAGCGGATCTAAGAAAGCACGGCTCCGGCTTTGATCTCGCCTTGGCTCTGGGCCTCTTGGAGGCGATGGGAGAGTTGCCTCCGGGCACCTTGTCGAGTTCTCTTGTGCTCGGTGAGCTATCCTTGGACGGCTCGGTCCGGGCCATCAAAGGAGTGATCCCTTCCTTTCAGGCGGCTGCTGAGTCGCCTGAGATCGATCGGTTCCTGATGCCCGCCGAGCACGCCGATTCCGCCTTTTTGTGGCCTTCTGGAGGGGGGGCGGCTACTGCCTGCGGCCTGGTCGCGGTGTCGAGCCTGCGAGAGGCGGTCGACGTTCTGACAGGACTCAAACCGGCGGCGGTGCGAGGCCCGACGACTTGCGACCATTCCCGGGTTCCTAGGAACTCTCCTGATCTCAAGGAGGTGCGAGGCCAAGCGATGGGTCGATGGGCTTTGGAACTTGCCGCGGCGGGAGGGCATCACCTCATGATGGTCGGCCCTCCGGGTTGCGGGAAGAGTCTCCTCGCCTCGTGTCTTCCAGGACTTTTGCCATCGATGAATGAGGGAGAGTGGTTCGAGGTGGCGGCTATCGCGAGTGTCTGTCAGGACGGGACCTTCCATGGAGACCGACCGTTTCGAGCGCCAGGTCACGGGACCTCGGCGGTTGCACTATTGGGTGGCCAGCAACCGGGGGAAGTGACCCGGGCCCACCAGGGGGTTCTGTTCTTGGACGAGTTTCCGGAATTCCGTCGCGATGCCCTGGAAGCGCTGCGAAGAGTCGTGGAGACCGGCGCGGTTTCCATTGTGCGGGCCAGAATGCGGGTGACGTATCCCGCCTGTTTTACCCTGATAGCTGCCATGAATCCCTGTCCGTGCGGAATGTATTCACCGCTCTCAGATAACTGCACCTGCACTTTGAGCCAGCGCCTCCGATACTCCAGCAAGTTCTCGGGACCGATCAAGGATCGCATCGACCTTTTAGTAAGTATGGAGCGTCAGCCACTGTCCAGCTATCTAGAGGGAGATAGCGAAGTCCCAGAGGAATCGGGTGCGGTTCGAGATCGGGTAGAGGCGGCCCGCGCGCTGCAGAACTCCCGCGGTTGCCTCAATCGGGATTTGCGAGGGTCACGCCTTCGCGAAACCTTGAGATTAACCCAAACTGATGAGATGTTTTGTCAAAACACGGGAGACAGTCTCGACCTCTCAGTGCGAGGCTTCGAGAAGTGGTTGAAGGTGGCCAGAACCGTCGCCGACCTGGCATCGGAAAAACGAGTTCGCCAAGAGCATCTGCTCACCGCGCTGGCCCTACGAACGATGGAAACTCGAGCGGCTTAGTCAAAAGAGAGGCTGCTCAGCGACATCTGTAGGTTCCCTGAGGAACAGCAGGCCGGTAGTTGACGGGAGGGTTTTGATAATTTACTGGCGGGTTCTGGTAGTTCAGCGGCGCCACCGGACGCACTCCGCTATAACCCGCGTAGCCTCGATACCCGACACCATATCCTGGATAACCGAATCCTCCGTAGCCGGGGTAGCCGAAGCCGTAGCCGCCGTAATATCCATAGTTGAACGCGGCGGGGTTGGCGGGGATAGGAGGCGGAGAAGAGATAACCACGATCTGCGGAGCTTGGCTCGGGGTGACAGTGGGGGCCCCGGGCCCGTCGAGTTCGTAAACCTTGAAGTCTTTCTTGGGTGCGACAGCGGTGGGAGAGGCGGTCGTTTTGGCGGGAGACTTACCCTGGATAGAGATCACGGGGACTCCGGAACTGTCAACGGACCTGCTCACCTTGGGAGTTTCGGCCGAGCCTGGCTGAGCGCTCCAGAGGAGGGCGCCCAGAGTCAAAATGCCGAGGATTCTTGAGAGCCTCAAGGTCGGTTCCCCTCATTGTAGCCGCGAAAAGCGGGATAGGTCGGACCGTAAGGGTTGGGCTGGTAGTAAGACCCGCCATTGTAATAACCTGGGTTGTTGCTTCCGGGGCTGTACCCTTGGTTGTCGTAAATGTACGGGTCATATGGATTGTTGTAATAGCCGTAGGGGTTCGCGTAATATGTGCCTTGAGCGGGAAGGGGCACATTAGGGCCAGGATAGACAGGGTAACCAGCGCGATTGGTTGGATAGGTGTTGCCTTGGTGAAGGCCGGTGTCGCGCTGGGAACTGTTGGGAATGTTTGACTTTATCGCTTGGGGAGACTGCGACCCGACACCGGTCTGGTTGACAGTGGGCTGGGTGGTCGTGGCCGGGGGCTGAAATTTTGGATGGACCGCGCTGATTCCAGTGACCGGTGACTGTTGTTGAGCAGAAACCGCGGACAACGTTAGCAAAAGGGCTAGACCGGTGAGTGGAGCAAGAATGCGAAGGCGCGAGCTGAAGTATCTCATGACATCATGATACTACGTTCTGCACAATTCGTAAACTCTTAAGGGTTCAGTGGCTGAGTTCGTATCCCTCGGACGAGATCTCAGATTCCCAGTTTTGACATCGCCTGCTGAGCCTTTTGGAAATCGGGCGGGGGCGTAGACAGGAATTCTAGCACGGTTCCGCCCACAGGGTGGGTGAAGCCAAGTCGGGTGCAATGCAGAGCCTGACCGATCAGTCCAAAGCTCTGTCGGTTGCGGCCGTACATAGGGTCCCCTACCACGGGGAATCCGAGCCAAGCCATATGGACTCGGATCTGATGGGTCCGCCCTGTATGGAGCTGGATCTCAACGAGGGCGTTGTCCTCATTGAGGACCTCTTTCACCTCGTAATCGGAGATAGCTGTTTTTCCGCCCGCCACCACCGCCATACGGATACGATCCAGCGGGTTGCGCGCTAGGGGTTGGGAGATCCGTCCGTGCCTCGGATGAGGGACACCCCAGACGAGCGCTTGATAGACTTTGAGAACACATCGATCCTTGAACTGGTTCTGCAGACTCATGTGAGCGTGGTCATTCTTGGCGACAACCATTAAACCCGAAGTGTTCTTGTCCAGTCGGTGAACGATTCCCGGTTTTCCAACCCCACGAATGCCAGACCAGTCGTTTGCGTGAGCCAAGAGAGCATTGACGAGGGTTCCGTCGGGATTGCCGATTCCGGGATGAACGACCAATCCTCGTTGCTTTTCCAGGACCAGAATGTGTTCATCCTCGTACACGGCCTCGATGGGAATGGTGGGGTCTGGTATAGGGTCCGCCGGAGCGATC
>JBBKWP010000395.1:0-15398 GCA_037968995.1 Candidatus Xenobia bacterium
GTCTTGGTTGTGTCCGATACCGGCCTTTGGGAAGTCGATATGGATGAAGGAGTGATTCTTCATCATATTTCACGAAACTTCTCCCTGGACCTGAACCCAATGGCTGACGAATACGGGCAAGTTCTTTTGCGAACCGCCGCTCCGGACCCCAAGGTCCTGCTCTACAAAAAGGACAGAACGCTGGTGGAACTCGACGACTCCAGTTTCGGTGGGCCGCCCGAATGGTCACTGTATGCTCAACGCTTTTTACTTTTCCACCGGAGCACTCTGGCCATTCTCGACGGAGACGTTTTTCGGACCGTCGAACTTCCCGGCACGGTCGTCGCCCAACCGATCTACTGTCCGGCCGACGATCGGCTCACTCTCCTTTTAGAGGACAACACCATACGCACGTGCTCCCCCACCGGCGAGCGGTTCTCCTTTGTAGGCGACCTGCCAGGCAGCCCTACCACCTCCCCTCTCAAGGTGGGAGAACACCTCTATTACGGCACCGACGGACGATACTTCTGCCGTGACGAGGAGGCGTTGCTGCCTCGCTTGAACTCGGCACCGTGGGGAGAACTCTCGTACGCCAACGGACGCCTGTTTGGCAGAACCCGAGAAGGAGTTCTCTTCGCCTTTTCATTATGAAGCGTGTCAAGACCCCTACCATAATCACCATGCTCCTCTGGCTGCTCCTATGTTTAGCAGTCCCGAGCTATGCCGACGATACCGAGGCTTACACCAAGGTCTTCGACCGTCTCACCTCTTTGAATCACTTTTCGGAACGCCCGGTTTTGTTCTTGGTGGGATTTGATACCACCAAAAGTATGTCGGTAGAGTTCGACCGCGCGAAAAGGGTCACCCAAATTCTGCTCAGCCGCTACGGCGCTCCCGGGGACTCGATCTACATCTTTGGCTTCGCGAATCACCCTTCGGTTTTGCCGGCCACAAAATCTCCCAAACTTCTTCCGACCAAAGGGGTCGATTCCGTACTGGCTACGCTCAACGAAGGGATCCTCGGTCTGCCCCGCAGTTCGGAATTCGGCACCGTCTTTGGACGAGCGAAACTGTTCGCGCTGCAAAAGGCCCAGGAATATGGCAAGACCCGCAACGTCGTCATCCTGCTGTTCTCTGACAACAACTCAGAACTTGAAATGGGCAAGGACGAGCGCAAAAAACTCGAGGCCATGGAGTCTTCCCTGACCACCAAAGCGGAGACCATCCCCTTGCTGTCCCAAGGCGTTTCCCCGCTTTGGCTCACGCTCTACGCGAACAGCTTCCCGGATGAAACCAGACTGGTCGGGCCGGACAATGAAGAGGGCCTAGAAAATCCGCGTCTCGCTTGGGCCGCCCGCCGAGTGGGCAGTCAGGTTCTGCAATTCATTGAGCCTGCCGGCCCCAACCTCAGCAGCTTTCCCGCGGACGTATCCGTTCAGTTCCTCGGTCCCACTCAGCCCAAAGAAGCCACGCTCACGGTGGATGGCAAGAACTCTCGAAAAGCTAGTTTTTCCGAGGGCCGCGCCAGTTGGACCTTAGACCAACTAGAACCCGGAGCCCACCTCCTTTTCGCCCAGGCCGTTCTTCCGGACTCCAAGGTTAGAACCGCGGAGATGACGGTTCAGGTTCAGAGCGGGTCCGCGTCCACAGGGCCCAGTCCAACGGGAGGCGGTACGACGGGGGGAAGTTCCCCAGGCCCTGAGACCTCCTCTGGGTCGCCCACCCCTTCCTCCACTTCGACACCGTCCGCGACGCCGACTCCGCTCCCCCTAGAGGACGAGGAGAGTTCTCCAGCCCCGTGGATCCTTCTCGTGATCGCGGTCGCCATCGTGGGCGGGATCTATCTTCTGAGCACCAAACCGGCGCGACTGACCGTGCTTGGTCCCAACCGTAAAGAATCGTATCTTCTGACCAAGGGCAAGGTCTTACGCATAGGGGGCAGTCCCCGAGTCGAGAGTGAGGTCATCTTTACGGAGCCTTCACTGAGCGAGTCCATCGCCCAGGTTGTGGGGCAAGGGTTTGGAAAGGCGAAGATCTTTCCCGCCGGACCTCTGAACGACGGGAGCGTTGAGATCGATACCGATGAAGGGCACAGCGTGCTGGAAAGCGGCGAGGTCCTGTTGACCACGGCGACGGTCACTTGGACCTCGGAGCGCGGAAACAAAGAGATCTTTACCCTCGTCAAAGAGGACGGAGGGTCCGGCAAGGGCGAATCCGGTGAACACTTCGCAGGTCAGGAGGCCGCAAATCATGGAACCGATGACGCCGACTGGCGTTCCTAGCCCGGCCGCTGGAGCCTCTCCCTCGTCGGCCACTCACCACGTGTTGGACACTATGGCCGGTTGGAATCTCGATTGGGACGCCATCCGCGAAGTATTGAAACACTACGACAGTTCTTTGTGGTGGCTGGCTATCGCGCTCTTGGGGATCTTCGTGCTGGGCACGCAACTGATTTTCTTCCCGCTCTTCTATCGGGTGATGAAAATGCAGGCCCCTACCGCCATGCGATTAGCCTATCTTGTCTCTTTACTCGTGGCGATCGTGGTCTTTCATTGGTGGCTGTGGCATTGGATCTTTTTCGCCTTGACGAAAAACTATTGGGTATGGCTGATCTGGGGTCTTTTCTCTTTGGTCTGGATCGGACTGATCGTTTGGATCCCTAAGAAGAGGCTGGAATCATGACCGCTTTCTTTCCTACTTTGGTGATCGGAATTGGTGGAACCGGAAAATCCGCCCTGATCGACGTCCGTCAACGCTTGGTTTCGCGCTTCGGCAGTTACAAAGACCTCAAGACCATCGGTTTTCTGGCCCTCGACACCGACGACGCCCTCGATGACGACTCCGTCGCCAAAGATCCACTGACCGATGCTCTGGCCTTCTCCGCCTCCGAGCACCTCCACTTGACCATCAGCGATACCAAGATGGCCGACATTCGAGACAACCTCCAGTCGCACCATCCGGCACTGGCCAAATGGCTGGAGAAAGAGTCTCTCGTACACCCGAGCGTGGTCTCCGGCGCCGGCCAGATCCGCCAAGTGGGACGCTTGGCCCTGTTGGCCAACATCGACAAGGTGTTGCCCGCCATCAACGACGCCATCACCTCCATCACCTCGGCCGATTCTCGCCGGTCCACCTTGGCGTATCTCAAAAGCGCGGGCTACGGCAACGTGGAGATACGCGAAAAACCGTTGCGAATCTTCACCGTCGGCTCGCTCATTGGAGGAACCGGGTCGGGAATGTTCATCGACATCGGGTACATTTTGCGTGAGGACACTGTGCGAGTGATGATGGCCGGACAGCGTCCGATTTCCACCGGCATCTTCGCCGTTCCTTTGGCCGGCAGAACCCGCTCCGGGGTGGATACCCGGGCCAGTTCGTATGCGGCTTTACGGGAGTTGAATCACTTCAGCGACAACTCCACGACCTACGATATCGAGTACCCTGACGGACGGCACTTTTCGTCCCACGAACCGCCCTACGACTTCACCTTCCTGGTCTCAACTCAGAGCGGACGGAGCACCCTCGACGGTCCTCGCGCTCTGGTGTCAATGATAGGGCGCCGGATCGTTTTAGAAGCCACTTCCGAATTCAGTCAAAAGATCACCAGTAACCGCGACAACATCCGCAAATTTCTGGCCGCTTCTGATGAACGAGGCTGCAACCAGAACTTCTTTACTTTCGGGCTTTCATCCATAGAGGTCCCTCTGCGCACCTTCTCCACCGCCTGCGGTGCTCGGTTTATGGTGGACACGATCTCGGAACTTCGTTTTGGAAAATACAAGGACTCCACCGAAAACTTCTCCCTGGATCCCGGCTACTTAAAGGATTTCTTGAAAGAGCAACGCCTCGATGAAACCGGTCTCAAACGGCGTCTGTTAGCCGACCCCGACGGCGGGGAGTTGCTCAACGAAAAAATGTTCGCGCAACTCGATGAACTCAAAGATTTGAGCGGGCGACCCGTGCTCGGACGTTTAGTCGAACTGGAAAGAGAGATCACAACCTCTCTTCAGGTAGCACGGGGAGAAGGCGGTAAGAGCGGGTCCGCTGCTCAAGTCATTCAAAGAAACGCTGAGAAACTCAAGGCCCAAGCTCTGCCGCTCTTGGTGGAGTTAGTGGACAAGTTGATGCGTTCCCCTGACAAACGTCTGATCTCGGCGAAGGCCGTGGTGGAGAGTCTTCGCGAAACTTTTGTCGGCATCCGCGACCGCTCACTTTCGCGCAGTGGAGAGCTAGCGGGCCGCCTCAAGAAGGGCGGGGCTGCCCTCAAGCGTCACCGTCGTGAACTCGATCAGATCGTCTCCGATCCGTTGGTACGCTTCTCTTTTTGGGGAGGGACCGCCTTTCGAGAAGCGTTCGTCGGTCGCTACGCCCGCGACGCTAAAATCCTTTGGGACATGAACTTTGAGGAAGTGTTACTCCATCAAGACTGCCTGATCAGTGTTTTGGAAGTCCTGACCAGTAAACTAGACAATCTGGTGGAGAAGGTCACCAACTTCGACCTTTTCTTGGACCGTCTCGGTTTAGACTACTCGGCGCTTGCCGAGCAGGCGGCCAACACCTCCATTCCCATTAACGGGAAGTGGGTCAAAAGCCTGACCGGCCACGAGGCTGAACATGAAGACTCGATCAGCGCCGCTTATGAAAAGATCACCAAAGGCAAACTGCGGGACCTCGCCCATCGCTTCATCGAACGCGACATGACAGAGATCCTCAGCTCGTCGGGGCGCGATTCCCACACCGGTGAGAAGGGCCTTTTTGATTTGGAACGTCGAGGAGTGGCCCTTGAAGAGACACGACGAGAACTCTGGAACTCCGCCACCAAGCTTATCACCCAGCAGGGGCGCCTAGAAGACACCGATGTGATCACAGCCTTCATGCAAGATCCTCAAGCCTCGGAGAGCTTCCGTCAGATCGCCCGATTGTCAGCGCCGTTCCTAGAACTCGACCGCAGCGACAGTAAGTTTGAAGACCACCCCGGTAAGGAACAGACCATGGTCGGCTTCGCGGGGGCGCTCTCAGAAGGCTCCGGCTCTTCGGGCCAGCAGAAGTTTCGGGACTACTGTGACAAGTACATCGACGGAATCGCCGGTCATCACGACGAACGCCTCATTCCCTTGGAGAACAGCTATCAAGCACTCTTCTACAGAGAGTACGGAGCGTTCCCGTTGCGCCTTTGGACGCACCTTCGAGTGATGCAACAAGCCTACGAACGCCAACTCGAGAAATCTCGCCTGCCGGTTCACATTGGTGGTCGCGCGGAGAGCTATCTGCCCATCGTTAAAGCCGCCAGAGAAGACCTCGACCGACTGGCCACACGGTATCTCGTGGGAACCATCCCCGGCATCGATATTCTGGAACGGGACCCCGAGGGCAAAGGCGGAACGCGCCTCGACTTCACCGTCGACGGAATTCGACAGGTTTTACGCTTTTCCGGATCCTTGGACAGCATCGCCGGGCGACTCTACGATGCGGAGGGCGACGGCGTTCCCGCCCACATCGAGACACAGCTAGCCAAAAAACGTAACGAGTTAGGTGACGAAGAGTTTGTTGGCCGCCTTTTGGCCTTTCGCAACAGTCTCTACGACACCGATATCGAAGCCGAGAAGCGCGAACGTCAACTTGCCTTACTCGACGCCTATCTAGCAAGTGATCGCGGATTCGTGGAGGCGCGTACGGCGGCCGCCGCCTCCCAGCAGAACACCGAACTCGTCGCCAAAGCGCTGGAGTCCGCCACCGAAAGTCCGTCACCCGAGGCTCAAGAACCTCCGGTCTCACCGGGTGCTGTCTCGATCCCCGATCAGATCAAGAAACTTGGAGCCCTCAAAGATCAGGGCCTGCTGACTGAGGAAGAGTTCAGCAGCAAGAAAAAAGAACTGCTCGATCGGATGTAGGGTGCCTCCAGGTTCTTCCAAAGAAAAACGCGGGCCGACCGAAGTCGTCCCGCGTTTTTCTTTTCTCGATGGCTACTGGAGAGGTCGGTCTAGCGAGCGACCAAACCGGCGGCGCTGTCAGGAAGTCCAGCCAAGCCATTGATGGCCGTCAGGGTTCCGTCCGCGTTGATACGATAAGCCGAGAGGGTATCGTCTCCACGGTTCAAGGCATAGAGGTACAGGCTGTCGGCGGAGATGGCGAGGTCGACGGGTGCGTCACCGGTCGCCGCGTTGTTCCCGTTCCCTTGAAGAACCAAGGAGCCGTTAGCACTGATGCTATAGATGGAGATGTTGTCAGACGCCGTGTTGGTCACATAGGCGAAAGGAGCGGTCGGCGACACTTCGACCCAGCAAGCTGCAGTCTGGTTGTCGGCGATGGCGGTGCTGATGTCCAAGAGAGCACCGTTGACACCGATGGAGTACGAGGAAACGGAGCTTCCGTTGGCCACGGGGGCCCCGCCAACAACGTTGGCTTCCGAAACCAGAAGCGTTCCGGCCGGGGTGAAGTCGAAACCGAAAGGCGTGTTTCCGGCCGATGCTTGAGGCTGCGGTTGACCGGCGACGCCGTCAGTCATGGTGAAGGACGTAATTCGGTTGGTGTCACGCTCGGTCACGACCAAAACATTTCCATTGGGCGAGAATTCAATTTGGGCGGGGTTCGGGTTAGCAGCGGAAAGCTGTCGGGTGGAACCGGGAATCCCTTGAAGCTGATTTCCGACCAAGCGATATCCACTGATATTCGCAGGTGTGTTGATGTCGCCCGCGTTCAAGACGTACATGACATCGATATAGGCGGTCACAGAGATGGGGTTAACACCACCCGAATTGACGGTGCTGAGCTGAGCAATGGTACCGTCAGTTCCCAGAACGAGAGCGCTCACGGTGTTGTTGCCGCCGTTGACGGCGTAGAAGCGATTCACTTCAGGACTGAAGAACAAAGCGTTGGTCGAACCGTTGAGTCCGTCGCCGCTTCCGAGTCCGCCGGTGGGATAGGTGCCCACGTTTTGCAAGGTGCCGTTGGCCGCGCGGCGTAACTCGACAATAGCATTGCCGGAGAGCGCGTTGGTCATAGTGTAGACCGCGAACGGGGCGATGGGCTGGGTGTCGCCGATGGGCGGGACTATCGTATCATTGTCCGAGCCGCCACATCCCATGATGAACGCGGTGAGTCCGGCCACGAGCAAGCCTTTTGCTTTCAATGTCAATTTCATAAAAGATTCCTCCTTGGTTGAAGCGACGTTGAACAGCGCTCCCCGCGCGGCCTATTAAGCGTCCGAGAACCTCTACCTGCTAGTAAGATGCAAATATTCGCGAAAAGCCCTCTGGCGTTCCCCGAGCGAAACGATGCGTCTTTGAAAGGGACCGCCTCCCTCGAACCGAATCTCGGGGCATGCTTCACCCGACACCTCTTGAACAGCTCCGTCAAACCACCGAAACCCTGGTCCGGATCCCCTCGGTCTCGCGCGACCGCGCGGTCTGCCATCAAGTTCTCCACGAGATCCGGAAGATGGTTCCCAATTGGGAAACCTTTCATTCGGAAATTTTTGAGTATGAGGGGTATCAGAGTCTCGTGGTGAGCACTCGTCCTGGTCGGCGTGCGCCGCTGATCTTGAACGGACACGTCGATGTCGTTACCGCTCATGAACCCCAGTTCACCCCAGAAGTCCGAGACGACGGAAAACTCTGGGGGCGTGGGACCTATGACATGAAAGGATCGGTGGCGGTTTTTGTGGAGCTGTTGAAAAAACTGGCCGATGTGTCTGTTGATGAGCGGCCGCATTTGCAAGTCCAGTTCGTCTCCGACGAGGAGATCGGGGGACACAGAGGAGTGGAGCGAATGGTCGACGAGGGATTCGATACCGACCTCTTCCTGGCCGGCGAACCGACCGACCTCGACATCTGCAATCAGGCTAAAGGAGTCCTTTGGCTTAAACTCAAAATTCACGGCGATCCCGGTCACTCGGCGCGCCCCTGGCTGTGTCGCAATCCGCTGTCGGCGCTTTCGCGCGGCCTTCACCAACTGTACGGTCGCTTTCCGGTTCCGGCCGCCCCCATTTGGGAGACGACCGCGACCGTGACCGGAATCGATGTGGGGGAGAACGCCCACAACCGCGTGCCGGATCTGGCGGTCTGCAAGATCGATATGAGATACGTTCCTCAAGATGATCCCCAAGAGCTGATTCAATTCGTGCGAGGCACGGTGCCCGACAGTGAACTTGAGATCGTGCAACTGGCCGTCCCTCTGTTCACGGCGCCCGACCATCCCACGTTAGTCGCCGCGCGGCGTATCGGAGAAAAGGTTTTGGGTCACGAGCCGCGGCTTTTCTCGGAACATTTTGCTTCAGACGCCCGCTACTACAGCGCCAAGGGAACTCCAGCTCTGTGCTGGGGCCCAAAGGGCGGCGGAATGCACGCCGACGACGAACACTTGGATCTTGAGAGCCTGGAGGTCTTTGCCCGAGTCATTGATGCCTTGGTCCTGGAAATGTCCTGATGACCATCGCCAACAACTTACGGCGCCACCTGGCCGCGCTCGACTCGCCCCGAAACCCTTACGACCACGCCCTTGCCCACGATCGGGCTCGTCGCTATCTACGAGATGAGTTGTTCGCTCAAAACAGGTCGGTCGAAGAGCAGGCCTTTACGACCGAGTCTTATGGAGAAGGGGTCAATCTCATCGGACCACCCGGCTCCGACTCGGAGCCAACCCATCTCCTGGTCGCCCACTACGACACGGTCACGAACTCGCCAGGGGCCGATGACAATGCTTCAGCCGTCGCCGTGGCCTTAGAAGTCTCGTCAATGTGTCCTCACATCGCGGTGCTCTTTCCTGACCTCGAAGAGCGCGGCTTGTTGGGCGCTCGACACTTCGTGGCCCAACACGTCTGGCCGGCCGTTCCCACTCTCGTCTTAGAAAGCGTCGGGTTTTGGTCTGACGAACCGCACTCACAAGGATACCCGGAGCTCCTGCCGACCGCCTTTCCGAATGTGTTTGAGCAACTCAAGGCCCGGGATTTCCGGGGAGACTTCTTAGCTCACCTGCACTTGGGCCAGGAAGCCGGTGAGGCTCAACAGCTGAATATATTCCTAGGCGATTCCGTGATCGACCTCGCCATTCCCACCGAAGCGTTGGAAGGCAACGCCGGGGAGATCCTGCGCGACTTCGGCCGCTCCGATCACCTGGCGTTTTGGGAAGTCCACCGCGCCTGCAGCATGCTCACGGACAGCGCGAATTTCCGCAATCCCAACTATCATCAGCCGTCAGACACCATAGCCACCCTGGACTTCGATCGCATGGAATGGTTGGTGAAGCAGTTAGTGTCCTACCTCTCTTGAAGTAAGTCCTGTCATCAATAAGCCCAAGGCCAAATTTGATACACAATTAACAATTTCCTAACGTATTCGTGATGCTCATTGGCTAATCTAAAGCTATGAACATCGACCGCGCCCAAGTGAATCGTCTGAACACCACCATAGATCGAGCCGACGCCCTCAAGGCTCGGGTCAGTCATTTGGCGGAAAAGGTCGCCAACCTCGACAACTGTCCTGGTCTCGACAAAGACCTAGTGGTCGACCGAGTCACGGTTCAAGACACCATCCCGGAGAGATCGGTCTTAGGTCGGCTGTTTTCATCGGAGTCGGCGGTAACCGGCCAAGTCTCAAGCGATCCGAGCAGCGGCAAACCAGACCATGCGACCCTTGAAACTTCTTACGGCTTGTTGAGCCGTGCCCGTTATCAACTTTCCACTACGGAAGACGGCGCTCAGACCGTCTCGCTCACGCAACTTCACCCCATAGGTGAGGAGCTTTTGCAAAGCTACACTTTTCTACCTAACGGTACCATCGCGGTTACCGCGGATTTTGGATAAGGCTCTTCTTCACTCTTTGACGCTGGCCGCCGGTCGAAGCGAAAACCTGAAGACCCGATCTCTTCGAAACATTTTGGCCGGCATCGCCTACTCTCGGCGCGGCCCCGACGGGTTAGAAGCTAGACCTGAAAAAATTGTACTTAAGAATGCAACCTATAGCTTGGACGCCATCGCGCCAGCCGATCTTTTTGCCTTCAGCATAGGTCCGCCCATAGTAAGAGATACTCACCTCATAGATGCGCACGTCGGGCACCCGAGCAATCTTGGCCGTGACTTCGGGCTCGAAACCAAAACGGGTCTGCTCAAGAGAAAGCGACTGGATGATGTCGGTGCGAAAAAGTTTGTAGCACGTTTCCATATCCGTGAGATTCAGATTGGTGCCGAGATTGGAAAGTAAGGTGAGGAACTTGTTACCGATGGTATGCCAGAAGAACAGCACGCGGTGCGCTTTGCCGCCCAAAAATCTTGAGCCGTACACGACATCGGCAAAACCCTTGCGTATAGGATCGAGTAGCAACTCAAACTCTTCCGGGTCATACTCGAGGTCGGCGTCCTGTACAATCAGATAGTCGCCGGTTGCTCTCGCGATGCCGGTGTGTAGAGCGGCGCCCTTGCCACGATTTTGTGGATGTTCACAGAACACGAGATCCACCTCGGGGTGCTCTGCCTGCCACTCTAGCACCCGCTCACGAGTTCCGTCTGTGGAAGCGTCATTGACTACGATCATCTCTTTACTGGTGCCATCTCTGAGTTGAACCCTTGAGACCGCATCAAGAATGCGATGAATGGTCTGGGCTTCGTTGTAAGCCGGAATAATAATCGAAAGCTTTTTCACCTGATGCACGCGGTCGGTTTCGGCCGTTACGAAGCTCTCACCTCCCCCCCTCGACCCCAAAGCGCTTCTACGGCGACGGCTTGCTCGGCTCAAAGGAGTTGGAAAGATTCAACCATTCTATTGTTGAGATCACAGACGGATGATTTGGATACATCTGGAGAGCATCACGCAATACCGCGACAGCCTGAGATGGCTGACCCAGCGTCATCCAAACCTCCGCCAAACTCAGTCTCGGCCTAAGAAACCAAGGTTGCAAAGTGAGGGACTTTTCCAGAAAACGTGCCATCTCTTGGAAGTTCCCTTCCCCAGCAAACGCCACCCCGGCCCTCACCCAACCGACGGCTTCCAAATACTTTTTGGAACTCCCAACCAACTCAAAAACATGGACCCCCTCGACGGGATCCGAATACACCTGTCGGAAATGCGAGGACAGGCCTTTAGTGAGTGCGAGCAAAGGCTGGGACTTCGGCCGATTCCAAAGGATGACCCAGCGGACATCAGCCGCGTAAAGAGATCCGATCCATCCTTCCGGTTCGGACGCCGCCGGCAGTGGATCCACAGGAAAGACCCTCCGACCTGTATGCAGCCAGACGGAACTCTCCTCGCAGGCAACGATGTCTGTCGGAGACGTCTCGTTGAGAATCCACTGATAGGAAGGTGGCACCTGTGAAGAGATGTCCACTCTCGTCATTCCGGAATAGAGCGCGGGAAGTTCAGCGACGACGAGAGCTACAACGAGCCATTGATGGCTTCGTGTCCGGCCGAGTCGATGGGTGAGTTCCTCCGCCCCCTCAAGAATCAGTAAGTACAGAAATGGAAGGACAGGGATCCAAAACCTGACAAATTGGAAGGGCCAAGCCAGATAGATTGCGCCCATGAAAATGACATAAAGGGAAGCCGCGAAACGAGCCTCTCGAATCTGCTTCAACATTCCCTGCAGCATGAGCGCGAGAAAAAATGCAACCGCTACCCACAACACGACGGACTTCAGATCCGAAATGTTTCCAGGCTGAGCAACGGGTGCACCCTCTCCCCATAGCAAGGCCGTTGCAAGCTTGAGATAAACCTTCGCGTTATCCGAGACGACGACCCAGAGACCAGGATACGCTACGAGAGCGTCTCGATAGCCTAAAATTTTAGAGAAGAGTAGCCCCGGCAAGACGAGAACCGAACTGACGAAGGCGACCCAAAGTCCGTCCCACTTCCACCCCCTATAAACAAGTGCTCCCAAAGTTATCGGGAACATAACGAGCCCCAGAGAGCGAAGTAGGACCCCCGACGTAAGCAGTACCAACAATCCAATTCGATGCCGTGGGGCCAAGCGCTCAAGCTTGAGGCATTTGCGGAGAAGACATAACCACAGCAGACTCACCAACGTAAAAGGAACATCAGACATGATCGAGAGGCTGGACTCTATCCAGAAAGCATTCAATGCCAAGAGAGTCGCCGCTCCCTTTCCAAATCGAGAATCCGAATACCACAACGCAACCACACTCATCAGTCCCAACATGGCGGTGAAGGCCTGCATGAGTTCAAAGTTCTGGGGAGCCCAACGTTGAAAAGGTAATAGCAGGAGAGGATAGCCTACGGGATATGTCGTCTCAGGATTGAGCCCTGGGCTGTAAAGCTGTGAATACCCAACGTTCTCTGCCATGGCGCGCGACGCGGCGATATAAGCGACATCGTCCCGGAACTGACCCGGGAAATACGTCCGAGCCAAGAGAACACACAGAACCGAGCTGGCAATTAAAAGGAGCGCAAGCCGTAATCGCGGGTTTTGATTCACTACGGCACAGGATTTCGGGGAAATCAGGCCTAGTCCTGGGCCTTGGCCCTGGCTGAACTCTACTCCTAAAAATTCAGTGAGACAACGCCTCACGCTCTCCCACCGCCAACAAAGCAATAGCTCCGAAGGAGGGAATGACGCCGACGATCAGCCACCAGGGCATGGCCTCTCCAAACAAAATCGGCGCGACCAGCATGGGAAAGAGGACCGCCACGGCGGTATTACTCGGAACGACCTGAAGTGCGGTGCTCTTCACGTATGCCAGTTGCAAGATGAAAAAGTTGATGGTGGACAGACCCACCCAGAGGCCCCCTACCGCCCACCAAGCGTGCAGCAGAGCGCCCACTTTAAGGTTAAGCAGATTGAGCCCCCCGATGATACCGGACAGAGTGCCTAAGGCGAAACCGGCATAGGGAGAACCGCCGCGCACCGCCAGAACGCTCCATAGTCCAGTCGAACCCAGGCTGGCTGCCAGAATTATCAATAGCCGGTCTGAAGCGAACTGGGTCTCGGGCAGTTGCAAGGACAGACTCTTGACCGCCAGAAACATCGTTCCGGTTAAAATCAACAACAACGCGGCGGCGTGATATCTCGTGATGCGTTCTTTGAGCACCAGTGAGGCGTAGAGGTACAGCGGAACCAATCCGAACACCCCTAGAGCGGCAGCTATAGTGGCGGGGCCTCGGGTCAGAGCTAAGGCCAAGACGAACGGTGCGGCGATGCACATCAAAATCCCACCCACCCAGGTTGCGAAGCCCCCCCAGCCTCGTCCTTTGAGTAGACCCTTGGGACCGCTCTCGAACCAGCGACTCCCTCCCTTTTGCAAGCCGTTTCCGAGGTTGTCCAGGGCGGCCGTCAGAAGCGAGTAGAAAAGAAATAGCGCCGTCTGTGTCACTTCACCAACTTCGTAGCGTCTATGACTTGCAAGCGCCCCGTGGCGGTCCGCCCGTAAACCTCTGGAGAGTACATCTCTTCAGCTTTGGTGGGCGGTAAGACATAGACCCCCGGCGTGGTGGCGAGAGCCGTGTACCGATAAGTGTAGACTCCGGGATAGAGCAACGAGGCGAACACTTCGGCACGTTCGTCGCGCAAGTTCTCATGGTCATACCAGTGTCCCCACCAGGAATACCAACTCTGTTCGCCTTCGACATCTCCTCCAGTGGAAACCGGCGGAGTGCCTAGTAAGGCCGGATTCAAGGGCTCCAAGCCCGCGGGCAGCGGATCCACCAAGGCGACGTGATAGCGACGCTCAGGGACGACCATGGTCAGTTCGACTTCCACCTTGGCTCCGGCTTTCACCGTCCAGTCTCCCCGCTTGTCCAAGGTGACATCGCCGTCGTCGTCGAGACCGCGAAACTTGCGTTCCACCATAAACCCGCGACTCTCGGACGGCAGCCTCAAACTTTTGGGGGCGTAGTTCATCCCGATACGGTAGTAGAGACGCCCAGCGCCCTTCTTGGCGATGATCAGGTTCTCGTTCTGGTCCTTAAGATTGGCCATTGGAACCTCGATCTGGGCCTCTTTGTTGGAACGGCCCTTGAAAGTGTCCTCGCCGAGATAGGTCTCCTCCAGCCAGAGTCGGGCGATGAAATCCGGCGCCTCTTTTTCGAAGGTTCGAAAATACTTCTGCAGGGCCAGCAGCACCCAAATATTCTCTTGGGTGTTTTCCCACCGTCCTTTGACCCGGTGGGCCAGTAAACCGCGCACCAACTTGACGTTCAGACCGTTCGACGGATCCGCGATCAGCAGAGCCTGTAATAACACCGCGTCAGTGCGTTGCTCGCTGTGAAGCAGCAAGAAATCGCCCAGGCCCTCGCCGTAGCTCATGGTGAATTGCGCCTTGTCCGCGGTTTCGGTGGCCCTATTGATCACCAAGCGCCCGAGTTCGGTGGCTTCGGGACCCTCTGGGGCTTTTTCCGCCAAAGTCGGCCAGAGCCAACCCAAAGCCTCCAAGTTGAGGTTCTTCTCTCCTTTGATCTCGGTGAACAGCGATTTGGCTTTCGCTAGATCCGCATCGCCGGCTAAGTTGCGAACGTAGAGCGCGTACGCGGTGAGACTTCTGATGATTTCCGGACTATATTTTTCGGCTCTACATTTTGCCTCGATATCGCGAAGATAGTCCAACGCGCGAGACAAGACCGACTCGTCAACTTTGTAGCCCTCGTTCTTGGCCCGCACCAAGGCGTGGGCAACGTGCAGACTGACGAAGGGCACTGACTCATTCTCGCGACGCCAGTACTGCCACCCACCGTCGTTGTTCTGAAGACGACCCAAAAACCCGATATCCTCGGCCATGCGGGTCTCAATGGTCTTGGCATCCGGTAGTCCGTCGGCATGAAAAGCTTCCAAAACCTCTCGCAAAGCGGCAATCGACAAGACCCTGGACGCTTTCTGCTCGGCGCATTCGAACGGGTAGGTATAGAGATACAAGAAAGCATCGGTCAACTCGGAGACCGCAGTCGACGAGAGACTCACCTGCAAACCACCAAACTGCGTCCACACATCGTCGGGTCGCCTCACCGGTTGGCTGATGGCCGCGTCCTTCTCCTCGACCGTTCCGTAGGTGGCGAAGGCTTCGCCGCTGGCGGGGGTGTAGACTGGAAGCGACAAAGTCGCCGCATCAGAATAGCTGCCCGTCACCACGCCAAAACGGAAGTGTGCCGTTCCCACTTGGTCGGCTTGGGCTTCGAACTGAACTTCCACCCTGTCGTTGGCGGGTACCGTCACTTTCTTCCCGCGCGATCCCACCCACTCGACACCGGTGGCCTCGCCTACCACCTCGACCGCCAAGGGGCGGTCGGTTTGGTTCTGAATCACCACCGGCAGTTTCGCTTTGTCACCGAAATTCAAGAAACGTGGCAGGGACGGCCGTAACATCACCGGTAAACGGGCGGTGAGTAGTTGGTCGCCGCTGCCAAAGAGGTTCTCCCCCTTGGCGGCTACGGAAAAAATCCGATAGCGCGTGAGATTGTCCGGCAGTTTCACCCTAACTTTGGTAT
>JBBKWP010000396.1:0-6271 GCA_037968995.1 Candidatus Xenobia bacterium
GTGAAGTGTTCCAACACTCCGGCGTTCCAGACCAGATCGTAATCCGAACTCTTGGGCACATCGAGGATCGAGGCCTGTACAAATCTCCCGGGCGTCTCGCCAAAGATCTTTTCCGCCAAGTTTAAGGCTTCGGAAGTGATATCGAGACAGGTCACATCGGCCCCGCCCTGAGCCAATCGTTGGGAAATGCGTCCCGTACCACATCCCGCCTCCAGGATTCGGCACTCGCCGACCTCGTCACACTCTGATTCCAAAGTTCTGAGAATGACCTCCGAGAGACTGTCCCAAGGAGTGGCGACTTCCATCTTGCTCCAGTAGTTCGACCAGACTTGATGAATCTCGGCTTCGTTGGGAGCGTTCATTTCTGAGAGGTCAACCGACGCCATATCAGGCTCAAGGTTTGACGGATCGTGAGACCGACGTTCATTTTGCTGGTACTCAGCTTCTGATCGTAGCGTAAAAGTAGCGGAACTTCGGTCATCAGAACGGTCTCTCGCTCCTGGCGGAGCTTGAGTAAGATATCGACCATGACCGTAAAGCCGCTCTCGCTGATGAAGGTTTCGTTTTCGCTCATGACCTTCTTGATGAGGGCGCCCCGATAAGCTCTGTAGCCGCAAGTGTAGTCCCGAACCCCGGGAATGGGGAAAAGTGATCGGAAGACGACAGATGCGACGCTGCTCAACATGCGGCGGTACAGACTCAGGCCGACCACTCGGGCTCCTGATCGATAGCGCGAAGCGATGATCACGTCGAAACCTTCATAAATCAGCCTAACCAGTTTGGGGATCAGACCGGGAGTGTGACTGTTGTCGCTGTCCATCGTCAAAATGACGTCCCGGTCGCCGACTTTATCCACACAGTAAAAAAGGCCGGTTTTGACGGCCTCAGCGAGTCCACGATTCTTCGGGTGGCGTAAAAGGACGAAGGACACGCCTGATTCCGACTGGACCGTCAGAGTCGTGAACGCTTCTTCTGCGAATTTCGCTGTATCGTCGGAGGACCCGTCGTCAACGACCACCACCGTAAACTGCAACCCCGGAAGAAATTCTTCCGCCGTGCAAGTGATATCGGCTAGCAGCTTCGCGATGCCTTTTTCCTCGTTGTAGGCGGGCAGGGTGACGTAGATCAAGGTGGGATTTCCTCGCTGTAGGAACTTGGGATGAATGTTGCGGCGACTCTCTATGGTTTTTATAAGACCGCCTCGAAACCTGCTGGGCCCTACGGATGCGCCGTCCTCTGGTAGAGGTGAGCACCCTCGGTAAGATCCACCACCGGTTCATAGCCCTCTAGAATCATCTTGTTAAAACTCTCCATGAGCGAATCAAACCGATTCCGATCCACCAGGGGAACTGCTTCTAGAGCATTGGCCGACCAGGGGAAATAATAGATGAACTCGACTTTTTGGTCGTGAAGTTGACGCGCTAAGCCTGGGACCTCGTCGTCCGGTCCCAGGATCGGAATCACAAGGGGCAGTCGGCCGGTGGGTTCTACTCCACTCAAAAAGAAGAAGCCCATGGCATAGGGATAGCAATAGGCGCGGGTTCCTGCGGGAGTCCACTGAGCGGCCACGCGATAAAGGTGGTTGAGACTTTGAGCTTCGCTGGGGTCGGAGCTGTAGAGAGTTCCACGAGGGGTTTGAATGGGGAAAATGTATCGGCCGGAGTCTACGAACATATAGACATAGCTCGTTGCGTAGATGGAGCAAAGAAACACTGCGATAGGGACACCGCGTCGACCGAGCCTGTGCAGTAGGACCGCCGCGAGGATGAACATGATAGGGGTAAGGTAGTTGAGATAAAGAAGGGTTTGCCGGCTCTTCCAAACCAGCACCAGTGCGATTTGGCTCCACACGAGAACCTGCAGACCACCGCGCTCGTGCTTACGAAGACTCAGAAGGACGGCCAATATGAGCACTGGATAAAAGAGAGCGTAATTGAACGACCAGACTAACAGATAAGCGACAGAATTGACTGTCCAGTTAACGCCTTGAAAGCTCCAAGGGACGCTGCCCACCTGCTCAAAAAAGGCATCCCACCGAATCGTGATATTGGACAAGTCGAAAGGCGAACCACCGGGTACGGCGTTATGGTTGATCGCCCAATCGACATTCTGCAACCAGATTTCACTGAACGGCGCACTCCATAAAACAGGCAGCCAGAGTATGCTGCTTGTGCCAATGGCTCCTACCAGCCAGAACGCCAGATGCCGCGGACGAAAAAAACTTCGGCTCAAGACGGCGACGACGCATGTGAGCAACAGAAGTGCCGCCGCTTCGGACTGAAGAACCCAGACCGCCAAGCCCGCCCCCGCTCCGCACAAAGCGGCCGAAGAGTCGTCGGGTCTCTCAGTGAAGCGGATGAGGGCGAGAGTACCCAGTAGAAAGCTGAGGATCCCGCACCAGTGATAGCTGAGGATAGGCCACTGGGTGACTCCCGCGGACAAAAAGAGGAGATACGGAACTATGGCCCAGCGGGGGGGCAAACATCGACGCGCAAGAAGAAAAATGGTCAGTCCCAAGCCTCCCGCAATTATGGCCATGGTGAACCTGACCGCGAAGACGGTTGGTCCGAAGATCCAAAAGTTGAGCAAGGTCAAGTAATATGTCCCCGGGGCGAAATGGGTGGTGAAGTCCGTGTAGATGGATTGGCCGAGCCAAAGTCGCAGAGCGCCCAGCGACACGACGCCTTCATCATTGATACTAGCGCTTTGGTAGGTGAAGAAGAAAGGGGCGACCGACAGCGCGCCCAGAGCGAATAGAATGAGGTGAACCCGAAGGGCGTACTTCCTATCTTCGAGATACTTCGCCACGCTTTTCGGTTCTCTTGTTGCTAGGGGAGACCTCTATAACTTGATGTCTTGAGGCCTAGAAATATGCTTCCGTGGTATGGGGGGGAAGCAGCCTGGACGATAATGGGAAATCGCGGATAGGGCCCGAACCCAAAGGGCATGCGAAAAAAAGTTTTAGCCTATTTGGCTTGCTGCGTTTTACTCTTCACTACAGCCTCACCGTCCTGGGCGATGTCTCAGGAGAAAGAGATCCAGATCGGGGCTCAAGCCGCGGCCCGGTTTGAGGCTCAGACCGGTCTTGTCAATGATCCCTACTACCAAGGGCGTCTCGAGCGCGTGGCACAAAGGTTGCTCCCTTATGTGAAGCGCCAAGATCTTCCGTGGAGATTCCGAGTGGTGAATGTCGAGTCGTTCAATGCCGCCGCTTTCCCCGGCGGATTCGTCTACGCAACCAAGGGTCTGATGGACGGCTTGACCGACGACGAACTGGCCTTTGTGGTCGGACACGAAATGGGACACGCTGATCTCAGCCACTCGGTGAAACAGTTGGAAGGGGAGCAGTTCCGACGCATTGGACTCATCGCGATCGTGGCCGGCGCCTCAGGGGGTCGTGTCAATGAGAACGTTGCTACCGCCGTGCAACTGGTGGACGGTGTGATAAGCAGTCAATACTCACAAGGGGATGAATCCGAGTCTGACCGTTACGGCCTGACTCTTATGGGCGCGGCCGGCTACGATCCAGCTTTCGCGCTCTCTGCGCTGAATAAATTGGCGGCCTCAAGCGGCGGCGGCACTCCAGGCTTTTTGAACACCTTGTTGGGTTCTCACCCTTTGCCAAAGGACAGGGTTCGCCAGGGGGTGGAGTTGATCCCGACTATTCCCTATACCGCTCAGCCGATGCAACCCGTGAATTCCGCGCCACAGCCCACCTACCCAAATTCGAATTCGCTCCAGTTGGTTTCTGACGCCAGTAACGCTCTGGAATACTCTTTGTCGCTCTTAGGCCTAGGACATCGCGCTTCATTGCAGCGACTTTCCGAACAAGTGGCTTTGGGGCAGCGGGGGGTACCCAGCGGAACCAGCCTGATACGGTTGAGCGGAACGCGTTCCACGGGGTTCTCCAATCTGGAGGATACCATCTTCAAGCAGTCGGGAATCGATCGTCGCGGTCAAGCCTTCGGGGCGGCCGTAGTGGACAAGGGTGGGGATCGGATTGAAGCCGTGGTCCTACTACAAGGAGGAAGATAATGATGCTAATGCATTTTAAGAAGAGCGCAATCGTCGCCACTTTATGCTTGATCTTAACGACGCTGCCGGCGCTCGCCCAGTCGTCGAGTGTCAAGCAGGCCCAGGCTGTGGCTCAGTCCTTGGCCAATCAGGAGACGCTTCCCGTGAATGTCCGTTTACGGTTTCAGATCCTAGAAGATCAACTTCCGCTCCTTGCTGGGAAGCAAGACCCCAGCTCGCTGCTCCGATTCTTTTCCACTTCGCGCATACTCTTTTGGAACGAGCCGGCTTCTCAGAATGCGAGCCAGAGCATGCAGCAGTTCGAGTCGCTCGTGGTGGGTCTTTCCAAGGAGAGAGGGATCTCTTTGGACGTCCCCCCGGTGGGCTACAGTTCTAACAACTACACCACGGTGTCACCTCAGCCTGTCGGTGGTGGCTTATTGGCGGGACGTCTGTCTCGAACAGACCTCGAACTGGCAACGCTGCGAGCCGAAGAGGCAGCGACTTTCGCCATTCAGGGCGGTCAATCATCGCAACAACTTCAGGCTTTGCGTGATGCCTTCACGGTTTTGCGACAAGACCTCGCCGACGACACCTTGGCCACGGTCGCCGTTCGCAACGCCCTGCAAGCGCGAGTGGTTTACCTCGCCGGGGACGCCTCGAACGTGCAGGACGCGGAGCTGAAAAGCCGGTTGGATATCTGGGCCGACGGCTTGAGGGCAACCATCACGCCGGCGACCTTACGCGCCGCCTCGGGGCAACAGATTAGGATCTGACCCCCTTAACCTCGCCTGAGAAGTTGCCACGGTCGAGATAGGAGAAGCGCGGCGAGTAAGGCTAATAGACTGCCGAAAATTCCCCAAGTCAAGGTGACCGGCCAGTACGAAAAGGTGATCTTATGGGCCCCAGCGGGAACTTCCACGCCTTGGTGCAGGTTGCCATTGACTTTTAGCAGAGGTTTGGATAACCCGTCGACAGACACTGCCCAACCGGGCCAAGGGGCGTTGGTAAGGACCAGAATCCCGGCGGAGTCAAGGTTGACCTCCATGGAGACCGAGTTCTGCCGAATACTGAGGGAGCCCACGGGGTCGACGGGCCCCTGGGATGGGCCGAGCATCGGGAGTGGCTCCTCAGAAGCAAAAAAAGCGGTGTCTCGGAACACTTCGCTTGAGTGCGCGGCATGGTCAAGGATCTCGCTCTTTGGCATCTGCCGGACCTGATGGACTACGAAGGCTCTGGGTAGGGTCCGCGGGTTTTCATAGACGAATAAGTCGCCAACCTGGCGGATCAAGGTGAGCGAACTGGACGACTCCACGGGGCTGGTTCGGACGATGAAGCGCACTCCGTGGAGGTTCCAAAAGGCTCCCTCACGGTCGGTACTCACCAGCAGTCTGGGCTGAGTGCTCGGTATGCCGTCTTGCAAGTTGAGACCCTGGACATACTCGGGAAAGAAAAAGTAGTCGTACCCTGAGGCCTCGGAAAGACCGTAGGGTGCGAAATGGGAGTACCAGTCCAGTTCCGCACTCCAAAGAACTCGCGCAGACGGGTCGGTTGTTCTGATCAGCTCAACGATTTCGGGCGGCAGGTCGAAGTCGGACGGAGGTGCGGTTCGTAGGTACGGGTTGACGAAGATCATAGAGTCAATGACTGCCAAGGCGAGGAGCCCGGCGGCGGTGCGACGACCGAAGAAAGCTACAGAGAGGCTTGTCGATAGCGCTAAGCCAAGAGCCAGCAAAGCTGCTTTCTGATTGCTCTGTAGCAATTCTTTGAGAGCGCCACTATTCTCGCCCGAGAAGAGGTACCAGTTCTCTTGAGTGGCGAGCGAATGGACGAAGCCGGCCCAACCCTGCATGGTCTGACCTTGCCCCCATAGCCAGACCGCCAATCCGGCGACCAACAAAGTGACAGTACCGCTGGCGGCCGCCGCCTGGGCCCTACGGACCTGACCTCTGATCAAAAGCTCCAATCCGATAGCGGCGAGCCAGGCTCCGAAGAGGGCGACAAGGAGTGTGAATCGTCCCGGCGAGCGGAAATTCTGTAAAAGGGGGTCGACTTTTCGCCAGAGGTCGTAAAGCGGAGTGTTGGAACCGAGACTGATGATCACTGAGAACGTCAGCATCCCCGCCGGCAAAATCCAGATTCGCTTGTTCCCCAAGCAGGCCACGGCGACGAGACAGAGCGCCACAACCCCGATGTAGCCCTGGGTTTCCCACATCGGCCAGAAACTCCAACTCAGGTTCGATGAGGGGTTTTCGAA
>JBBKWP010000397.1:0-57758 GCA_037968995.1 Candidatus Xenobia bacterium
ACCCCGCCCAGCCCAGACGTAGTAGGGCAACTGGGCTAAGCAAAACACGGCAAAAATCGCCACCCATCGAACTTTTGTAAGCTCTGCCTTCATTCTCTGGGTTGGCTCTCATCTGTTCCCGTCGGCATCACGGGCTCCAAAAATGTCTCGCCATCTGTATCAGAATATCGAAACTCCATCAGAGTCACCCGCCAGCTTTTCGACAAATCTAGATTGTCACGAGTGACGCGCGCCACGTCGGTTTCGACTCTCACCAGGCCCGACTCCCCCAACAGCTCGCGATGGTTGCGCACAAACCGCTGGGCCGCCCGACGCAGGACCGAATTTCTCATTTCGCCCGTCAAAGGACGCGGAACTCGCATCCAACGCATCGGCAACAGATACGACTGAACGATGAAACCCCGAACCGTCGGCGGAAAGAGCTCGGCGGACGAGACTTCGAAAGCTTTTCCCCCTGCCGGCGTCACGGTCACTTCGTGGGCGACCGACCAGTTGTAACGGTCGATCCAGTCGAAGAGATGGTACTCTTGGGCAATCCCTCCCCAGTAGAGCGTGGCCATAGCTGGTTCATAAACGCCCCCTACGTAAGGGAGTCCTTTCAACATCGCGAGGAAGAGAACCGTTAAATAGACTTTGATGAGGCCCTTGGAACCCCAAGGTGGTGACCACGCCAGAAGCCTGAGCGGCTCGCTGGAGTGCGCTCTACGACGTAAAAGGTCGGCAATTTCTCGATGAAAGACAAGAACCAAAGCCAAGATCAAGACAAAATTGGCGAAAGGTACTCCTATCGTTAACGGAATGGAAAGATGGAATATCAACCATGCCAATCCCCCCATCCATTTGATAGGATGAGATTTGGGAAGGAACAGAAGGAACGGAAAAATCGGTTCCATCAAGAGCGTGAAGTGGTTGCCAAACCAAAGAAAAGGCAGGTCTTTGAGTTCCCACCAGTCGTGAGAACGAGATAACGGCAACTTGAGAATGACGAAAAGAGCCAAGCCCTCTTTCCAGAGAGGCGACCAGAGTTTGGTCAGGCCCGCCGTCAAATAATAGATGAATAGGTTCAGAAAAAAAGCTCGGACAAAGAATCCGTCGACCGTGAGACAGACCTCCTCTTTCCAGGATCGCTGTCGCCAGGTGCGATAGGTTAGACAGTTGCCGATGGGAAAGAATAACATCCACCACAACGCCAAGGTGATGGAAGAATCGTCCACATTAATCACCGCGAAGTTCCAGCGATGAACGGAGACGACGACGATCCAAGCAACCGCCGCTCCCACTTTGGGCTTCCATCCGACGGTCAGCATCACGCTCCCCAGCAACCCGACGATCAGAAGACCCACCTTGTAAAAATCTGGAGACCCAGGAAAAAATAGAGTGGGAGTGGTGAACCAAAAAAGTCGTCTTTGGAGTTCGTGATCGAGAAACCCCAACTCTGAAGTGTAGTCGCTGTATTCCAAAAGCAGCTGCCCGAAATACACAATCACAAGTAGACCTACCAGGACACGAAAAAGATCAACCACGCAGGCGCTGACAGGGTCACGCAACCTTTGGTGCCAAGAGAGCTTTGAGCTTGGTGGTTCCGGGGAGTGCACGGCGCGAGGCCCAGGAGGAGTGCTGACTTCAGTCGTGGGGTTGTTCTCCTCGAGGAAGCAGAGGCTGGGCCGGTCCGTCAACCTCTCCCCCTCCTACGCCGGCGGTGAACGAAAAGCCGAGAAACGAAAGTGCTATGAGGTGGATGAGCAGGTTCGCCATCAAGAAAAGGTAGAGTGGCGTGAAAGCTTGGGGAAAGGCCAGTACGAGCGCTGCCGAGAGAGCCAGATCCACCATGTAGAAAAGGAGGCCGAAAGCGGAGAGGGCTCGGGCGCTCAACATTTGAGCCAGTCCCAAGGCCGACATGACCTTGCTCAATCTCCGACGGGGGAAGGACGCGTGAAAAACGTGGCCGGAAAACGAAGTCGTCAAAGAGACCAGCGCGACCAGAGCAAGAATAGCCGCGAACCCGCTGGAACCAAGGAACCAGTAGTAGCGCACTTTCTCCATCCAGATCCAACCGGAGAAGAAGGTCTGTAGTGCGATATCTGCCACCACTGGAAGAGCAAGCGACGTCGCGTAAAATATCGGCAGCCGAATTCCCCAGTAAAGAGCCGTGGTGGAAGCGGCACTGAGAATCGCCAAGAAGAGCAAAAGCCAAGCCCCGCGCCGAAATCGTCGTTCTTTATTGCCACTTACAGTTTGGCTCATACTCTTCACCCTCCAAGGAGATTCATTTGTTGAGGTGTGTCAACGGACATACCTTATAGGTAATATATCAACTCAACGGCAAGTTTCCAAACAGGCGAGCCAACAAAAAATGCCCCGGCGGCATTTGGGGGGAGGGGTATCCGCCGAGGCAGGAGCCGAAGCTCCGCATTTATTGTAGACGTCTTGACGCTGTGACACAAGGGACAGTTTTCCTATTCTGCGAAGTACAAGGAGTGACAGAATCTACGCCCCCAGAGAGAGCGCCATTAAGCCTGCGGTTGGTTCTCATCGCGTCGCTGATCTTGCTCCTCATCACGACAATGAGCGAGGTTCAACGACTTCCGGAACACTTACAATCCACGCCCCCCCCGACCGATGTTTCCACCGTCGACACCTTGATTGTGCCCGGAGCCAGAATCGGTCCTGTCACACTCGGTCTTTCGACAAAGAAGATGGTCGAGGTGCTTGGACCAGGCCAATTGAGACCCAAGGCTCCGGGCACCATCCACCTGTATCCTCAATTCGGCATGGTTATCTATTCAGAGAGCGACCGGGTCCATTCTGTGACGGTACGCTCGCCGATCTACAAAACTAGAAGCGGCGTCTCTGTGGGAAGTGACGTCGACCTTGTCCTCAGCACCCTAGGCAAGAATTATGAAATGGACGGCGGCGGAAGAACCTACACCCTTCACAATTGGTTAGAAGGATGGCACATGGAGATCGTCGATGATGAGGTCGCCTATATTCAGGTGACGATGAAGGTGTCCGAAAAAGATGATTCTTAGGGACATCATCCCGGTTCCGTGAACTTCGGCCAGATATTAACATTCAGGTTTCATTCCGCGGTCCGATCCCCACTAAGCTAGAGCCGCGTCGCGGCTGATCGGGAAAGGTGAATGATCACCTTGGAGGAAAGTCGGAGGCATCATCGCGGGTCTCATGGCACGCGAATTCTTATATCGCTGCTGGAGGCATCTATGAGTCAAAGGGGTCAAGAGGAAACACTCTTCGGCCATCCCGTCGGTCTGTTCACGCTCTTCTTCGCCGAAATGTGGGAACGTTTTTCCTACTACGGGATGAGAAGCTTATTGGTCTTCTATATGATCAAGGGCTTTCTGGGCTACAACGACGGGAAAGCTTATGGGGTCTACGGTGCTTACACAGCGCTCGTTTATGCGACTCCTTTCATCGGCGGAATACTGGCTGACCGAATCATGGGTGGCCGACAAGCCGTCATCTTGGGCGGCATCCTGATGGCGGCGGGCCACTTGTTGATGGGAGTCGAAAGCACGACACCTTTCTACGTCGCGCTCGCTTTATTGGTTGTTGGGAACGGCTTCTTTAAACCGAATATCTCTACCATGGTCGGAACCCTCTACCCGGCGAACAGTGAACGCCGCGACGCCGGCTTCACCCTCTTTTACATGGGGATCAACTTGGGTGCCGCGATGTCGCCCTTAATCTGCGGCTACGTCGGGGAGACCTATGGTTGGCACTACGGATTCAACTTGGCCACCATTGGAATGTTGGTAGGCCTCTTCATTTTTATCTTTCCGCCGTGGCTCAACATGATTACCATCGGGGGAGGCGCGGTGAGTGTCGCTTTGGGACTGATCTGGATTGCCAAAACCCCACCGCAAATGTTCATCAACGGATTGATCGCTGTAGCGCTGCTGATCGCGGCCGGCATAGCCTTACTCGCTCTCAAACGAGGCGGGCTACCCGGTTGGGCAGGACTGCAGCCCGAAGCGGCCAAAGCCAAAGGCCTCTCGGCCGTAGTCCCCATCTATGTTGGCGTGGCGTTGTCAGTGCCCGTAATCGCGTGGCTTCTGCAAGCCGACAAAATGGCGGGGTATGTTCTCTATCTCTTCGGAGGGGTAGCGACCGCCTATCTGGCCTACCAAGTCTCCACGCGCCCCCGAGTGCAGCGAGATCGACTGCTCGTGGTTTGTGTTCTCCTTTTCTTTTCGCTGCTCTTCTGGGCGTTCTTTGAACAGGCCGGTTCTTCCGTGTCAAACTTCACAGACCGCAACGTCGATCGCGTCCAAGAGACCAGGGTCCTCACCCAGGAGGACGTGGGAAAAACTGTGGACTTGACCCTCAATCAAGAACAACTGGGCTACACGATTCCCGGCTTCGAAGTCTTGACGATGGACGAACTCGACGACTTTCGCTCCAACAAGAACAAGCAACGCGATGAAGCCAAAGCCGCGAAACAAGACTATCAAGAACCCGCCTTCGACGTTCAATTGACGGTCGAATCGGATCACGTGGGCATGGGAGTCAACGGTGAAGAAATTCCCGCCTCAATCTTTCAGGCGGCGAATCCCACGTTCATTCTCCTTTTTGGACTTGTCTTTTCCTCGCTCTGGACCGTTCTGGCGACAAGGGGCATGGAACCCAGCATTCCGGTTAAGTTCGGCTTCGGTCTATTGCAACTCGGGCTTGGATTCTTCGCTTTTTATATGGGCGCGATAAACGCTGATGACCACGGAATGGTTGCAATGGGATGGCTCCTTCTGGGCTATCTCCTTCATACAACGGGGGAGCTATGTATCTCGCCTGTCGGACTGTCTATGGTGACTAAGCTATCTCCGAAAGACATCTGTTCAGCGGTCATGGGCATTTGGTTCTTGGCCACCGCGTTCTCCAACTATCTGGCGGCTATCATCGCCAAACTGACTGGGGTCGTAGAAGGACACGGAGCCGAGGCTGGAGCGATCCCACCTCCCATCGAGACACTGCATGTTTACAGCGATGTCTTCATGAAGATCGGAATCGGTGCGGTCATAGGGGCAGTCCTGTGCTGGATGCTGAGTCCGATGTTGGTTCGCTGGACCCACGCCGACGAGACCGGCATCGACGACTAAAAGAATGAGTCGGTAAAACAAGAGAGCCTCGTCGAAGACATCGGCGAGGCTCTTTTGTTATAGCTCAACGAACGCTCAGGGCCAAAGTTCCACGAACCAGTCTTTGAAAACTCCGCCGCAAACCGGCAGCAGCTCCGTGTCGCCGTGCTCGGAGAGGGCCTTTATGGCCTCCTTAGGTAAGATTTCGGAGGCTTGCGCTCGCGGCAGACGGGCCACCACCGATCCGTTAAACCCCAGCCCAACTCGATAAGGTTGCAGAGCCGCGATGAGCGCCGGATCGGCGCCTCGCCCCCAAGTCGCCACGCTCACCAAGATGGCAGGGTCGGGTTCGGCTTGCGCCGCGGCGAGTTGCAGTAAGGAACGATTGACATCTAAGATATCTCGGGCATCGAAATTCATAAAGCCGTCTTCTCGCGGGCCGGGTTCCAAGCCTCCAAGTTGAAGACGACTCCAACAGTCTCCCGGGGGAGGGAGAACCCTTGCTGAACCGGAAATGACCGCTATGAACAAATGGGTCGTGCTCATCTTGATGGCCTTAGCCTTCCTCGCCGGAGGTCTCTCTTTCTTCACATTGGACCAGAAAAGGGATACAACCGCCTCGCCGTCCCCAGTCCAGGCAACCCCAGGCCTTGCGGGCAGTCCGACTCCCATAGCCACGGGAGTCGGGCACGTCGAGCCGACTCCCACCTCCGCGCAAGGCTCCGCCTCTCGGCGCCCAAGAACGGGAAACCCATTTGATTCCAACCCTGAAGCCTCAAAGGCCGAAGGACGCGTCAAGGCCCTCATCTTTTCCGAATCATCGGGTGGAAACGCCCGCACTCGATTCAGCGAAGATACCGAAAGCGTGTACATGACGATGACACCTGAAGCGGTGGCCGACGACGTAGAGATCGTCGCAAAGTTTCGTAGTTCCCTCAATGAAAAGGATGAATTCTCTGAACCCGTCCAAAGCTCAGGACCTCCGCGGCGGAGAACGTTTCGGTTTGCCCGCCCGAAGGACGGCTGGACGAAAGGTCCCTACCAGGTGATGGTCAAGACTGGTGCTGACGCCGAAGTCCTCACCTTGACTCGCTTTGAAATCACTTCGTCCAAACTCGACACTCCGCAGTACAAAGACCCTGAGTATCTCGAGCTCGTGCGTGACGCTTCTTCCACCGATACCGTCTCGATTTTCTATGCCAACGACCAAGAGATTCTTCTGCGAGTAGCCACCTTCGAACTAAAGACCGGTGTGGTGGTGCGCTCCGTCTGGTCGGCCGTTGAGGTCGACAAGTTGACGCCCGGGGAATTGGTAGCCGTTTCAGACCTCCAAGCTCCCGGGCCTGAGCAAGACTCTATTTTCAAGTTCGCCCCTCCCCGCGGAGGGTTTCTCCCAGGCAGCTATCGTGTCGATATCTACTTCGATCAACAACTCGTTGGCAGTCAAGCTTTCTTCGTTCAGCCTCCACCACCGACTCCCGAAGCTTCCGAAACTCCAGCCCTTGAACGTTAAATCGGAGCACTTCCGCTTGGCCTTCTCTTTGAACGGAAGTCCGTGGGAGAACCGAGGATTGCTCGAGGAGTTGCTCGAGCAAACAAGCCCGTCGGCAACGACGGGCTATTGGGCCGTCTGGAATTGGTCAACTGAGAAATCTCCCCCAGCCCCTCTGTTGATTTCCTTTTCCGTACCAGAGGAGTTGGTGAATCTTGACAGCTCCACACAATTTCTCGAATCTGTGGCGCAACAACTCGATAAAGCCTTCACCCTCTTCTGTGAAGAGCGAGGTTGGCCCAAACCGAGATTCCAACTCAAGGTCATCGGTTCAGACTCTCCAGAATGGTCTTACGAGATAGAGATCTTCTCTCGAAAAAGCGGCCTGAACCATATCAAACCAAACAAACTACTCATCATCGGAGAACATCAGCAACTCGCCGGCCTGCTAGGATTGGAAACGCTAGACCCTGTACTGGGCCTCCCGGCGAAATGGATCGCGCGTTCCCAACTCGAGAACGCGCTCGAATCCGATCTCCATCTGTTCAATGGTCCGGGAGTAGTGACCGCCCACGCGCTGCATCTGGCAAGTGAAAACTTCCACCTCCAAATAGGGTTTTTGGAGCTGCAAAGCTGGCTGCACCCTGCGCTTGCGAGTCACGGCCCGCTGGTGGAAACGTTGATTCGCGAGCACTGTGGGCTTCTGCTTCGATTAGTCAAAGACTTGGTGAGTCAACATTTGTGGCTTCCACATCCCGCGAGATTCTGCGAACTTTTCATCGCGTGCTTGCCAGAACTCGATCCCGACGAACCGGATCCCTTTCTTTTGTCTGAAATGCTTCGTAAAGAGATTGTTGCGATCAACATCGAGCGATGGCTCGACTCCGATCAGCAATTGCGGGCTATTGAGTGGAGGGGCGAGGCTGATAACGATGACGCTGTCCAATCCCGCCTCATGATTCGTTTGGCGGACGCCTTGTCTAAAGCGTACGACACGAATCCCAACGGGGTACCGATCGTGCTCACCGACTTCGAAAGTCGGGCCGGTCTTGCTTTAGTACTCCAGGGACCGTACCCAACGGTTCCTATCTTATCATGGGCCGAAATCCCCACGCACGTTCCGGTCAACTTAGTTGCCGTAGTCGATGCAACTTTTGAGGTCGACCCGAGCCCTTGGCACTCCACAATCTTTGAAGTCCAGCATTCCAGCGCCGTACAGAAAGCCCACGGTCAACCCTAGGGGACCAATTTGTACTAGGAGGTCTCTGGAAAATTAGTAGGAATCAGTCGGGAACATTTTGGAACATTCCCGTGTCTAATTCGACAAAGAAGCTACACTCGTAGTGGGTGACCCCTCTCTTCCATAGGAGGAAGAGTCACCTGACAACGGGAAATTAGAAGCCAAACAGGAGGCATTATGAAAAATGAGTTCTGGCGCCGAGGAATCGCCGCCATTCTAACCGCTGGTCTACTTGCCATCGGTGCTGCTGCCCAAGAGGGTGAAGCCACAGGGGAAGTTAAGATCGAAGGCGATGTGCCTCCGGCCGCCACCGCGACCGCGGAGGTCAAGCCTGCCGTCAAGGTCGCGAAACCGATGATCACCAATCGCGACCCTTTTGTGAATCAATTGCTGACCGGTGAGGTCACCAGTGGTTTCACCCCGCGTGTTCGAAGCCGAGAACGCACTGCCGCTGCACCCGCCGAACGTAGCGTAAGGCCCGCCGCATCCGCCCGGTCAATCACACCCGGAGCAAATGTCGCGGCGGTCGCCCCTGAGCCTATCCCGGAACCCGTCATCATCCCTGCACCCGACGTCACCATTTCAGGCATCGTCAAGGCCGGCGGAACACGTCAAGCCATCGTCAATGCGGGTTCGTCGTCATACATCGTGTCGGAAGGACAAAAGCTAGCGGACTATCGTGTATCCTCGATCACAGACACCGCTGTGACCTTTACCTATATGGGGAAAAGCTTCAAAATCCCCATCGATAGCCAGTTCGGATTGAAATAGCAATTCGAGCCAACAGGGGGCGGGCGCTAGCGCTCGTCCCCTTTTTCATTTCCCCACTAAGGCGATAAAAATTAACGCACTGAGGAGTCCCATGACTTCCCCACCACGAGACCTCGACGAGGTTGAAGTCCCTCGATTCATTATCCCAGCATCTTTGGTAATCTCAATCCTTGCGATAGGATTTCTGTTTTGGCTGATCTATGGGCACTCAAATACCAGCGGCGTCGAAGTGTCCTTCTTAGCCCCATTAAACGCGCTTTTGAACGCCTCGTCCGCCATTTGCTTAGTGACAGGGTATCTCGCGATCCGGTCGGGACGCTGGAAGTTACACCGCAACCTGATGATGAGCGCGTTGGCTTTTTCCTCGGCATTTTTGGTCAGCTACATCATCTACCACTATTTTCACGGCGATACTCGTTTCTTAGGAACTGGAACAATCCGCGGGGTCTACTTCGCCATACTTATCAGCCACATCGTATTGTCTGTGGTGGCGCTACCAGCGATCCTGGTCACAGTAGGTCTCTCTCTGACCCGACGCTTTCTGATGCATAAAAAATGGGCCCGATGGGCCTTTCCGATCTGGACTTACGTCTCCGTGACGGGGGTGCTGGTTTATCTGCTCCTAAGAAACTACGGCGGCAACTAGGGTGGACATTCACCTCTTCAAGCTACACGAAGCATGGTCCCGAGTTCTGCTCGAGAGCTAATAGGATTCCGCGCACCACTCGTTCAGATCTGGTGGATTAAAAGACCGTCGCGGAGCTTCGGTTCAAACCAAGTGGATTTGGGGGGCATGATCTCGTCGGCATCTGAGACCTCAAGCAGGTCTTCTAAACTGGCGGGCGCCATGGCAAAAGCCAAAACCGCGCGGCCTTGATCCACTCGGTTTTTTAGTTCGCCCACCCCTCGAATCCCGCCAACGAAATCGATGCGCGAATCACTCCGCACATCGGCAATTCCAAAAACCGGCTCTAGAAAATCCCGCTGCAAAACCGCCGAATCCAAGGAGTCGGCAATTCCCGGGGTCGCGGACTGGTCAGGAAGACTAAGCTCCAACCAAGTGCCATCGAGATACATTCGCACTTTCCCGCGCTCTGGCACCTCGGGATAAGACGCTCCCCCCAGGTCCATCTCCACAGCGGAGAACCTTTCGACAGCGGCTTGTCGTACCGACTCTGGAGTGTGGCCATTCCAATCAGTGACCACCCGGTGATAAGGCAGAATCTTCACTTGGTCCGTGGGAAAAGCCACAGCGAGAAATCTTCCCGCAGAAGCCTTGCTTCCGGCCTCCAACTGAGTCGCCGTCCGCTCCGCCGAGGCAGCCCTGTGATGTCCGTCCGCTATGTAGAAAGCACCTGCGTCCTCGAGCGCCCTCTCCCAAACCTCTGGAGAATCGAGTTTCCAGACCGTGTGTTCGACTCCGTCCTCAGCCGTGAAATGGAACAACGGATCCGAAGATGTTTCCAAAAAAGTGTCGCGCAACGCGGTGACGGCGACGCTCGGTCGGTGAACCAGAAAAACGGGACCTGTCTGCGCCCGGGTCGTTAGGATATGATTGGTTCGATCGTCTTCCTTGGCTTTACGGGTAAACTCGTGCCGCTTAATTCTTCCTCCTCGGTACGCCTCTACGGAATAAGCTCCCACGATTCCCAACTGGCTTTTGCCCTGCCAGGTTAGTCGGTAAAGGTACAGACACGGGGAATCTTCCACAACCAGGTGTCCTTCGGAAATTAAGGTCTCGAGGTTCGACTTGGCTTTCTCGTAGACGGACGTGTCGTAGGCATCTACCGTGTCGGGCAAAGTCACCTCAGCGCGCCCCACACGCAAGAACGAAAGCGGTTTACCCTCCACTAAGGCGGCGGCTTCCTGGCGGTCCACGACGTCGTAGGGAACAGAAGCGACTTGGTTCGCGACACTATGGTGGGGTCGAAGGGCGGCAAAAGCTTTGACAATGGTTGAACTCATAGGGGCGTCTTACTCCTCAAAACCGTCGAGTCCTCTCTCCAGGAAGGCGGCGCGCCCGGTGGCGAGAACATAATCAAAGGTTTGAGGTTGGGCAAACTCTGGGAATCCATTATCTTGCCAACGAACGAAAAGCAGGGCTGAATGAAGTGAAGCGTAGTCTAGAAAAGATAAGAACTCGACGGAGCTGTTTGAGCACCCTCTTTTGGATGTTCTTGATCATTTTTGGCGTGGCCCTGACGGGGATTTCCACCGTTCGAACCATTCTGGATCACTATCGCGCGGAACTGCCGGACGTCTCCACCCTCACTTACTACGAGCCATCGCTCACCACTCGCATCTTCGCTTCCGACGGCGCCCTGATCGGCACTCTTTATCGAGAGAACCGAACCTGGACGAAACTCGATAACATGTCGCCGTTTTTAGAAAAGGCGGTATTGGCCATCGAGGACACACGGTTTCGTGAACACCACGGAGTTGATCCGATCGGGGTCGCACGAGCCGTCATCTCCAAAGCGAGTTCCTCGGGAGATTCTCAGGGCGCGAGTACCATCACTATGCAGTTGGCTCGCAATCTCTTTTTGAGTCCCAAACAGACTTTAGACCGTAAGCTTAAAGAAGTGCTCGTAGCCATTGAGATCGAAAAAAGTTTTACGAAGAACGAAATCCTAGAACTCTACCTCAATCAGATCTACCTGGGCTCAGGTGCGTACGGAGTCTATTCCGCATCTACCCTGTATTTTGGCAAGAAACCTAAAGACCTTACCGCAGCCGAAGCGTCCCTCATCGCCGGACTTCCCCAAGCACCGTCGGAGTATTCTCCCTTCGAAGACGAGCCGGCCGCCAAGGCTAGACAAAAAGAAGTTCTCAGACGCATGCTCGACGTCAACTTCCTCACTGAAGCGGACTACAAGAAGGCTCTCAAAGAAGTCGACGCCCAGAAATTCAAGAATCGCAAACGGAAGTCGTTCACTATCCTCAAGGTCCCATATTTTACCACCTTCGTCATCAAACAGCTTTACAAACAGTTTGACGAAGAAATGCTTTTTCGCGGCGGTCTCAATATCTACACAACCGTCGACCTGAAGCTCCAGGATAAAGGCGAAAAAATCGTCAAGGAGTATGTTGCCCGCGATCAATACGCCCTCAACGTCCATCAAGCCGCTTTCGTTACTGTCGAAAACGGCACCGGATACATTCGGGCCATGGTCGGAGGCACTGGATGGAAAGACAAAGCGCAATTCAATCGAGCCTGGCAAGCAGAGCGACAACCGGGCTCATCCTTTAAGACGTTTGTTTATGCTACCGCCATCGAATGCGGCTACAACCCCTCCACTACAGTTCAAGACTCGCCCATCGATATCAAAGGCTGGCAACCCAAGAACTCCGACGGAAAATTTTTCGGATCGATGAGCATGGCTCACGCCCTACAGCAATCGAGAAACGTGGTCGCTGTAAGGCTCATGCAGTTCACCGGTCCCGAACGAGTCATCCAAACCGCTCGAAAAATGGGCATCACCGGAAAACTTAACCCTTACTACTCATTGGCTTTGGGAGCCGCTGACCTCACGGTTCTTGAGATGGCCGATTCCGTCAGTACTTTCCCCAACGGCGGAGTCAGAGTTCCCGCTTCACCGATCAAGATGATTACGGACCGCGACGGGAACGTTGTGATTGATAATCGATTCCCGGACAAGAAAGATGTTCTGAGCGAATCAACCGCCTCCTCAATGATGGAGATGATGCGTGGAGTCGTGACCGGAGGAACCGCTACCTCAGCCTATATGCCTAACCACGAAGCCGGTGGGAAGACCGGGACTACGGACTCTTATCGTGATGCTTGGTTTGTGGGCTACACACGAGATTACACCACCGCGGTTTGGTGCGGAAATGACGACTACAGCCAGATGTGGAGAAGTTTCGGGGGCGACTTGCCCGCCGGTATCTGGAAAGCCGTCATGACTTACGCATTGCGAAACACTAAAAGCAGTAAACTTCCTATCACTAGTCCCTCCAAAGTTGGCTTACTGATGTGCAGCGACAGCCATCAAAGAGTCGGTCCGAGTTGTCCGAACACGTACCGAGAGCTGGTCTCTCGCTACAATTTGCCCAGTCAGTTTTGCACGGTCCACGGCGCACCCCAATACTCGCCATCTTCGGGACCCACCACGGATAGTAAAGCGACCCACAGCGCCGCGCCTACCGACACCGCTGCCGAGGCTGCCGCCGCCGCACCACCGATTCCTGTCGAACCGGCCCCTTACGACGCACCTATACCGACCCAAGTCCAAATGCCGACCGAGATCCAGCTGGATTCGCCTCCCATCGAGCCCGTCCAAACGGTGGATGTCGCCCCAGTGGCTCCGCAGCCCGTTGAACTACCGCCCCCAGTACCCGCTCCCGTGGAACTGCCACCGGCACCGCAACCTGTAAATATCCCCGTGGCGCCACCCAGCGAATAAGTTTTCCTTTTTGAGCAACGGTCGCGGATGACCAATGGCCTCGGGTCCGCCCACTGAGCTTCTGACGGGTATAGGCTAGAAGAAGCGAGCGCCCCGAGGTGGGGTTCGGGATGTCAAAGCGCTTTTTAACTCATGGACTTCGGTCATCAGTCGATCCAACTTGGCCGAAATGTCGGTAGCGGTCAGGCCCGCCGAACCGTGGGCTTCATTCGACTTAACTCTCTCGGAACCCAGTCGGACTCTCAGAGCGTCTACAATGATGTGACTGATGGGCTGGTCCTCGTCAGTGGCCGCGCGATAAAGAGCATCCTTAAGATCCTCGGGAATAGATGCGGAAATTCTTGCCATGTACTTTCTCCATTCTGCCTGGCGACCTAGAAGTCGCGCAGTATCATCGTGAAGGCGAGACGTGCCCAAAAGCGGGATACTGTCGCCTTCCCAAGTATGTTTCTCCCCCCCCCTGTTTAAGATGATAAAAACGCAGAGAGAATCTTTACTTGCTAAAACGTTCGGGTTCGAGAGACTCAATTCCCCTTAGTAGACGGAGACTCTAAATATCTTGTCGTGCGGAAATAGCCGTGTGAGTTGTAACTCAAATGGTCCTACTCCGTCGTCGTCGTGGACGCCCGCGCGAGCAGTTCGAGAAAGCGGCGTTCGCCTTCCGGTGAGCAAGCGATCGCTGAGTCGAGGACGGCTTGCGTTCCTTCATCAACGTTCAGAAGAAAGGCGAGACGTTCGAGTTGGACCTGTTCTTGATCAGAACGATAGCCGTCCACCCAGACCACGGCACAACACTCTCTAAAAAGCAACATTCGGTCTCTGAAGGTCTGCAGACCCTCCACCAGGTCCGTTTCCGAAATTTCCGTATCGTCAGCTTTCTGGATCGCGTGGGTCAAATCATCATCGCCGGCACCGATCCAGACCGCAACCGGACCCAACTGATTTCGTTCAGCCGGAGAGACATCATCGGCCCGGGCCACTCGAAGCAAAATCGCGAGAAAATTCACTCGTCCTTCGGCCGTGATACGTCGGGCGAGATCGGTTCGAGGATCACGATCGGTTGGCTGCTCGATACGGTCTGTCATGGTGTTGCCTTCTCGAAAGTAAGACAACCTCCCGCCCCCGCTATCATACTAGGAAAACCGGACCCGACGGGCGCAGGATCGGCAGCCCCTTCCAATTAACTTGACCAGCATGAGGATTAGGAAAAGCGTGGGGGTCGTTGCGCTGTTTCTTTGCGCGCTCCTGGCATCTGGATGCCAGTCTGGAGGCGAAGCAAGAACCTTCGTTGGATTTACCTTTGGGGGCGGAGGTCACACCTTCAGCTGTGAACCCGCCAACTGGGATAACTCAGACGGTCACTTCCAACTATCGGGAGGCTCCCACCAAGATCCCACCTACCTCATGCTCCGTGGTGAGTGGAACGGCGATCTCGGTGTCCCTATTCTGTTGGAGGAAGCCGAAATCGCAGCGGACGGCCAGGCTGGCTCGAGCCGGCTGGTTGGTGGAAACGTCATCATACAAACCCGCGACGACCTCATCACCCACGGGTCTTTTGATCTCAAAACAAAGGGTGAAGATGGTAGGGAGTTCGTTGTCGTCGGGTCCTTTGTCGCGAAAAAGTCCTCACCATAGTTGGGCCTCCGATCGGCACACTATGCTTCTCTTCGCCTGTAGGAATCACCCCTAGCCCATCCGAAGGGAATCACATATGCGCATCGACAGAAAATCTCGCTTGACTTGTATTGGACTTATGCTGGCCTGGACTCTGGGAGGCTGTTCTGGCGGCGACCCGGCGGCCTCGCCCACTCCTACCCCCGCTGCGTCCGTTTCGCCCGGGACTGCATCGAGTCCCGAGCCTTCCGCCTCTCCATCAGGCGAGTTCACGCCGGCACCGGGAGTCTCACCGCTCGGCGGAAAGCCGTTGAGCGAAGAGGAGAAAGAATACCAAATCAAGCTCAAAAAGGCCGAGGAATTCGCGCTTTCACGCAATTACAAGGAGGCAATTCCCCTTCTCGAAGAGTTGCACGAAGAGAACCCAAAAGGGCTCGAAACGATGTTCTACCTATTGTTAAGCTATGGATCCGCCGAAGATCTTCCGGTGAAAGATTCGAAAGCGTACAAGTACGCGCAAGAAATCTTAACCCTGGCTCCAGATTCTCGGGAAGCCAGTAAAGCGAGATCGTACGTCAATTCAGCGAATCTTGTCTTACCGGCCGGATTCAAGTATGGCAAAGATACCGTCGGCCTGCTTGGGGGATGGGTCGTTGACCCGGACGCTATCTATAAAGCCAAAGCCGATACTCCCCTGCACACCTCCATTCAAGCCCGAATGGGTTCGGACGATCAAACCATCCTCTGGGAAACGGAAGCCTCACCGAAGACCTCGACCGGGCATGAAACCTTGCCCAAAGGAACCGACGTCAAGATTCTTTCCATCAAAGAGTTTTTCTACAGCTTAACAAGCTGGAAAAAAGCCTTGAAGGGCAAGCCTGAGGTTTTCGATAAGTCGATGTTTGACGTGGCCGCAATGTACGTCGAAGTCGTTAGCGAAGGTCCACTCAAAGGCAAAACAGGCTGGATCGTCAACCACTCCGAGCGCTTTTTAGAGTCAGACGGAGATGAGCAGTGGGGAGTTTGGATCTCAAACCGCCTCGATGTTCCCAGGGAAGCCGAATTAGTTCCCGCGACCCCAGCGCCTTAGGCCGCGAAGCCAGAGAATGCTAAGCGTCTAAGGCACCGGATCGAAGTCGATGAGGAGAATGTCACGATATCCCTCACGAGATGGATGAGTCGCCTGGATCGGCGTCGCGCTGTGCCACGTCGTTCCTTGGAAGACCACCGAGTCGAGTGGGTTCTCCTGAAGCCACCCAAAGATTAAGTTTTTGTCGGCATCGTAGGCTCGGAATTCCCCACCGGCTATACGTTGACGCCCGATCAGATGCTGAAAAGTGTAGCGTTCCGCATCACGATGGACCCCCTCCGGAGTCGGCAGCCCGCTTTGTGAACCGCTCGCAACGATTCGCACCTGATGGACACCCACGACGAGCGGACTTGAAAAAAGTCCCGGATCGGCGAGTCGCACGAACTTCGCGTCCTCGCGAATCAAGGACGATAAAAATGGGCTTTGCAAAAGAGACTCAGGGAGCGGGTCAAAGGATCGAACGAATCCGCCGTTGAGTGCATTGTCTTCTAGAGACTGAAGAATCGAATGTCCAGAAATCGCTGCTAAGGAAAACGACGCTTTCTCCTTCGACCAAGAGATTTCGAAGCGACTGTAGGCACGTTTCCTGTATGATCCACCGTCGGCCATGTGCTTATCGATAGACAACGCGACGAAACTTGCCTGTACATTGCTAAAGTCCGACAAGGCTGCCTCTGGTAAGGAGTCATGGACCTCGGAACTCGAGAAGGACGCGTAGCCTTGTCGGACCAAACTCTCTAGCTTTTCGTTATGACTACCGACCCTCAACTGATGTCTCCGGTGCCGTAGAGTTCGATGGATTGCCCCAAGGACGTCGCTCGCTCCGCGGGGCCGTCAGAATGGAACAGAGTTCGTTCCCACCAGGCAAGCGTCAAATTTTCGATAGCTTTCAAAGTCCTCGAGAGGTTAAGTCCGATGCCCGCGAAGGTCATGTGATCCACCCCGTCAAGAACTACCAGGTTTCTCACCTCCAGAGGCAGGGCGTCATGAACTTGAGTTCTCAATCGAAAATCTCCATCACCGTCCAGAGCGTGATCCTCGGTTCCGGTGAGCACCAATGTTGGGACTCGCACCAAAGAGTAGCTGGAGCGCTTCAAAAGCATGCCGGGGACCTGAGGGCTAATCAATAGAGTTGCAGTCGCCGAAGACAGAGGCTCTGCGAGGTCTGGAACCTCCCATAAAACGGGCAGTCCCAAAGAGCCCAAAACGGAGAACGAACCGAAGGAATGCCCCCCCAACCCCAGAGGCAGGCCAGGAAAATGGGCACTCAATTCCTTATAAACCAAGGCTACGTCGCGAGGGCGGGCAAAGAGCTCCGCTGGTTCCTTCACCCTCCGCACAATCTCTTCGTGGCGCTCGCGAAGCGTTTTTTGCGGCAAACTCTTCAAGACCTCAAGATTGCTGCCGACATGTTCGATCACCGCCACAGCCAGTCCCCGCTCCGACCAGGCCCGCGCCAGATAGGCATATCCGTCCCTTGTTCCGCCATATCCCACAGAAAAAAGGATAAGGGCCCTAGTGGTGTCCAAAGGTCGATACAGGCAGACCGGCACCCGTCGGTTCCGGGCACTGTCGAAAAACTCCATTTTTTCTAATACGTAGGCCATCTGGCGAGTCTTACCCTAAGAGACTTTAGAGAAAACTTCTCTTCGACCAAGGGTTTGACTTTAGGAACCCAAAAGAAGCGTTAGGTGGGGTCACTGTAAGAAAGGCTTAAATAACTCAATGCTCAAGATCCAAGCTGGTGAATATGAATGCGTCAAATGCAAAAAGCTCACCATAATTGGTCGCACCAAGAAATCCGATGAGCCGCTGACATGCTGCGACGTGGAAATGGTGCCGAAGGAGAAGGTGAAGTTCACCGAAGCTCCTGAACCGAACGAAGAAGCGGCATCCAAATCCGATGCCAAGAAAACGACCGGCGCGAAGAAAAAGAAGGCCAAAGCAAAGAAGGCTGTCAAAGCTAAGTCCAAGGTCACCAAAAAGGCCAAAACGGTCATCGTCGAAGTGACTCTACCGTTAGCTCCCGGAAGCTACATGTGTCCGACCTGCGGGTACATCAAAGACCTCGGAGTCTCCGATGCCAGGGACAAATGGCTTCGCTGTAAAGACTGCTTCGTAAAAATGTTACCGAATTCGTAACTGGCGCGTCCAGTTTTCGCGGGACCAAGGCTGATGTCGGGGTTCCACAATGAGAGTGAGAGAATTATCTCCCACTCTCATTTGCTATTTCCTCGCACCCATATTCCAACAGCCACCTTAGAACCGGGTCGCTAGATAAAACTCGAGCATTGCCCGCCAAGTGGGCCAATCGTGACCCATATCGTAGCCCCAGACATCGAGTTCGTGTGGAATTCCTTTATGTCGCAGGGTAGCTGACAAGGCCCGCGAGGCATCCGGGCTCTCGTAGGGTCCTTGGCCCGTCAAAATATAGATGTGTTTTTTGCGCTGTAGCATCGGTAGAAAATAGTCGTCGTTCAGGTTCAAAAGATACTCCGCGGGATTGTTGAGATATATGTTCTCATCGTGATACCCGTGGGAATCGTAGTATTTTCGAATGTCGTAGACGCCGCTCATCGCAAACATTCCGTCAAAAATGTCCGGGCGGCGAAACAGCTGATTGGCCGCGTGAAAAGCCCCCAGCGAGGCCCCCGCACCAAGGATAGGAAGACGCTCTTTGCACGAGTTCCAGATATATGGCGCGACCTCATCGGCGATATAACTGTTGTACTGCTGTTGGCGTAGGCCCTTGTACTTCGGATGAATCTTCTTGTTGAGCCAGGACTCCGAATTGATGGAATTGATGGAAAAGACTTTCACTTTCCCCTCTTCGATAGCATCGGAGATCGCCCTTATGAGCAGAAATCTTTCGTACTCAAGATAGTCGGCCGCTGCTGTGGGAAACAGGAGAAGAGGGACGCCGAAATGACCATAGGTCACGATCTCCATGTCCTTATGCAGGCTGGGACTATACCACGTCTCGATGTGCTTGTTCATGCCAACTCCTTTAGGACCTCCGCGAATCGCTTCTTGCCTCGCCTGACCAGCCCTGCCATTGCTTCGTGTGGACTGACGCAATTTGTAGAGAAAGCGACCGAGGCTATAACTTCAATCCGACCTCAGCCACCACCGGACAATGGTCCGAACCCATCACTTCGATCCGGTGTTCGCTCCTAACCAAGGGAGCCAGGTCTTCTGAGACGAGAAAACTGTCGATTCTCCAGCCCCGATTGTGAGCCCGGTCCTCGTCAAAAAAGGACCACCAAGTGAAGCAGTCAGACGCTTGAGGTCTGTCTCTACGAAAGACATCAACCCAACCTCCTTGCAGAAACGTGAGTAACCAGTCACGTTCGGCTTGAAGAAAACCGGACGACCCTAGGGCGCCCTGGATGTCGTAGACGTCGATGTCGGCCGGCGCGATATTAAGGTCTCCGCATAGGATCACCGCTTTGCCACGACGCCTGAGGTTCTCGCAAAACTGTGCGATTCGACAACAAAACTCGATCTTATAGCTCACTCTACGTCCCCCTGGTCCGCTGTTGGGGAAGTAGGCGGTGACAAAGAAAAAACCTGGCATTTCCACCGTAAGGACACGACCTTCGCGGTCAAATTCCGGTAATCCCAACCCGCTGACAGTCCAGAGCGGAGCCACAACCGTTGAGCGAATGAAAACAGCCACACCGCTATACCCAGGTCGACCGCCACAATGCCAGAAAGCGCGATATCCGTCCGGATCGAGGATCTCAGGAGGGAGGGCGCTCTGCTGACACTTCACTTCTTGGATCCCCAGCAGATCGGGCTGTTCCTCGGCCAAGAAGTCAGCCAAACCGTTACCCCAGGCCGCTCGGACACCGTTGACGTTCCATGTTGCGATTTTCATATTAAGGTCCTACACTTCTTCAAGAAAGTTTTGACGCCCGCGACAAAACCTTCGAGAAGCAGTCTATCGTGGACAAGGCGAGGAATCCTGGAACAATGAAAAGAAGGGCGTCGTCCTGAACCTAAGAGGAGTAAGAATGAGCCAAACAGATTCCCAGACCGAAACATTGCCCCGTTGGGATCTTAGTGATCTTTACTCCGGGCCCACCGATCCCAAAATTTCTCAGGATCTAGACGATCTCGACGGTCTGGCCGATGACTTCCAGAAACGCTATCAGGGACGCTTTGTCGACGGTGGGGTCTCAGCCGAAGAGCTCGCCGAGGCCCTGAAGATCTACGAGGCGATGATCCGTAAGGTTTCTCGCATCGGATCTTACTCCTCGCTTCTCTACAGCACCAACACCACTGACCCCGAGCGCGGCGCCCTGCTGCAGAAAGTCAGAGAAAGAACCAGTCGTACTTCCACCAAACTCCTCTTCTTCGGGCTCGAACTCGCGAAGGTCCCCGAGAAGGTCCACCAGGAGTACATGGAAGCCCAAGTCTTGCTCCGTTTTCATCATCATCTTCAGGTTCAGCGAGATGGTGCCAAGCATCACCTTTCCCAATCCGAGGAGACCATTCTCGAAGAGACAGCAAACAGTCGTGGACGCGCTTTTCGGCGCCTTTTCACCGAAACCGTCTCACGTATGAAGTTTCAACTGGAGGTCGACGGAGAGACAAAGGAGCTCAACCAGTCGGACCTGCTGGCTTACAACTATCATCCCGATCGGGAGATGCGCCGCAAAGCGACTGAAAGCTTATCCAAGACCTTAGAGAACAACGCTCCCACCTTAACCTTCATCATGAATACATTGCTCGCCGAAAAGGATGTCATGGACCGTCTCCGAGGGTTCGAGACTCCAGAGTCTTCTCGTCATTTGGACAATGAACTTCCCGACGCGGCCGTCGACACCATGGTGGAGGTCTGCGTCAAGAACTTTTCGATCGTGGCGGATTACTATCAACTCAAAGGCCAGCTTTTAGGAATTGACGATCTCAAACATTACGACCGTTATGCTCCTCTCAAGCAGAGTGAAGAGAAGATAGCCTACGAAAAGGCGTGTGAGATTGTCTTGGACGCCTATCGGTCGTTTTCCAGCGAACTCCACGAGCTTGCCCTCCCCTTCTTTGAAAAGGGATGGATCGATGTTCCCCCCGCGGAGGGAAAGCGCGGGGGGGCCTTCTGCGCGGGTGTCAGCCCCGATCATCACCCTTATATTCTTCTCAACTATACAGAAAAGCCCAGAGACGTGATGACGCTGGCCCACGAGTTAGGGCACGGCCTTCACGATCGCCTAGCGTCTAAGCATCACGCCCTGGACTATCATCCCGTGCTCCCATTGGCCGAAACCGCAAGTACCTTCGGAGAGATGCTGACCTTTGAAAAGCTTTTCTCCGAACTTGATAATGACGAAGAGCGTCTAGCGCTACTCTGCGAGAAGCTCGAAGACACGTTCGCCACCGTCTTTCGCCAAATCTCGATGTATCGCTTTGAACGATCCATTCACAAAGCTCGGCGCAAAGAAGGCGAACTCACCACCGAAAGATTCAATGAACTTTGGCAAGACAGCATGGGTGAGATGTTCGGTCATTCCTTGGATCTAGGACCCGAACACCAATGGACCTGGCTCTACATCCCCCACATTATTCAGACGCCTTTTTACGTCTACGCCTATGCCTTCGGAGAACTCCTGGTACTCGCCCTGTATGCCCGCTACAAAACCGAGGGTGAGTCGTTCATCGGGCGCTACCTCGACCTGTTGGCTGCCGGCGGCAGTCGGGCGCCCCAGGCCATCCTCGGCGACCTGGGTATCGATATTACCGACGCCGCGTTTTGGCAGGGAGGCTGCGACTTAGTGGCCTCCAACCTGGAGAAGGCAAAAGCGCTCGCGGCGCGCGTCCGCTCGGAGAAGGTTTAGATGGTCACGACGAGAAGCCCGGTAGCCGTATGACCCTCGCGCCTGACCAACTCGACCTAGCAAGAGAAAGGATCGGACGTCTCTTCCGATACCTTTCTGAACTCCAGAAACTCAAGACACCTCCGAAGGTGCAGCTGACAGGCTATCCCTGGAAACTGCTCTGGAGCGAAGTACCTCTTGGACTTGACACTGCTGATCGTGGCGAGATCTTGCCACCGACCGAAGATGGCGAGATTTTGGGGGACGATTTCGTCCTTAAAGTCAGGAGGCCTGAAGTCGCCTCCGAAAACGAGGAGGGTGAGCGACTCTTCGATCTGTTTCTTGAACTCTGGTCGACCATCGAACGAGAATCGGAAAAGGTGGAACTGACCCTTGGCGACGGAATGGTCCTGTTCAACGGGCCCAACGGAACCGTCGCTCATCCTTTGTTGCTGGTCACGCTCACCTTGGAGTTCGACGCCGAGACGCCAGAATTCATCGTCCGCGAAACAGATCGAGAACCGTACCTCTACACTCCACTTCTTCGTTTCTGTGGCGTCGAAGAGTCCGAGATTTCTTGGGCACGAAGTGAATTGGCGACGGCGGCCTGCCACCCGTTAGGTGGAGAAGAAACGGAAAATTTCTTCTGTCGACTGCAAGAGAAGCTTTTCCCCACCGGCAGTTACCTTTCTGCTCCGGACGGCACCGAAAAACCGACGAAGACCCTGCGGCTTCTCCGGTCTCCCATGATTTATCTTGGGAATCGTAATCTCGGTTTCGCTCAAGCTATCGAAGCCTATATTCAGGCTATCCCCGCTTTGGAAGAGTTTCCAGCGGCTTTACTAAGAGTGGTGGGCATCGACGTCCCAAAAAAAGAGGTCAGCGACAAGCCCTTCGACCTGTTGATGACCATGCCCAGCAATCCGGAACAGGAACGCGCGGCCAAACGGCTGGAGGAGTCCTCCTCCGTTCTTGTGCAAGGACCTCCCGGTACGGGCAAAACGCATACCATCGCCAATCTCATCGGTCATCTTTTAGCCCAAGGAAAGAGTGTCTTAGTCACGTCCCACGCTACCAAGGCCCTTCGAGTCGTGCGCGACATGGTGATTCCGGAACTCCGTCCCTTGTGCGTGTCCGTCCTGGAGCAAGAACAGGAAAGCCGCAAGCAGTTGGAAGCCGCAGTTAAGGGCATCGTTGCTCGTTTCACTACCAGCGACGCCATCGAACTTGAGAACTTGGCCGACACCTATCAGCAACGACGCACCGATCTCGGGAACAGACTCAACGAAACTCAAGAAAAGCTCATCGCCGCCCGAATGGGAGAGTTTGTCCCTGTTTATGTCGGTGATGTGGGAACCCATCCCGCACGCGCCGCCAAAATCGTTGCTAAGACGGCCGCCGACTTTGATTGGATTCCGGGGGAGCTTTCACCGGGCGCCGCTCTGCCACTGACCGAAGAGGAGTTCAACGAACTCTACGGCCTCAACCGAGAGATCCCCACAGATCTTGAAGACGATCTCGGCCGTCCACTCCCTCAACTCGACAAGATTCTCACCGACGGAGACTTTCGGGCCTTAGTCACCCGCAAAGAGGAATTGACGGAAGCGTCGCTCGACCGCACCGGAGATCTATGGATATCCGACGGGCAGAGCGACGAAGACCTCGATCGCCTTTTAGAAACTGCTGAACGGGTTAGCGCCACCATCGCCGACGAGTCCCGTTCTTGGGCGGTGGAGTGTATGCGGGTAGGACGTCTAGGTGGAACTCACCGGGAGCCCTGGGACCAACTGGTCGATTTTCTAGAGAGCACATCCTCTGAGATCGCACGTCGTCAAGCCAATATCCTCGAAACGGGAGCCGCGGTTCAAAGTGAACTCCCAACCCAGCATCTGATGCGAGTCGGCGAAGAGATCCTAGGGCATCTCCAGGCCAAGAAGAACATCAATATGCTGACCTTCATCCGGCACTCCGACTGGAAACCTTTCATTTATGAAACTCGGGTGAGCGGACGGGTCCCTGAGTCTCCAGAAGATATCGAAGCGATCCTCTCGGTTCTCCAGGTTCGCGGATTGCGGGATACCCTGGGAGTTCGCTGGGAAAACCAGATGGCTACCAAGGGTGCCGAACCTTTCGCCGAACTTGGCGACCAACCGGAAAACTTAGCTCTGCGGTACGTCGAGCCCATGCGCGACGCGTTGGCCTGGAACGATAAAGTTTACTCAGAACTGGTAGCTCAAACGAAAGAGCGTGGGATGAACTGGCAAGTTCTGCTGGACAAAGTCCCGTCTGACCCCTCCCTGTACGGAGAATTTCACCGCATACGCAAGGCCTTAGACGAGCCCATCAAGACTGCCGTCAAAGCACGTCGTCAGCGCCTAGAACAGAATCGGGTGGATGAGCGCTTCACTGAGCAAGAACGCTACTTGGCGACCTTCGGTTCAGGCAGCGAAACCGACACCGGTGGTATCATCGAACGCCTCCGTCAAGCCACCGGGCAGCGCTCCGTGGAAGAGTACGGTCGATCCTATAACTGGTTGTCCCAGCTTTTCTCGTTGGCCGAACCGGTCAAACGTCGTAACGAACTCCTGGACCGGTTGCGCTCAGCGGCACCGGAATGGGCCGACGCCATCGCCGCTCACCAATCGCCTCACGACGCGAGTTCTACTCCCGGAAACGTGACAGAAGGCTGGAACGTCACCCAATGGTCTCAAGAACTGGGACGCCGTCAGAAGGTCGATTTCGACGAACTGCAACACGAAACAAACCGACTTCGCAGCCAACTCCGAGCAAGCACTGCGAACTACGTCGAGAATCGCACCTGGGCCAGCCAGTTACGCCGGACTGGGGTTCGACAGCAGCAGGCCCTGGTGGGCTGGCTCGACCTCATGCGAAAAATCGGCAGCGGTCGCGGGAAACGTGCCCCCCATCTCAAGGCCATGGCTCGAGACAAACTGGCGGAATGCCGTGATGCGGTCCCGGTCTGGATCATGCCGCTCTCCAGACTCGCGGAAAGTTATCACCCCGGTGAGTCGATGTTCGACGTGGTTATTCTCGATGAAGCCAGTCAGTGTGAGATCACCGGACTGCTGGCCTTCGCGTTGGGCCGTGAAACCTTGGTAGTGGGCGACCACGAGCAAGTGTCTCCCGACGCCGTCGGACTCTCCTTCCAAGCCGTGGACGCGTTGATCGAAGAATTTCTCGACGGGGTTCCCAATAAGGAACTTTACGACGGCCGGACTTCAGTCTATGACCTGGCTCGACAAAGCTTTTCCGGCTCCATTCGACTGTTGGAACATTTTCGTTGTGTGGATGAGATCATCGCTTTCTCCAACGACCTCTGCTACCAGGGCGAGATCCAGCCCTTACGAGAGTCCTCTCGACTACCGATCAAGCCTCCCACCGCGGTAGTGCGGGTGGAAAACGGAGTGTCGACCAAAAAAGTCAACGCCAAAGAAGCGGAAATGATCGCAGCCTTGATCATGTCGTGTTGCGAACAGCCTGAATATGAGGAAGCCAGCTTCGGTGTCATCTCTTTGGTAGGCGAAGAGCAGGCGCTCGCAGTAGACAAAGTTCTGATGAAGAATATGGAACTCACCGAGTATCAAGAACGCCGCCTGGTTTGTGGTAACGCGGCCCAATTTCAAGGTGACGAGCGCGACGTAATCTTTCTCTCGGTGGTGGAAGACTGCCCGGACGGAGAGCAACTGGCCCTGCGTACAGCCGAGGCCTTTGTCAAAAGATTTAACGTGGCGGCCAGTCGCGCCAAGGATCAGATGTGGGTGGTCCATTCACTCAACCCAGAAGCGGATCTCAAGGAAGGCGATTTGCGCCGCAAACTGATCGAGCACGCCATGGACCCCAAAAAGACCATTCGAAAACTCGAGGACGCTGTGGTGGACGAGCGGTCCATCGCCACTGACGACCCCGAATACCGATACCAGTATCGCATACGCCGAGGCTTAGAGAAGGCCGGCTACCGGGTCACCACGGACCAAGAAGTCGGCAACTACCACCTCGACCTCGTGGTCGAAGGAAAAGGTGGTCGCGTGGCCATCACCTGTGACGGCGCGAACGAACACCCCCCCGAACGTCTTGCCCGCTCTTTAGAACGCGAAGCCGTTCTCGAGCGACTCGGTTGGAGATTTTTGCGTGCCCGTGCGTCCAGTTACTACCTAGACCCCGACAAGACGGTGGATTGGGTGCTTGAGCGCCTGGAGGAGTTAGAACTCGAGCCGCCCGAGAAGGGCGCTCCCCTAGACGCCGAAAGTCACGGAGAGGAGCTCTTAGCTCGCGTTCTAGGTCGCGCCCACGAGATATTGAGCGGATGGTACGGAGAGGAAGCCCAAGCCGTCGAAGCGTCTGACGTCTCGACCGAAGGGACTGAAGCCAGCGCCACTCCGATCAAGCTCAGCACTCCGAAAAAAGCTTCGAGCATCGCAGCCCGGTTAGAAAAGCGGATCAAAAAAATTCGATCTTTGTCCCCCAACACTGAGGCAGAATCCGCCGACAATGAAGGGTCCGACGATGAGGCCGCTACGGACGACTCCACCGACGATACTGCTCCTCGCAAGCCTTTAGGCCGACTGAAGAGTCGCGGCCGGTTGGGAAGCGCTGGAGGACGGCGCCTATCCGGCTGGAGAAATCTCCTCCCCTTACAAAAAAATACCGATGGCAGTGAAAGCGAACCGGAAGCAGAGTGATCCGAACTAAGCCCGCCCAACTCCTCACTCTGGGCCGAGAGATGCCCTTAGGGATTGCACTGCTCGAAAAAGATGCGGAAGGCATCGAGCTTCTGGTATCCTTTCGCGACGGACTTGAGGTCTTCAAGGGTACCGCCAACTCCGTGACGTCGGTCCGTCAGGTCGACCTCAATCTTGAGGTCACAAGGCTCCTGCCACGCGGGCCCGACGGATCTCAACTCCTCATCGCGGGCGGACAAAATCTGTGCCTCTTAGATCGCAATCTGGCAATCCTCAGCAGCGTCCCAGCCCCCATGGGTGAATCGGTGCGGGGAGTTGTCGCGTTATCGCCCCAGAGCTTTCTCACCCTCTCTGACGATGAGGTAGTACGCTTTTGGGCTATCGGCTCAGATTCTGCTCTCTCCCACGAATCCAGTTGGTCGGTGGATTGCGTACCTCTCTTCGCTCGTCCCGGCGGCAAGAGCGTAGTCTGTGTAGAGGTCGGTCGCCTCTGCGAACGGGACCCCAAAAATGGAATGCTTCTGAAGTCCTGGCCGAAGTCAACGCCGGTGGTTTCAGCCTTTCGAGATAACGAGTGCCATACCATGGTCACTATTGACGAAAACGGTCAAGCCGCCCTATGGGACCTGCACAGTCGTGAACAGATCCTGGCTTTCGACACCAGTCATCGATTAGCTAGCGGTCACTTTCAATCCAACGGGGTTGGTGGGGTGCTGCTGGATCAAGAAGGCGAACTGTTGAAATTCCGAACCGTCGGTGATGACCTCATCTCGGGAATTGGACCGCTCTCGGTTCCCGCCACCGACGTGCTTTCGCTTGGGAGCGACACCTTAGCTCTCGACGAAAATGGAACCTTGTGGGTTGTCGATGATGAGCCACGAGCCATCGGTGGAAGTTGGGCCGGATGGTCAACTTGTGGACTGGCACTCTCGGACGGTCGGACCCTGGTCGGTACGGCGACCGGTGAACTTTTATCCTATTCGACGCAAAATAGTCAGGCGCCCCAATGTCGTCGACTTCACTCCGACGCGATCGTAGCGATCTTCGAACTCGAGGGAACGGTGATCAGTGTTTCAGCCGACGGTCAGATTCTCTCACTTTCGGCCTCGGATGTCCTGCATTCACCGGTGAAGGAACTCGCCAACTATCACGGACATTCCGTAGTCAGTTGTCTCATCGACTCTGACTGCCGGCGCCTTTGGTTGGCTCTTGAAGAGGGCAAGATCGTCTGGATAAACCCCAGAGAGGGTCAGACTCTAGGAGAATACGAGTTCCCCGAACACCGAATCGAAGAGATCCGACGTGGTTCGAGTCCCGACGAGATACTGGTCTTGACCGATCGCGGAAGCCTTAAAGTCCTCCGCGCCACGTCCTGACGCCTACATCGACTGGCGGTAGTCCGAAAGTTTCTCTAGCCCCGAGCGGACCAGGGATTCGAACTCGTCCATCTTCTCCATGCCGATCACAGGTCCGCCAGATTTGGCTTGAATCTCGAAGGCCTTGGCCATTTCTCGAACCTTCAAGAGCCCGACCGAACCGGCCGAGCCCTTCAAGGTGTGGAAAGCGTGTTTGGCGGAATCCAAGTCTTGGACAACGACGGCTCGACGAGCCTGCTCGGAGAAACGACGTACCGAATCCTCGAATGCTTCAAAAAGCTCTTTGGCGAACTCTTCGTCCCCTTCGAGTAGCTCGTCGAGGAAGTCTCCGTCAAGCTCGTGCATCTCCGGACTCTCCTAATTGCGACCTACGCGCCTTTATTGGCCTTGAGATCAAACTTAATGACGACTTCATCACGGATCAGGTCGTCCGGCTTACCGGGATACACGATGTCGAAGTCTTTTCGATTGATGACAAATTCTGACTTGGCGGTCAAGGTCTCGCCGTCCAAGGAGATGACCGCTGGAAAAGCGATGGTCTTGGTGACACCGTGCAGCGTAAGATTTCCCGTGACCTCGACGCCATCATCAGTTTTCTCGATTTTTGTGCTCTGGAAACGACTGGTGGGATGAGTCGCGACATCGAAGAAATCAGGACTCTTCAGGTGCCCCGTGAGCTTCTCGTCGTCCGCGACGGTGCTCCCCATGTCGATTTCTAGGTCGATGACGGCTTGCGCCAAGTCGGCTTCCGGGACAGTAACTGTACCGTTGACTTTCTCGAACTTTCCGTCGTGCGCCCCGGTCACTTTGGAGCCTCGAAACGCCACCTCGGTCTCCTCTGGAAAGGTATAAACGTCACCCGTCACCGCTGACGGGGTCTGAGTGGACATCGAGGACTCCACGGGGGAAGCGCTACTCATCGGGACCGCAGGTGTTTCCGCCGTCGCGCCTGGACTCTGAACGGCTGCTTTGGGTACACCGTCCGCGGGATTCTTCGCGCAGCCCACTGCTCCAAGTAGGGATGTCGAAAGCAGTACTGAGAATAATATTGTTCGAGTTTTCATGGCCCGAAGTTTCACAAGGGAATCCAAAAACCTTTCAGCGAAAGTCCAGCCCATGGTAGACGAAGTGTTCCAGAATCTGGTCGACCAGTTCAGTGATCCCTACACCTGTTTGCGGGAATTGGTGCAAAACGCCATGGACGCGGGGACCGAACAGATCGACATAAAGACCCGTTACTTCGACGATCCTGGGGGCTTCTGCCTTGAGGTGCGCGACTACGGCGGTGGAATGAACCGGGCTATCATTGACGGCAAACTGACCCGCCTCTTCTCATCGGACAAAGAGAACGACCTGACCAAGATTGGGAAGTTCGGAATCGGTTTTGTCTCCGTATTTTCGCTCAAACCGGAACTCGTCATCGTGGACACAGGGCGAGATGGCGAATTCTGGAGAATCGCATTCGATGGTGGAACCGACTTTCAACTCTTTGTCTTGAAGGAACCGATCGAAGGGACCTCAGTGCGCGTCCACAAAATTCTACCCTACGACCAGTATGACTACTTCGTCGCCCGTTGTCTTACCACGGTGAGTCTCTGGTGTCGGCACTCGGCCACGACCATCTGCTTCAACGGAGAGCGGATCAATCAGCCCTTAGTGGTGGACAGTGTGGTCCGAATCGACCACAGGAGTGCTTTGGGCGATTTTAACATCGGAGTCCACACTGAGCGCCTCGCGCCCTATGGTTTTTACAACACCGGGCTCACTTTAACAGAAAGTCACCAAGATCGGTGGCCGGGAGTCACCTTCAAAGTGCTGTCCAGTCATCTCGAACATACTTTGACTCGTGATGCCGTCATCCAGGACGACAACTACCGCAAGGTCGAAGCGAAACTCGTAAAACTGATCGTCAACGACCTGTATCCAGCAGTCGCCAAACGCCTTCGAGACCCAGCAACCCAAGAAGAGACCGCTCGCCAAGCTCGAGTGTTTCTCAGTCAGCACACTACCAAGCTGAGCGCTGCCCAAAAAAAGCTACCGCTTGTCGACGACGTCTTCGGTGAATCGGTTAGCTTCACGGACTTAGCTAGCTGCGCCAAACAAGAAGCTCGACTGTTTACCTGCGACAAGGTGACGAAACTCGCTAGAAGAGCGGCCCGAGAAGGCTTGCCCATTTTAAAGGTAGGCCTAGATTCCAGCCTGGCCTCTCTTTTGACTTTACTCTTCGGTGTTCCAGTGGTCGGGCTTCGGGAAAACTTAGCGGTGAGTTTACCGGTTCCACGCCCGCCGGGCTTCGCCGCTTTAGAGTCTGCTATGAAGTCCCTCTTAAGAGAAGGTCGCCTCACCGTAACTTCGATCGTGCTTGTAGAGTATCCGGAATCCCCTGTCGACCGAGAGAAGGGGCCCGGCGTGTTCGCCTTGGGGGCTGATCGATTAGTGAGACGTTATCGCAAGGGTTTCTGGGCCACAAAATACCTTTTACCTCATCAGCTGCTGCTCGACGTCGATCACCCTTTGGTGCGAAAATCCGTGACGCGACTAGAGGATCCCCAAACGTGTCGCACGGCCGCATACATCTTGTGCAAGTCAGCCCTTCTCAACGACGGGCTTGACCCGGCCGTGGAAACTCGGCTTCTCAACACCATACTGGACCGCGGGTAAGATTATCATGACTCAAGCGCTCAATCCCTTCAACGACTACGTTTTTCTGAACGCGACACCGGCTGAGCGAGGAAGTTTCAGCCTTGCCCTAGATAAGGCCCTCGAAAAGCTGCAGAAATTCCAACTCCCCGACCCCTCCCACTTCGTACTGCAGTGGATCCAAGCCCTGGTGGCCGCCGAATCCACCCAGATCCAGGTACGGTTCGAAGACCAAGGACTCTTGGGTGACGCTCATCTTGAAATCCGGTTCGATGGCCCCGGCTATACCTCGAAGGAGCTTCTCAACCTTTACGACCACGTCTTCTTGTCGGGACGTGACCGCGGCGTCGACCGGTTGAGAGAACTCGCTTTAGGTTGGCTGTCCGCGAGTTCTCTAAAACCCTCGCGGCTCTCCGTCGCATCCAACGGTGAGCAGCGCCTTCACGATCAGTCCCAAAACGCCCAAAACGGGTCCGGGAAAGCGTCCATCGGTTCGGTTCAGCAGGTGGATTTCAAGAGCCACCTTTTATCGGTCTCCTTTCGCTGTCGAAACGAGATGGAAGAACTCATCAGGCTACGATGCGTCGACGTGCCTATTCCCTTGTTCCTAAACGGCGAGCAGATCAGTAACCCCACGAACCCCTGTGGGGTCCCATGGCCCAACCGAGCCTTCGAGAGCGGACCGTCCAAAGGTGTCATGGGAGCGACCTACGGTCACGATGCCACCACTCAGATCTCGTTCTTGCGGTACGGCGTTAACTTCGTAAGCCGCCCCGAACCAGCGCTGCAACCTCCCGTCATCTTTCGGGTGAACGATCCCACCCTTTCAAAAAATGTCTCGCAAACCGATGTGGTCCGTGACGAAGCCTACGACGAATTCCTGAGCCGACTTCGGGTCGAGATGAAGGCAATGGGTATGGGCCTCACTAGAATGCGCATACCATCCTATCAACGAGACTCTCTCAACCGTTTCATCCAGGCCTACATCGTCAATCACTTAGACATTCGAGCACTTTCAGACCCCGACCGGGTTGCTCTGCTTGGTCCCGATTATGAAGGCCTGCTCAACTACCCCGTGTTCTGCAGTACTCTTGGACACTTTCGATCGTTGGCCGAGCTTTACGAAGTTTACCGACGCGAGGACTGCTTGCTCTACTGTCTTGCTTCGGAAGCCCGTACGGTGAAATGGCAAGGCATCCTTTTGGTCTTGGAAGTGGAAGAGGTCAAAGTCCTCAAAAAGTTCTTCCCCCACTTGATCGGTCTTTCGATTGAAGAAGTCCGACGACAGGCCAGATTAGGCGGGACGGCCTCTCACGAATTACACCAGCTTCCTCCGAAACTAGCCGAAACCCGAATACAGGTGGGTACCCGGTCATACAGTGTGATAGCCCTCGACGCCTACCCAGCCGGCCAGATCACCATCAAACCGGAACGCTCAAAATTCGGTACTGCGCTTCCTAACGTAGGGCTTTCTTGGATGGTAGAATTCCGACCCGGGCCTCCACCGGATCAATCCGAAATCGTACGACTACAGATGACGCTGTCCCAAGCTATCCCCAGTCTACGGAACGACCTTCGCGAGCTGATCCTGGAAGCGGCACCGAACGGAGTCTTCTCGCGCCTAAGGGCTGCCGAACTTGTGTGCGAAATGCTGCTCTACGAGATCGAGTCCAAGTCCGAGGGAGCGAACAGTCAGGAACTTGTCGACGGTTACCTAGACATTCCCATTATCTCCTTAGAGAATGGGCGCCTGGTCAGCCTCTCGGACCTTCGCGCTTACCTCCGCCACCTGCCTCACATCTACCTCGGAGGGGCGTTCCTAGACGGGATGGAATCGGGCGCGATCGATCCTATGCCCGAGGCGGCCAAGTTAATTCGCCGCCTCTTTCCGTCAGATCTCGTCATTCCCACCGAACGAGTCCGAAAACAACTCTTAGACGGAGACGCCGAACTCCGCTTCGAACTGCGACGACAAACCATCATTTCGGGGATGGGATCGCACCCCAACCCCAGCAAAGCCATCGAAATGTTCGCTACCGAGGCGGCAGCGGTAACCGCGGAGATCCAGAGAATGGAGGCTGAATACCGTAAAGCCTTAGCTGGCCCGGTACTCTTCTGCAAACCCGACCAAGAACGACTAGAGCAGTTGGTGATCGAAGACGAGGATCAGACAATCCTTTTCGACCTCAACTCGGCTAAGCCACCTACGGTCAAGAGCGACAACCCCGATGAAGCCTACCTCGGAAAGGTGCCGCTTCAAGAACGCCACGAACCGGGAAAACTTCCCTCCCTGGAAGTCGACATTGACCGATGCCGCCAACGCGACCCCGAGTTTCTCCACGCCCTGGAAACAATCCATGTGGAACGTTGCGAGACGGACTTCAGCTTCCACCTTGCGACCAGCGCCCAGGAACACGGTCGACTCTACCTGTTCCAAGATGATAACATCTCCACTCTCGAACATCGGCTCCCCATCGAAGGATGCGTTCGCATCGCTTCCCAGGGGTCCCTTAGCTCGGAGGAGACTATCAGAGAGGCGACAGAGCAACTCGTAAACAAGGCGATTCACGCCTTAAGGGATGGACCGCCAACCGGGCCTTCGAGAATGAAGCTTCGCCGCTGGTTGCTATCGGTCTGCTGTCGTGATCCGGCCAGACTCCAGCGCGCGAGATCTAACAGACACGATCTCTACGACCTCCCTTTGGTCCCTTGTTTAGGCGGGAGCTATCTTTCGTGGCGATCCCTGCTTGAACAGGCCGAACGAGACCAGGAGACGTTGGTTGCGACAAAGGGGATCAGACCTTGTCCCAGCCGAGAAGTCATTTTATTGGACAGTCCGCTGACCAAAGATGTCTTGAGCGGCCTGGGCTTCCCAACTCCGAGAACCTATCTCGAAGGCGAAGACGGCGACCAAGGATTCGAGCACCTCTATCGAAGCACGCGACGAATCCTCACGTCCGTGTTGGGCGGCCACGACACCCCGCTGCTTCACCCTGGACTGATCGAGAAACTGTCCGAGGATGCTTCGCTCTGGACTCGGTGGCGCTCCGGTTTCTTGAGTTGGGACCGCGATCAATCTGTCGCCATCATCAATCCGAGCCACAAGATCGGGACAAAGCTCCTAAAGCGATACGACGCGGACTCTTCTTGGTCTAAAATTTTCGCGCTGGCCCTTTTCTCGACGATCAATCGCGGCTTAGAAGAGGTCGAAGATCGGCACGAACTGGCTTTCTTAGAAGCGCTCGTGGATACGTTAGAGTGAGCCGCTCAAGGACTCACGTCGGAGTGGGGTTCCTGGTCGGACTCGGTTCGCCAAACCGCGGCTGAGGCGATCGACCGACTTTCCATGCGCCTCACTTCAAAGCGGTAACCATCGTGTTCGATAACGTCGCCTACTTCGGGGATTCGGCGGAAGAGTGCCAGCAAAAGTCCGGCCACAGTCTCCACGGCTCTGGGACGTTCGAGTTCGGAGCCGAGCACTTCGTCGAGGTCGAACAGACTCATCTGACCCTTCACGCTCCATCCCGGGCCCAACTCCTCAAAGAGCGGAACTTCCCCTAGATCGAACTCGTCTTTGATCTCTCCGAACAGCTCCTCCACAAGATCTTCGACCGTAACGATGCCGGCAGTTCCGCCTCGCGTCTCTACCACCACTCCGAGATGGGAATGAGACTCCCTCAACAGATCGAGCGCCTCATCTAGCGGCAGCGACTCCGGAAAATAGATCACGGAATGTTGGTAATCCGTCAATTTCGCATCCCTTTGGCCTTTTCGCAGCGCCAAGAACAGATCCTTGACGTGAACCACACCGGTGATGTTGTCACGATCTTCACTAAAGATAGGGAATCGACTGAACACCTCGGTGTCCAAACAGTCGATAGCATCGGCCACAGTGGCGTCTGAAGGCAGCGCAAAAATCTGGGTCCTGGGAACCATCACCAAGCGCAAAGGCCGCTCTCCAAAGTCGATCACCCGCTCCAGCATCTGATGCTGAACTTCAGGCATCAACCCTTCATCTCGGCTCTCATCAAGAACTAGGCGCAATTCATCGGGCGAGTAGACCAAGGTCAAGTCTTTTGAAACTGGCAGACCCAACAGGCGCAGCATGAGATTTCCCGTCCCGTTGAGGATCCATCCCAGGGGCGTCAAGATGACGGCGGTGATGCGCATGGGCCACCAGAGCACAATCGCTGTTCGTGTGGGATGCAAAAGGGCTAAGGTTTTGGGAACCATTTCCCCGATCACGATGTGGAAATACGTCAGTAAAATGAGGGAGACCACTGTTGCGGTGGAGTGGGCGGCCGCTTCGCTCAAACCTCCCCAAGCCTCGAACGCAGGTACAAACTTCTTGGCAAGCGCGTGCTCTCCGTACATCCCAAGGCCCAGGCTCGCGATGGAGATCCCCATCTGAGCCACCGCGATAAATCGGTCTTGGTGGAGACTGTTGCTCACAATCTCCAGGTACTTCCCGGCGATACGTCCGCCTTGCGCCACCTCTTGCTCCAACTTCAACTTAGAAAGCGAGATGACGGAGAACTCGGCAGCAACATAGAGACCGTTGAGCACAATAAGCAGGCTTATCACCCCGAAAAGAAAGAGTCCCTCAGGCATGGGTGATTCTCACCCTGGTGATCCGTTTTCCTTGCACCCGTCCGACCGTGAATCTTCGCCCAGAATAGGTGACCGTGTCACCGATCTTTGCCGGACGGCCCAGCAGATGCATGATCAGACCGCCCACCGTCGAAGCCGGAAGTTCCGCGGGCTCCCAGCCCGATTCGCTGCAAAGATCATCGAGCAGAAGGCTTCCACGAACCAGCCAGTATCCGTTCTCTCCTCGTTCGAGAACGCGACTCTGCTGCCCGGCAAACTCGTCTTGAATCTCGCCCATCACTTCAGCAATCACGTCCGCCATCGTCACGATTCCAGCCGTCCCGCCGAACTCATCCAACAAAACCATCAGATGAACCTGTTCTCCCCGCATCCGCTCAAGCAATCGATCCACGGGCAGACTTGCCGGCGCATAAACCGCCGGACGCATTAATGTTTTCAGGTCGAGCGTCTCGCTTCGGGCCAGAGCCTTGGTCACGTCTCTGATGTGGAGGTATCCCTCAACACTGTCGGCCTGTCCGGCGAAAATCGGAAAGCGAGTGAAGTGGCTCTCTTCCAAAATTTTCAAAATCGTTTCGAGATCCGATTGCAGGTCCAATCCCACAACTTTGGTGCGCGGAACCATGATGTTCTGGGCGCTATGATTTCCGAACCGAAAGACACGGTTCATCATCAGGCGTTCGGACTCTTCGAGATCCAAGTTTTCGGCGTCATGACCTACCATCTGATGTAGTTCTTCAGGGCTGTGGACGTGACGATGTCCCGCCGTGGACACATTGAACATCCGCAGGATAGCGTTCCCTGAACCGTTGAGCACGAAGATAAAACCGTGGTACAGCCAGAGTGATATGAGCATCGGATAAGTCAGCGCCAACGAGACCTTCTCTGGAAACCGAAGGGCCACGGCTTTGGGGAGCAGTTCTCCCAGCACGACTTGGATGCCGGTCAGCAGAATCAAAATCACTGTTGCGGCGATCGAAGCCGCGGTTGACGCTTCTATGTCACCGAATCGGAAGAGAAGAGGTTCTAAGAAGCCGGCCAACTTCTTCTGTCCATAAGCGCCCAACAAAAGGCTGGAGACCGTAATCCCGATCTGACAAGCGGCTACATAGCGGTCGAGTGAACTGGCGTCGGTGAGATGCGGTAGGAGTTTTTGCGCGATACTGTTCCCAGACTCAGCCAAGGCCCGAACGCGGACCGTCTTCACCGCCACGGTCGCGAATTCCGCGGCCACGTAGAGGGCATTTATGGCAACCAAAAGGAGTATGAGGAAAATAGCAGTGAACATAATCGACCTGGGATGGGGTCACGAGGCGTTTAGCCAAGACCAACTGGGCCACCTTCAGCGCACCGACCAAAAAATGAAACATGGCCCCGGTAGAAACCGGTGGCCACGTTCAGCGCTTTAAATATCGCTTCGATTTTATGGCGTGACTCCATAATGCGAGTAGACCGACTTCATGAAAGTTTCGTCATAGGTCGTGGGCCAATTGCTCTTGTCGAAACCGGGAGCGTTCTCTAACTTCTCTTTGGTGATGTCGAGGTGGAAACACTCATCCTTAGAATCCGGCGTCAAGGCTTGTAGCGGAACGGCGAAGAGCTTGTCTCCCATTCCCATAAAGCCGCCAAAGGAAAGCACGACATAGGCAACCTTTCCGTTGTCTAAGTCGAGGACGACGTCCTCCACCTTCCCGAGCGTCTCTTTTTGCGCGTTATAAATTTTTTGACCGGCGATGGTCGAGGCCGAAGCCATGTTTCTGATAGTCGTGATACTCATAGTGAGAATTCTCCTTCTGAAGCCTTTGCTTCCCGGACATTTTAGCCCAGTCCAATATCGGGTGACGCACTCGAAAGTGGCTTTACTCCACATCCCGCGAGACCCATCCGAAAAGCCGTCGAACAGTCGCCTCTCCGCCAAGACCTCAAAACTTGACGACCTCGGCTTATCCCTATAAGATGGCGGTTCTGGAGTCAACTATGAATATCGTACTAGAAAAACCCACAGACCTCGCCGTCAAAGAATTGATCGAAAGCTTAGAGAATCGGCTATTGCCGCAGCTCAACCAGGAGTTAGACGCGCCATCTCCTCTGAGTCTACCCATCGCTGACAATCAATACGACGCCGTCTACGATCCTTATAACGAAAGAATCAAACTTTACGGGGTGACTCCTCAATCCTTGGGCGAACTTCCCACCGTGGAATCCGATGCTTCTCAAGCGGGCAAGGTCACCGCCTATGCTCTGCCGGGAAACACCCAAGAGTGGGCCGCCCTCGGCTTCAGAGAAGAAGGCGTTATTCGAGGCTATTTCGAGGATGGAGCGGACGCGCATCTTTGGGCCGCCTACGGTGAAGCCGGACGAGAAACCAACGAGCGTGAAGAACTTCACGAGCATGGTGTCAAGATCGCCTTATCAAAGGCGCCTCTAATACGTCCCGAACTGCCCGAAGGGTATGTTTGTCAAACAGCGCGGCCGGAGGACACTCATGAGATTACGGCGCTCCTCCAGTCCACTTTCACCGACTACCCTTCCCCACTCGTCGAAGAAACGATCGCTTCGGCCATCGAGACCCAGGCCAACCTGTTTCGAATGGTTCGAAACGCTGAGGGTCAAGTCGCCGCCGTGGCCTCAGCCGAAATGGACCATCAGCGAAGTTCGGCCGAAATGACTGACTGCGCCACCCGCCCCGATCAAAGAGGGAAAGGCTTGATGGCCCATATCCTTTGGAAATTGGAAAACGATGTCGTGACCGACTTCGACATCTCCGACCTCTATACAATTGCGCGGGCCGACGAGATCGGAATGAATTGCGTGTTCAGTAAACTAGGTTACGGCTACTCCGGACGCCTGGTCAACAACTGTCGTATGCCCAACGGTTGGGAATCCATGAACCTGTGGTGTAAGTCGCTCGGCTAAAGAAGATTTCAACGGTCCCTGATCGATGGGGACCCGTCCCTACTCTATGCTATGCAGCGCATTGTATCGCGAGCGATAAGAAGTTCCTCGTCGGTGGGAATGACATAAGCGTGCAGTCGGGAGTCCTCGGTCGAGATCCGATGACCGTGCCCGTGGGTCACCTTTACAGCATTGGCTTCTGGATCGAGATGAAGTCCGAACACCTCAAGCCCCTTACAGATCTGTGCTCGAATTTCGGGGGAATTCTCCCCTATCCCGCCGGCGAAAGCCACGGCTTGCGCTCCACCGAGTTGGGCGAGATAAGCGCCGATATACTTGCGAACCCTTATGCAGAAGATTTCGATGGCTAGGGTCGCTCGACGGTCGCCCGTGTCCTCACGCTCAACCAAAAGATCCCGCATATCGCCCGTCAGCCCGGAGATCCCGAGAAGTCCGGAGTTGCGATTGAGGAAAGTGTCCACTTCGCCTACGGTGTAACCTTCCAACTCGCAGAGGTTTTCCACCAAGGAAGGATCGATGTCACCACACCGCGTGCCCATCACCAAGCCCTCTAAAGGCGTCATTCCCATGCTGGTGTCGATAGAACAGCCTTTGTCGATAGCGCAGGCCGAGCAGCCGTTTCCGAGATGCAGGCTGATGATTTTCACCTGCTCTTTAGCTTGGTTCGTGGTTTTTCGGTATCGATAGGCAATGTAGCGATGCGACGTCCCATGGAATCCATAACGGCGAATGCCGTGGCGCCGGTACAGTTGGTAAGGCACAGCGTAGAGATAGTTCTCGGGCGGCATGGTGCTGTGGAATGCGGTGTCAAAAACCGCAACCTGGGGAAGCACTGAGCCCAACAGTTTACGAATCGCTTCGATCCCCTTCAGATTTGCGGGATTGTGCAGTGGAGCCAGATTGATGCAGTCTCGAATGCCGTCTTCCACCGCTTCAGTGACCAAAGTTGAGACCTGGAAGCGTTCTCCACCGTGCACCACGCGATGCCCTACGGCGTGAATATCTCCCGGACTCTTGATGGCTTCGATCCCCGAATCCTCAGAGACCACCCAGTTCACGATCATGTCAATGGCGGTGCGGTGATCGCGCAACGGCTTGGACTCTCTCAAGACCACGCTCTCGCCAACTTTAAAAGTGATCTGAGACTTGCCGCCGATCCGTTCGATCATCCCGGAGGCTAGACATTCGTCTGTGTCTGTTTCGACACGTTCGCGGTCGGTTCGAATTACCTGAAACTTCACCGTCGACGAGCCACAATTGAGCACCAAAATATTCATGTTCGCACTATCCCTGTTCCTGACATAGAATTAGGCGGACGGCGTCAAACCGCCATTCCGTCCTTCCGAGAATCTCCTCGCACGCTAAGCGAAAACCTTCCAGATCCGAAAACGCCGAGCGATAAAGTTCAAATCCCGGGGAGTTCGGGTCGTCAGTCTGTTGCAGATGACGCAGACGCGACGTCTCCGCGTCAAAAAAGGCGTGAGCCTTCTCCTGGGCGGCCGCCAACAAACCGGCCGCGGTGCCGGCTAACAGTTGCAAGGCGCTTTGCAGAAGCTGAGGACGCAACTCGACCGTTCGAGCCAGCAAGGTTTCTACCACCTCTTGACCCAACCGTTCAAGTCCCTCGCTGGGCACCTCTCCCCCACTGGGGAGTTGGTTTCCCACGACCAAACCTTGAGCCATGTCTCCGGTCACGATAACAGCCTGAGCGGGCAGAAAACGATCAATACCCAGATTTGCCGGCGCATCAGCCTCCCAACTGAAGAGGAACTGAAAGCAGATCGTGGTAGTGGGGGCACCGCGCCATCGGGCCGCTGTCGCCTTACCGATTCCTTCGTCGAGGATCAGATCGAGAACCCCTTGAACCAAGCGATGCTCAAAATGGAGAAAATCTATCTCTTCGCGCCGATTCGCGGTCGTGCGATCGAAGGTGACCGAGCACCCTTCAGGAGGCATTCCAGGCAGACCATCCACGAACATCATGTCGCCCGGTCTGATGACAAAAATCTTGTCTTCACCCCGAGCCTCCATAACAACGCCCAACGAGTCCAAAAGGTCAACCAGTTCCGACTCTAATTCGGCTGCTAAGGTGTGGACTTCCCTTTCGACGTCCGCTCTTAACTGCGAGGCGTCCGCTTCGCGAAACGACATACGGTCCACCAACGGGTCGACCGCGGCTTCCGCTTCGGCCTGCTGGAGGTCCACCGCTTTTCGGACGTCGCGACACCACACTTCAAATGCCTTGCCGGGACCCTTGATCTCCCAGGTCTCGAGGTCTTCACGAAACCGTTCATAGGCACGCTGTCCCTCGGTCAAAGGACGCTTGAAGGCGTTTAGACCTCCTTCCAACCAAGCGTAACGCACGGCTGTCGATCTGTCGCCGAAGGCGATAGGCACATGCACTTGGACGACCCGTGTCTGACCGATGCGGTCGAGACGACCGATGCGTTGTTCGAGTCGATCCGGGTGGGCGGGAAGGTCCAAAAGCAGCAGATGGTGCGCGACTTGAAAGTTCCGACCCTCGCCTCCGATCTCGGAACAGATCAAAACTCCAGCGCCTTCGCCCTCCACGGTGTCGACTCCAGTGCGATTAAACCAGGCCGCTTGGCGATCGCGCTCAAGTAGCGACATCGACTCGTCGAATCTGGCCACCGCCAGATTGCTGTTCTTCTGCAGAATCCTAGCCCATCGGGCCACCTCTTTGGGCGACTCCACCATCACCAGAGTCTTGTCCCCGTGCTTCTTGCGCTCCTTGAGAAACTCCACTAGAAAAGTGTCCAGCTTGTGGCCCTTGTCCAGTTCGTGGGAGGCCACTACTCGTCCGGGGAAAAGGCCTTGCAGTCGCCTTCGACGGTTGCGCATCAGGCTTCGCCCCAAACCGTGTCGATCCACTAGTCGGTCGAGGAGTTCTTCGGCCTGACCGCTCGCGGCGAGGTCGCGAAGATCGGATTCCTCCGGATAGAGCCGAGTGAGCCGCGCAACCAGAACCTCGGAGGTCGCTCCGGCTTCAGCGTCGCGGGCTAGGTCCGCTACCTCGCGCCATCGATGGGCGGTCTCTGCCAGACTGTCCCGACCCGGGTAGCGTAGGGGATCGAGCAGATGAAGGAGGTCAAAGAGTCGGTCCTGCCCACCCAGAGACGGTGTCGCCGAGAGAAGCAACACCGCGCGGCTCTTTCGCGCTATGGCCTTGAGCGCGTCGTCACAGGCGTAGTGGTGAGCCTCGTCCACAATCAACAGATCACGCGAGAAGCCCTCGGGAAGAAAATCGAGGTCGTCGGCGGCCAACAACACATCTTGGGGAAGCTCCTCTAGTTCGACATCAAATAGAGTGAGAGGCCTCGCGAAGCGTCGGTAAAATTCGGCCAACCACTGCCCGACCAGAGCTCTTGGGGCGACCACCGCTACCGAACTCACTCGCCCGAGCGCCGCCATACGAACGGCGATCAGACCGGCTTCCACCGTTTTCCCCAAGCCGACCTCGTCTGCCAGCAAGGCCCGCGGACGCCACATTTTGGCCACCCGCTCAGTGACAAAGAGTTGGTGAGGCAGAAGTTCTACTCGAGCCGCACCCAAACCACGATGAGCCTGCGAGCGCCCTAACGCCTTCAGTTTGAAGGCGCGCAAACGACGAGCGAAATCAGCCGGCGATCCAGGTCGACCCAGGGCCAACTCGGCGAAGGGATCAGGCTGCTCAAGGTCGAGCGCCAACGTTTCCTCCCCCACCTCTTCATCTTGAGTGGTGACGTAGATCAGGCGCTCATCGCGTTCGACTATCTCCTTGACGGTCCATTCCTTACCGTCAAGGTCGGTAACGAGATCGCCCACCTTGGCCCGGAACCGAGTCAAGGCTTCGGTATCTTGACTGTAGGTTCGTCGTTCATCGGCCTTCGGGAAGAGCACGTCGAATCGGCGACCGTCTCGTTCTAAAACCAGGCCGAGTCCCAGGTGCGGTTCGGCGGGAGCGAACACGCGCTGCCCAGGACTCCAGTTGGTGGTGATCATCGCCGCGCCTTCTCAAGGGTTGGGCAGGATCCTTTAATTCACAAGATGAACGCCATGAGATGAAAATTGATGCCATGCTGTGCGACTATGCCACCGTTCGAGAAGGTCTTCTCCACGTCTTGGGAGGCGGCATCAATCGTCTCTGGAGAGAAGAGTATCCCGCGCCTTTGGGCGTGACATTGGCGCTCCTCTTTGAAGTCCACCCCACCGAAATGAACACCGATCATACTCTGGGTGTCATCATGATCAATGAAGACGGCCAAGAAATAGGCAACGTCACCGCTGACTTCGCCATCGCTTCAGATCCCGACAAGGGTCGCCCCGGGGAGAACCTGATTCTCCCCTTAGTGGTGCCGCTGCAACAAGTGGTCTTGCCGAACCACGGCGCCTATTCTGTGGAGATTCTGATAGACGGTCAACACAAACGGTCCTTGGGCGTCCTAGCCGCCGGGAATCGAGATGGCGACCGAAGACAGAAAGGTCGCTCCGGCGGGGGCATGCACGACTAAACGTCTGGACATATTCTAGGACCAGATCTCTAAAGGATATCGCCGGACGGCAAAAGAACCTCCTGGGCATGTCTGGACAGTTCATTTACACCATGCATGGTCTCGAGAAGACCATCGACCATAAAAAAATCCTCAAGGGTATCAACCTTTCTTTCTTTCCGGGGGCCAAAATTGGCGTTCTGGGAGCCAACGGCGCCGGTAAATCGACCGTACTGCGTATTATGGCCGGCGAGGATCAGCATTTTGAAGGCCACGCCCAGCCCGCGGACGGCACCACCATAGGGTACGTTCCCCAAGAACCTCGCCTAGATGAGAGCAAAACCGTGCGGGAGAATATTCGCGCTGGAGCGGTTGAGCTAGTCAAACTGTTGGACGAGTTCGACGGCATTAATAACAAGCTGGCCGAAGTCGTTGACCCAGACGAGATGGAGAAACTGCTCGACCGCATGGGTGCGGTGCAAGACGAGATCGAAGTCGCCGGTGGATGGGAGATCGACCGTTTCATCGACATGGCGGCTCAAGCCATGTACTTGCCCGCTTTGGACGAGGGGGTAGAGCATCTTTCCGGTGGTGAAAAGCGCCGCGTCGCCCTGTGCAAAGTCTTGTTGCAGAAACCCGACCTCCTGCTGATGGACGAGCCTACCAACCACCTCGATGCAGAATCGGTGGCCTGGCTACAGAACCATTTGGTGGACTACGAAGGCACCGTGGTCTTCATCACCCATGATCGTTACTTCCTAGACCAGGCCGCTGCCTGGATCCTTGAGATGGACAACGGGCACGGCTATCCCTGGAAAGGGAACTACTCATCTTGGGTCGAGCAAAAAGAAAAACAGTTAGCTCAAAAAGAAAAGACCGAAACGGCTCTGCATCGGCAACTCAAGCGCGAACTTAAGTGGGCCCAGATGACCTCTGGCGACCGTCGCAATCGTAACAAAGCCCGTGTGGCCCGATACGAAGAACTGATGAGCAACGCCAAAAAGACTGACGACGACCGTCCCGAGAACAGTATGGTCATCCCGCCGGGTGCGGAATTAGGCCAACAGGTCGTGGATTTCGAGAACGTTTCAAAATCCTTTGACGGACGAAAACTCCTCGACAATCTCTCCTTTTCTTTACCCCGCGGTGGCATCGTCGGCGTCATCGGCCCCAACGGAGCGGGTAAAACGACTCTCTTTCGGTTGATCACCGGTGGGGAACAGCCCGACGAGGGCACCATCAAAATCGGAGACACGGTGGAATTGGCGTACGTCGATCAGCATCGTGAGCACCTCAAAGGAGAGCGCCAAGTTTGGCAAGAGATCTCTGATGGGCTCGACGAAATCAAGCTGGGGAACAAATCCGTGTCAGCTCGAGCCTATGCCGCTCGCTTCAACTTTTCCGGAGCCGATCAACAGAAGAAGGTGGGAGAACTCTCCGGCGGTGAGCGCAATCGTGTTCACCTTGCGAAATTACTCCACCAAGGTGGCAATTTGCTCCTCTTGGACGAGCCTTCCAACGACCTCGACATCGCGACTCTGCGGGCTCTAGAGCAAGCGCTGCTAGACTTCGGTGGATGCGCGGTTGTGATTTCCCACGATCGTTGGTTCCTAGATCGGATCGCGACGCATATTCTTGCCTTTGAAGGCAACGGCAAAATCACGTTCCATCACGGCAACTATTCTGAATACGAAGAAAATCGAAAAGGTCGTCCCGCCGGCGTCTCATGACGGCCTGCCTGTCGAGCCAAGAATTCGCACGCTTAATCGATCCCCTCATCAATGACCTCTCGGAATCCGAACGAGAAGTCTCGATTCGCGATGTCATTCTCCAAATTCTTCGCTGTGTACAAAGCTTTGTGCCGTCGGAGGCGGGATCGGTGATGTTGGCTCACCCAGACCAAGCGGGAGCCCTGGTATTCGTGGCCTCCTTCGGTGCCGGCTCTGAGCTTTTGCCCGGCACGGTTTTACCGCCGGGGACGGGAATATCCGGCCAGGTTTATCTTTCGGGGAAGCCCGCCATGACCAACAGTCCGGCTGTGGAAACGACTTTCTACGAAGAGATCGACAAACTCACCGAACATCACACCAACTCGCTCCTTTGTGTACCGGTAGAGGTCTTCGGACGTCCAGTGGGAGTGCTCAGCCTGCTGAACGCCACATCCGGAAAATTCACCGAAAGCGACCTGAACTTGATGTCCGTTTTTGGGGACTATCTCACCCACAGCGTCCAACTCTTGATCGAGGTTCGCCGAGAGAGGAAAGCGGCCCTTATAGATCATCTCACCGGTCTCCACAACGATCGGTTTCTGTACCTTTTCCTGCAAGAAACCATCGAGGTGGCTCTCGCCGAAAAACACGACGTCGGATTGGTCTTTCTCGATCTCGATCACTTCAAGGCTGTGGTTGATACACACGGCCACCTCGTCGGTTCCCAAGCTCTTCGGGAAGTCGGACTCCTGATCGGGGTCGCGGTCGAGGAGTTCTCCGGGGTTGCGGCCCGGTACGGCGGCGACGAGTATGTCGTCGTTCTCCCCAAAGGGACAGAAGATCAGATTCGCCAACTCGCCGAAAAGCTTCGTGTCGTGATTCAACACGCTGTCCTACGCTGTGAAAGTGAGCCCGGTCGGTCGCCCATCGTGCTTCAAGGCTCGATCACCGCTTCCGTCGGCGCCGCCGCTCTCAACAAACTCCAGGTCAAGAACAAAGATTCAAAGGATCTCAGACTCATCCTCATTCGAGAGGCCGATCGAGCGATGTATGTGGCCAAGGCCAAGGGAAAAAATTGCGTACACTGGGCTCCAGACGACGTTAAACCCAGCGCCCAAGCTGATTAGAACTGGCAACCTCTAGTCCGCCTTCCCTGTCGTTCGCTGACCGTCACGCCATTCTTTAAGAGCCCACCACAATTCTTCAGCACCCTCACCCGTCTCCGCGGAGAACGTGAAGAATCCGTGGGTCCGCTCCAGGTCTTTACGCACCGAAGCTGCCATTTTGGCGAGCTGGCTCTTTTTTGCTTTGTCGGTTTTTGTCATGACCACGGCGAGATTGACTCCCGCCTCCATGAGCCATCGATTCATCTGCTTGTCATTCGGCTGCGCTCCGTGGCGGGAGTCAATCAATTGAAGAACGCCGAGAAGTGGGGTGCGTTCTAAAAGAAACTCTTCCAGGGTCCGCTGCCAACGACCCTGCTCGGTCTTTGACACCTTCGCGTATCCATAGCCGGGGAGATCAACTAAGGACCAACTTTCCTCGATCAAGTAGTAGTTGATCAACCGTGTCTTTCCCGGTGTATTACTGGTGTGGGCAATCCGCTTGCGCTTACACAGCTTATTAATGAACGAACTTTTGCCGACATTCGAACGTCCGACCATCGCCAACTCGGGCTGCCCATCCAAATCCGGACAGAGCTCAAGGCTAGGAGAACTGATAACGAACCTAGCGGCGGGAGATTTATAAGGACGACTCTTGGAACTCATAGAGTGCGCGCTTCTTTGTTCTTCCCAGTTGGCCTTGCGCTCAGCCAAAATTGTTCCGGACGGAGTTCAGGAGAGGTCCGCTGAAAACTAAAGAGAATCATTCAGTATGAGAGGTCAGCAAGACGAGTTCGTGGTGCAGCAGACCCATACCCTAGAAGAGCTTCGGCGCATCGCCGTCGATATGGCCCGATCCCCTGAGAGCGGTCTCGATGATGAAAGCAGAAAATCGCTCCGAGAGCTCTCCGCCTGGCTCCTGAATAGGACCCAACGGTTCCAAGTCCTGAACAAAAACAAGACCAAAGTCTCGGTCTCCAGACTGCGCCTCTTTATTCTTCAACTTGAAAAGGTGCTTGAGCAGTTTCGACATCTCGACGGAAGAAAAAGCGAGAGCGAGATCAGGGAAGGCCTAGCTCATTTACTCAACGGGCAACAGCAAAGAGACCTTTATGACGACATGATCGCATGCTTGAGAGAACTCTCCACTCTTTCTATCGAACGCGGGCAAGGGCAGCAGGCCGCCCTCTACAACGACATGGCCCAACGTTTGGAGCTGCGATTAGAATCTGGACATATTGAACTCAACAACCGAGAACAACGGGCCAAGGATCAGGCTCTCTACGCTGAATTCCAGCAGAAATTGGATTCGCTCAAGCTATGAAAAAGCCCATCATTATTATCACAATCACGACCGCGCTGTGTCTCGGAGGTCCGGCCGTAGCCCAACTCGGGGTTCCACCGATGAACATCAACGTTGGAGCGGGGGGCATCTCGCCCCGCGCCCATCAGATGAAGGCGGATGCCCGCGCAACCGGAAACGATTCTCAGGGCACCACTCCGACGACTCAATCCACGAGCACGAGTCAACCCGCGGCCACTTCACCTTCTAGCGGACAGATCCAGCAGACTCCAACGCTTCATAAGGCCGCTGAAGAGGGTCGTCTCGAAGACGTAAAGCAGGCCGTCGCCGCGAAACCAGAGGCGGTCAAAAGTAAGGACGGACAAAGGTTCACAGCTTTACATTATGCCGCCGAGGGCGGACAGCCCGAGATCGTCGAATTTCTTCTAGCCCAAGGTGCCGATGTCAACGCGGTGGGAAGTCGGGGCGAAACGTCTCTTTATCTCGCGGCGTCCTCAGGCCAAGTGAAGGTTATCGAACAGCTCTTGGCTGGCGGGGCTGGATTGGAACTGGCCAATGCCGAGGGACGAACCCCGCTGATTCGGGCCGCCATGGCAGGCCAACTCGACGCCTTGAAGGTTCTCTTGGCAGCCGGTGCCGATCCAAAGGCAAAGGATAGACAAGGTCGCACGGCCCGTGATTTAGCGGAAAGATACCGAGCCGGCGACAGCTCTCAGGTCATTGCGATTCTGAGTAAAGCCGAACAAAAGTAGCCGTGCTACTTGGGCGCATCGAACACGAGTAGAGATTTTCCCGTCATTTGCGGAGGAATGGGAAGGCCTATCAGCTGAAGAATGGTAGGCGCTACATCGGCTAGGATCCCGCCGTCGATGAGTCCACTGACATTGAACGCGCCTCCCACGATGAGGGGTACCAAATTCGTGGTGTGAGCGGTATGAGGATCCCCGTTCTCTTGACGCATAACCTCTGCGTTACCATGGTCGGCGACAACCAAGTAGCAGCCTCCCCGAGCCTCGATGGCCTCGACCACCCGCTTCAAACCTTGATCGGCTGCTTCACAGGCTTTGATCGCCGCTTCTAGATTGCCGGTGTGTCCCACCATGTCTGGATTCGCGAAATTTATCAGGATGAACGCATCGTCGTGAGAAAGGATCCTTTCGACCGTCTTCTCGGTAAGTTCTGGCGCACTCATTTCCGGCTGAAGATCGTAGGTGGCCACCTTAGGAGACGCGACGAGTTCTCTCGTTTCTCTCGGATACAGCTCTTCGCGTTTCGCGTTGAAGAAGTAGGTGACGTGCGGATACTTTTCGGTCTCCGCAGTATGATACTGGGCTAAACCATTTTGGGAGATCACCTCGGCGAGGGGTACATCGATCTCAGGGATGGCAAAGGCATAAGGGAGATTCCAGGAAGCATCGTACTCCGTCAGCGAACAGTAGTGGAGGCCTTGCACCACTCGACGGCGCGGAAAAGAATCCCACTCCCGCCCCCCCATCAAGGCGTAGGTCATCTCTCGACCGCGGTCTGCACGAAAGTTAAAAAAGACCACACTATCGCCATCGTTGACCGGCGCGACCGGTTGTCCATCCGTTCCCAGTATCACCGTAGGATGGATAAATTCGTCAGTCTCGCCCGCCGCGTAGCCGTTCTTCACCGCTTCGAGGGCCGAGGTGCTCGTCCGTTCCGAATGTCCGTCAACGATGGCGTTGTATGCCAACTCAATCCGCTGCCAGCGATTGTCGCGGTCCATGGCGTAGTAGCGACCCGAGAGCGTTGCCACTCTTGCTCTACCGGGATGTTTTTCCAAGTAGGCGCAGATCTCTTCGACATACCCCAACCCGCTGTCCGGAGGCACATCTCTACCATCAGTAAAAAGATGGAGGGCTATGTCCTCGGCACCATGAGCGCCGGCCATATCCAAAAGAGCGAACAGATGCTCGAGATCGCTATGCACGCCACCTCGAGACGCCAAGCCCATGACGTGGAGTCGTCCGCCACTCTTTACTGAGTCTATCACTGACACCAGAGCTTGATTCTTAGAAAATTCCTGAGTCTCGATCTGATGAGTGATGTAGGTGAGACTCTGCATCACAATGCGCCCGGCTCCGAGGTTCAGATGCCCGACCTCGGAATTCCCCATTTGACCTTTCGGCAAGCCCACTTTTCGCCCACTGGCGATCAGTTTCGTGTGAGGCCATTCACGCCAAAGGCTGTCGAAGGTTGGGGTGTCGGCTTGGAAAACCGCGTTATTTTCATTCTCCGGTCCAAGTCCGAAGCCGTCAAGAATAATCAGAGCAAGGGGGCGATATGACATGGTCAAAAATTAGTAAATCTTGGGCACAATCCTTCTACTATGGGTTATAGTTTCTTTAGGACGATAGTACCGCCCGCTGGTAAATTTAAACCGGTGGAGGTTCCCGCGTGAGAGTCAAACTCCGTTCCGCCGTTACCAAAATTCCTTCCCCCGTAAGCCTGGGCGTCAGAGTTGAAGACCTCTTTCCAGCGTCCCGGAGGGAGCGGCACTGGGTAGTCGCCACGATTCACGTCGCTCATCTGTGTGACGACAACAAAAGCGTCCCCGGCTGATCCGACTCGCTCGAAAGCGACAATCTGGTCTTGATTGTGAGTCATCACCCGATTCACCGCGGCGGTTGGATAGAAAGCATCAGATGACTTGCGCAAACCGATCAGATCTTTGTGGACCTGAAGGTGGCCTTGGCGGGCTTTCGAGGTGTCTGTGTTCTTCTCGGCCTCTGATCCTTCAAGCCAAGTAGTGTCTTGACCCCAAGTGCTGGTCAATCCGTGTTTGAAATCGTTGTTCGCCAAAAATTCTTCGCCTTGCCAGAGCATCGGAATTCCAGGACCCAAGAGGGTCAAAGCCGCACCACTGCGAGCCTTGGCCCGCGCCTCAGTGGAGAGCACCGCGGAATCGTCCTTGCCACCTGCCGCAAGACGTCCAAGCCACTTGCCGGAGTTCCCAACCTCGTCGTGCGAATGCGAGTACGCCAGACCCTGGCCCCAACTGGGAACCCCGCGATGACTCTGCATGGACTCCATCAAGATGTCGGCACCGTTCGGACTGCTCTTAACCGCTTCGTAGATACCGTCACGATAGTGGTCGTTCCAAACCGCGTCAAACCCCATGCCTTTGCGCAACACGCCGTTATCCCATCGGGATTCACTCAGCGGGCTGGCGACCAAAGGGTCTCTCGAGAAATCTTCGGCAACGGTGAACACTCCGGGCTTGGCCAGTTCAAGGCCCCGGTTCACCTGCCGCAAAGCTTCCATCCCCGCGGTTCTCTGGTGAGCGTCACCGGTGTTGTGTAGCACCTGAGTGAAGTCGAATCGAAGACCGTCAAACCCGTACTCTGTCAACTGTGTCGCGGCGTGATCGGTGAAGTACTGCTTTACAAAAGGGTCCGCGAAGTCGGGCTTACGACCCCACGGCGTCTCATTAAAATTGCCGTCACCCCAACGGAAGAAATCGCTTTGCCCGCCGCCAATACTGTTCAGAGGATTGTCGCCATCGGTCTTCCCGGAGGTATGGTTGTACACCACGTCTCCATAGACATTGAGACCCTTCTTGTGAGCGTGGTCGACAAACCATTTGAGAGCGTCGGTTCCGTTGATATAGACCTCTTCGCCGGGTCTATGGTCGGAGTCCGGGGACAACAGACCCTCTGCCCTGGCTTTTTCCACCGGCATACTGAAACCGTAGGCATCGGCACCGGCGAAGTAGTGATCGGTTGTATAGCCCCAATCCTTTTTGCCGCCGAACTCCGAGGTCGGCATCAGTTCCAAGGCGGTGGCTCCTAGATCGATCACATAATCTAGACGCTTTTGGAGATCTTCGAATGTGGCGGGCAAAACGTTGTCGGGGCTCGTCAGCAGCGAGCCAACGTGAGCTTCGTAGATAATCTGCTTAGAGGGGTCGACTTCGAGACGTTGCGTCTCGGAAAAGCGAGCTTGATAGTCTTGACCGCTGATCAGGGCTCGTCGAGCAGAGCCAGGTCTCGAAGACACCACATTGTCGACTTCGTTGTAAGGAGTTCTTTTTAGCTCATTTTTGCTAAGAGTTCCGTCCCCATTGGAATCCGCCAAGAGCTTTCCATTAGCTTCAGCTTGAAACTCGTAGCGCAACCCTTCGATGGCCGGAAAATTGTGAACCACACCGACCCAACCGCCGTCTCCCGTCTTCTCCTCGATCCGGCGCAAGGGAACACGCCCATCTCCGCCGATCTCGTCACTGACCAGATAAGGCTCCAGGCTCGGGCTCTTCTGGAGTTGCCAAGCATTGAGTACATCCCAGTCTCTTCGATCCTTAGGCTCCGCCTTGTCGTAACTGGTAAGCCCGCTCGGACCGAGTCTTTCGAGCAACGCATCTTTCGAGAGAGGGTGGCCGTCAGCGTCTTTGAAGACCAGGTACATCTTGTCGGCGCCTTGTCGGCCGTCCACCGTGAAGCGCCCCATCTGCAGATTGTCGGCGTAGTTTGGTCCGCCTTTTCCAGAATCGTCGTACCAGCCTGTTTCAAAGCCGCCGATCGGGTCAACGAAAATCCGTTCGAGTCCCCGTTGCTGGCCCACGAGTTTGCGGGCGAAGGGGTCGATATACTGAGTCTGCTTCCCTTCGACATCGGTCTCTTGCAGAAGGTAGGAAAATCCTTCCATTTTAGCTTTGGAGCCATCGAGTGAAACTTGCCAATCTTGGCGTCCCGAAGCGCCCTGGGTCTCCGGGCGATCCATCGGCAGCACGGCGACCTTTTGGCCGTCAGGGTCGTAGAGTTCCAGGTCCATGCGTTGAGCTGAGGGCGACCAGGCTGTGACTGTGGCCCTCCCGTTGACTTCCTGGAGTCCGTAGCGATGGCCTTGAAGTGGGCTCAGCCGCTCGACCTGCTCCTCGTCCTCGGCTAGCCGAAAATGGGGGTCGTCTTCAGTAGTTACCAGGTAACGGCCGTCCTGATTCACAGCCCCCCATCGAAAATCTTGACCTGCATCGCCTTGAAGCTCTAGCTGGCGGGTAAAAATCCCGTCGCCCGCCTTTTTGTCCCCGCCTTGCCCGTCGTCGCGCATGGGCAAAGTTTTGCCCTTGTTCCATTCGGGATCAAACTTTCCACTTTCAGGATCGAAAGAGCCCTTCAGGGAAACCGAATCCGTGTGCGGTAGCGACCGGGTATCAACCTCGAAGGTAACGGGGAATGTTCCAGGCTTTCGGGGACTTACCGATGGAGTGGTGGAAGAATTGACAGGTACCTTCATGCCGTTATTTTAGAGGACCGTCCTGAAATAATGATGAACTAATTGTAACAGGTTTGAATCCGACCAACAATAAGGAACTGCTTCGATCGCAAAAGTTAAGACTAACCTATTGACTAACAAAGATTCAGATCCATACATTGAAAGCCCCTTTCAAGACCATCGTGACTTTCCGCGCCTTGCCGTCGAAGCGAAAGCCAGGATCGAGGGAGTGGCTTTTGGCCAAGAAATTAACGCGCCGGCGGTAATCTCTGACCTCTCTTTGGGGGGAGCACGGCTCTCCACCTCAGCGGAACTGCAACTTGACCAAGAATTACGGCTCATTCCCTTCTCTGGACTAGATTCCGATCACCCTCTTCACAAAGCTCTATTATTCACCGTGGTCTGGCAGGCCGCCTCGGACGGGCGAGACGACGGGGAACACGCTTGGGACTACTATGGTCTGCGACATCAGGGCTCGGTGCTCGACATCTTGGAGTCTTGGATCGGGCATCTCCTCCTGCGTCGCAAGAAAAACGAAGATCTCATTCTCCAGCGTCGGCAGTATCGCCGATTGCGGTTCCCAGAAGAAAGTCGCCAGTGCATCACCGCGACGGTCAGTCACGATGGGAGCCATCGCGAATTCAAGCTGATCGATATCGCTCCAGGAGGCCTGCTGGCCAGCGGCGATCTCCCTATACCGATTGGAGTCCATCTAGAGTTCCCGGAAAACCTCTTCGGCGACTCACCATCAGAGCTGGAATCGCAATTGTCGGGGTGCATTATCGACTGTCACGATCAGCACGGATCGACTTTCTATCGCGTCTCTTTCGACCCTGAGTCTGAGGTCGACGAAGAAACGTTGGTCGACTGGGCAACACGCTTGGGCGGATCCTTCGAGTAGTGGAAGAGACTCTGCCTGAATCGGCGCAGTCCAGGTCACAGGAAATCGACTTTCGACAGTAAAGACGGGGCCCATGAGATATCTCTCGACTCGTGGCGGGGGTTCCCCGAAGACTTTTACTGCGGCTGTCCTTGAAGGCCTCGCCGAAGACGGCGGACTGCTGGTCCCCGAAGACTTACCAAATCTCGGAAAGCACCTTCGATCCTGGGTCGGTTTAGAATATCCTGCACTTGCCCAGAAGGTTCTTGGCCATTTCACAGACGACCTTTGCGAGACAACCCTGCGGGACTGTTGCCAAACCGCGTATGGGCAACGCTACGGAGGGCCCGTCGCCCCCTTGGTTCGTTGGGACGATCGATATGTTTTGGAGCTTTTCCACGGACCGACACTCGCCTTTAAGGATGTGGCCCTTCAACTTTTAGGTCAATTTTTCGAAGTTATCTTGGCCCAGAAGGGCGAGCATCTCAACATCGTGGCGGCCACCAGCGGAGACACTGGTAGCGCTGCCATTCACGGGGTCACGGGGTGCCCGACCGTCACCATCTTTGTCACCCATCCGAAGGGCAAGATCGCAGAACTCCAGCGCCTACAGATGACGACGGTGACAGACCCTTCCGTCTTCAATGTCGCGGTAGATGGTACGTTCGACGATTGCCAAGGTATGGTCAAGAACCTCGCTGAGGATCTCGAGTTCAAACGTCGCTATAATATTGGCGCAGTTAACTCTATCAATTGGGCCCGCATCGCCGCGCAGATCGTTTATTACTTCGCGGCCTACCTACAAACGCCGGGAGCGGCCTCGGGTCGACCCGCCGTGTTCGCCGTTCCCACTGGGAATTTCGGAAACATCTTAGCCGCTGAATACGCACGCCGAATGGGACTGCCCATCGAAGAACTCATCTTGGCCTCCAACGAGAACGACATTCTTCCCAAGTTCTTTCAGACCGGCGTCTATCGTCGGGGCGACGCGCGTTCCACCCACTCGCCGGCCATGGACATCCAGGTGGCGAGCAACTTCGAGAGGTTTCTGTATCTTTTGGCCTCGGGAGAGTCCAGCATCGTGAAAAGCCAGATGGCTGACTTCGCTCAGACAGGTGAACTCAGCCTCCTGCCCACAACCTCGTACGAAGGCTGGTCAGCCTACTCATGCTCCAACAGCGATACCCTAGCAACAGCGGTCGCCGTACAGGAAAGCACAAGTCGTTGCCTAGACCCCCATACCGCCACCGCCTGGTGGGCTCTGGACCAGCGCCTCAACGCCCTCGATCCTGCCCTCGACAAGATCGTGGTGGCCACCGCTCATCCAGCAAAATTCCCCGAGGTGTTACAGAAAGTCCTGCCTGAGGGATGCCGGGGCCTGACTCACCACTCTCTGGAGGCTCTGCGAGGACGCACCGAAAGGCTGTTCGAGCTCCAGGCCGACACTGAGGCGCTCAAGAAATTCGTCTCCGCTCGCGCCTCCCTCGGCCGGGGGGTATTTCCAGGCATCGAGGAGAAGGCGGGTTGACTATGGACAGCCTAACTGCGGCAACCAAAACCGAGGCACTTGCGGCCCTTCTTCCCATTCTCGATGAAGGACGCCACGAGGAAGCCCTCCCTCTCATCGAAGAGCACCTCACAGCAAACCCTGAGGACCCCCTCTGGAAATACCTCATGGGACTCACTTTGGCGTGTCTGGCACGGGGCGCCGAAGGACTGCTACATTTGGAATCGGTAGCTCAATCCCACTCGTTCGGAACAGACTGCGGCCTGCCTCCGAAAACCGCGATGGCCGTCAAATCCGCGGCCTTGAATCACCTCCAGTTCGAGACCAGCTTAGAAGAGAGTGCTGACGAGCCCTGGGAGATCTTGGCACGTTTCGCCGAGCTTCTGGATAAACCAGATTTCTTTGAAAAAAGCGTTGTGGGAAGGTTTCAAGCCAATCCTCAAAGTCACGACGCCATGTTGGCTTTTCACGACCATTTTGAGAGTGCCGCCCCCGATACCGTTATTCCGATCCTTGACGAAATCGTGGCCAAGGGTGGGGACAAAAACCAGGCCCGAGCCCTCTTGGGAGCTTTTCTTCAGCAAAAAGGGAAAACGGCTCTCGCCATCCGTCACTTAAAAACGGCTTTGGATGCCGATCCTCAAGCGATGGAGCCGCATCTCTATTTGGGTAAGATTTACGTCGCACAAGCCCGTTTTGACGACGCCGAGAAAGAGCTCGGAATGGCCATGAAAAAAGGGACCGGCCCGTCGGTCCCTTTGCTGGTCGAGTTAGCGAACTGTCAAAAGGCGACGTATCGCTACGATGAAGCTCTGAAGACACTGATTGAAGCCTTTGAACTCCAACCGTCCAGCTTCAAGCATTGGGACCAACTTGTCGAACTGGCTCAATCGACGGGACAGGCTTCGCAACTCTTCGAGAGCCTCCGCTCGGCCGTGGAGAAGAACCCCCAAGACCGCAGACTCCGCCAACGCTTCGCGATGTTCGCTCACCGGCACGGCGATCCGCTGGTTGCCCAAGAGCAACTCCGAGCCACCGGAATCTTCGAAAACCCTAGTAAAGATCAAGCGTTAGCGAGATTGGCCTCGGAAGTCTCTCACCTTTTAGGAGACGGAGCGACCGCCTTCGAACTGACCCATGCGCTGTGGTCGCAAAGTCCGACAAACCCGGAGACAAGTCGCCTCTATGGCGAAGCTTTGATATCTGATGGGAAACCGCGCGACGCCGAATCCGTTCTGCGTGAAACGGCCCGCAACCATCCTAACGATCGTGGCCTTCAAGTCGCGTGGGGCCGAGCCCTCATGGCCATGGGAGACCCCGAACGCGCTCATCGTGCCTTCGGCCTAGCGAGCCGACTCGACCCAGACGACGCAGAGTCCATGGCAGAGCAAGGCCGGGCAATGATCGCGCTGGGCATGGCTGATGAAGCTCTGAGTCTTCTCAAAGAAAGCGCTAAGAAGGCCGACCCTCCCTTAGCTGTGACGCTCATTGGCTTGGCCGCCTGTTACGAACAAAAACGACTTCATGACATCGCACGCGACTTCTTCCGCCAAGCGCTCCTCCGAGACGAAGGATGCACAGACGCGGCGCGCGGTCTCATTCGCACGACTCCCAACGCCTCTTCGCTTCAATTCGCTGAGGATATTCTAGACCTAGCAGCACAACTTCCCCACGGGTTCGCCAAACTTCGTCTGTTCTTGACCCTTTTGCGGGCGACTTTCATCGAAAATTACCCCCCCGCATCTCGGCTTCTCAAAGAACATCTGTATCCCATGGTGATAAAAAGTTTGTCGTCCGAGTCCTACCTGGTTCACATCGAACAAGCAGAAACGCGGATGCTAAGTGAGCTTGCTAGAGTGCTAGAGTCTGACGGGGAACCTGAGAAAGCCCGAGAAATTTGGCGCTACGCGGTCACCTCCCCTATTTCCGAGCTTTCGCAGAAGGCCTCATCAGAGTTGGTTCGCCTCGACACCTACGATTCGATAGCCCCGGAGTCTGCCGACACGGAGGGCAGAGAATCCGAAATCGATGACTCCGCTCCCTCTGAGGAACCGGTATCGCCTCAGGATGAAGATCCATTGCTGTCCCTGCTTTCCACCACACTGCCGGCCGGTACCGAAGAAGAGGCCGATCTTTTTCTCTTCGAGTCGGAGACACCTACCCAAGAAAGTAGCGAGGAAGCCGCTCTTTTCGCTGACCCTATTGAGGAAACCGACCGTCTGGTCGATGACCTGTTCGCAAGCGATCCGCTCCCGGATGAACCCAATGACTCCTCCATACCACCTCAAGCCGGTGACACCCCCCTCGCGATGAACCCGCCATCTGAGGAAACAGATCTGTTCGCCTCATCGGACGAGACGATGTCCGTGATGGCGCCAGAAGAGTCGCCGGAAGCCGAGTCACTTTCTGGCGCCGTACCCCCACCTATCGAACCTCCCGTCGCAGAAGCTTCTATCGCGAAACCCGCACCAGTCGCCGACGATCCCGTTTCCACACCCACACCAGCGGCTCCGCCGATCGTCGAGGAAGCCGTCGCGACACCCGCCGGCCCAACGCCGGGCCACGAGGAACATCAAGATCCTCCGGCGTCGTTTGAGATTCCTCTCCCCAACTTGGTCGCGGCGTCCGTCGCCGTCCCCCTCCCTGAGGCTCCCGCGCCTATCGCCGTTCCTTTGGAGACGCCCGGGGTGGAGCCCGAGGCGCCGGCAGAACCCGTCGTTCAGGAATCGGCGGCAGCAACTCCGGACCTCTCAACAGATGGGGAGCCCGCTCCCCAACCAGAGGACCCGTCGGGTCCCATCGTCTCAGAAACCACCGCTTCCCCAGACACCAGAGAGGAACTCCTTCCGATACCTATGGCCGCTGATTTTCAACCTATAACTCGTCGTCAACTTCACTACCACGAGGCTTTGACCGCCTCAGGCGCCGGGGTTATCAACCCTGAGAGCCTGGCTCACCTTTTGTTACAAAGCGCTGTGGGCCACGAGCCCCCCGACCCCGGAAGTCAGAGCGGACAAAGCTCTATGGCTTGTCTGCAAAAGGCTTTGCTAGAGAGCGCCAAAGAATTAGAACAGACCCAGCAGTTTCGAGGAGCTGTTAGAGTTTTACGAACAGGGCTGCTCTATGATCCGAGAGCAGTAGAGATCTTGGAGGCCCTCGCGCGCGTTCAGCAGCGTTGGGCCACCTGGCTTGGGCAGAACCACGAGTATGCCCACGGCGTCGGGCTCTTACGAGACTGTTTGCAACGCCAGCCCAACCATGAGGCAGCCGCCGCCCAACTCGAACAGCTCTACAGTCAGTGGATGGCATGGTCGGACGAGAACGGCGATTCCGCGGCCCGTGACCTTCTCGCGGTATATCTCGAGCAAGAGATCACCTCACTAACAGCCTTGCGTGAAGAGTGGGACCAGTCCCGCAAAACGACTCCGGTTCCGCCCGCTCAAGCTCCTCAAGCCCCCGCGGCCGTGGCTCCGACCATGCCGTCGGCTCCCGCGGCTCAAGCAGGGACGGCGGCGGGCGCCCTTGGTGTCCAATCCGCTGTCCGCAGCCCTGAGGCTACCACGCCTCCGGCTCAGCCTGCACCTGTTGCCGAAACGCCTCCCGCTCAGCCTACACCTGTTGCCGAAACGGCACAGGCTCCGGCCGCTGCGGCGCCGACCGTCTCAGCTACCGAAACGCCCGCTCCACAAGCCGCCGCGCCTGTTGTGGAAGCCGCAGCCCCGGTCCCCCCCGAAGCCAATCCATCTCCGGC
>JBBKWP010000398.1:0-3306 GCA_037968995.1 Candidatus Xenobia bacterium
TGGAGGCGCTTTTGGCTCAACTGTTTCAGATGATGGGCGGGCAAGATGGTGTTGAGGCCGGCAATGGTGACTCAGGTACTCTAGGAGCCTCTGGCGGGGGTAGCGCTCCCGTGAACGGAGGAGGCGGCCGAGCAGGTTCTGGTGTCTCGTCGGGCGGCGGCGGAGGAGGTAGCGGTTCAAGCGCACCGAGACCCTCGGGCGGTTCCGCATCCTCTTCCGGCGCCAGTGGCACTTCCTCTTCCGGAGCCTCTGGCTCCTCATCGTCCGAAGCCTCTGGCTCCTCAGCATCCTCCTCGCCCGCGCAGATCAGCAAAGTGCCCCCGAAGCTCGCCGGCGACGACAAAGAACTCGCTCAGTTCATCGAAACACAACTCAAAGGCTCACCGCTGGCAGGCCACGGGTTGGGCGCTCATTACGTCAAGGCGGGTCGGGACAAGAATATCGATCCCCTCGCTCTGGTGGCCATCAGTCGTCACGAAACCAACTTTGGAGAACTGGGTGTCGGCGTGACAAAACATATGGGAGTGGGAGCTTTTGATAGCAGTCCTAACGCTCCCAGGCAGTGGGACGGCGCTGTCAATCAGATCTATTCCGGCGCCACCACCTTCAATAATTTACGGGAAAAGGGAGGCTCCAACTCTAAGGCGCCGCTCGACGAGCAACTTGCGGCCGTGAATAAAGGCGGCTGGGCTACCGACCAAAGCTGGCACGGCAAGGTTGGGAACCACTATAACGAAATCGCTAAAGAAGCCGCTGAAGTGGCCAAGGCCGAGAAAACCGAGAAACCCGCGCAGCCGGAGAAACCCCGGAAGCCGGAAAAAGCCAAGCCGACGCCTGCGAGGGTTTAGCGCTACCTTTGGGGATCCGTCATAAGCTCAGGCTTCGGCACGTCGGATGCTAAACACCGCCTTGCCTTCGGCCACCAGATGCTCTTCATCGTCCGGATGAAAGACATCGACTTGGGTCACCATCACTCGGGAGCCCGATCGAGTGACGGTGGCCCTGGCGACGAGGTCCTTGAGTTGGGCGGGTCGGAGATAGTCCACCCGAAGGTCTAAAGTTGAGCAGCGATCCTCGGGCTTGAGTCGGCTCAGGACCGCCATTCCCGCGGCGATGTCGATCAAAAATGAGGTCACTCCGCCGTGAAGGGCGGGGCGGAACGGATCCCCTACAAAATCTTCCCGAAAGGGAAGTCGCAGAACGGCACGACCCAACTCCAAATGCTGCACCTTCAGCCCCATGGATCGATTGAAGGGGATCTTCTCTTCGGTGAACATTTTGATGTGTTCCAGCCACTGTTCCAATTCCATTGGAGTGCCTACGAGCGAGCGGCGCGTGTCACCTTCGCGGACTAAGACCAAGGAGATTTTGGGCTACCTACTGAGCGGCGTGGCCCTGACGTCTTCCCTGGGACCTATCTCGTCTCTCATCCTCAGAAGTGTTGAAGGGTCGTTGGTGATGATAGCGTCACACCCGGCCTCGATCATCGACTGCATGGCGGCGGGATCGTCGACCGTCCAGACGCCCACCTTGAAACCGGCCTCATGCGCGGCCCTCACGTATTCGGAGTCCACCAGAAGATAGTAGGGAAGAAGGTACGTCGCCCCGATCTCCCCCGCTTGAACGGCCGGAATCGGCAGTTTGGTGAGATATCCTGTGGCCAGGTTCGGCTCGAGGGCGTGGATGCGTCTCAACGTTTCTGGGTCGAAGCTGATCACGACGACCTCGGAGCGGCCAACCTCATCCTTCTTCGAAATCAGGTGTCCTTCGCGCAGAAGGTTCACCAAGCGTCGCTCGATGCCCCGATGTCGCTCGCCTTTGGGCTGCTTGACTTCGATCAATAGGCGACAGCGACCTCGGACCAACTCAAGGGCCTGCTCGAGAGTTGGCAGGCCGACCTCTTGGACTTCCGCAAGAGTCATTTCGTTCACTCGTCCCGAACGGCCGTTGAAAGTCCGCGCCAAAGTGATGTCATGAATGACAACGAGATGACCATCTAGAGTCTGATGAATATCCAGTTCGATGCCGTCGACACCCAGTTTGATAGCGTCCTGGAATGTCGCTAAACGATTCTCTTCACCGCCGCCGGCGGGCCCGCCTCGATGGGCGACCACCCAGGGCTTTGCCCAGCACCCGGTGGTGAAGAAAAAAAGCCAGAGGAGTACGAGAGACTGACGCATCCGCGATCCTCTCCTGGTCCCTTATTCCGTTTTTTCTGGCTTCGGTGTGTCGTTTTCGCTGCTGGCTTTTTGGTATCCGCTCAACGCTTTCCCGAAGGCTTTGCCGACATCGCTGATGCGTCTCGGTCCGAAAACGAAAAACAGCACCAGGAGAAGCACCCCGATTTCCATAGGTCCTATACTCATATCAAAAGTCCTAACTCTTTGGTCCCACCAAGGCGAAGGTGGCCCCCTCAGTGTCCTTACCCTCGATCACGAAGACACCGCCGGGCACTTCTGTCACGTTTTGTGTCACTGTACCTCCAGCCTCCGTGACCGCTGTTGCGGCGGCCTCGATGTCGGGCACCGCAATGTAGAACTGCCAATAGGGGTGTTCTTGGTTACCGGGGAGCGGCATGATCGCTCCAATCGCTGTGCCGCCCTGCTCGATCATCTGATAATCGCCCATCTCTCCCATCGGCATGACTTCACCTGTGGTCCATCCGAGCAGTCCAGTATAGAGATCTATGGCCGCTTTGGCGTCTCGCGTCGACAGTTCATTCCAGGCCACATGTCCGGGCTCCATGCTTTGGTAGGCCGTGCTCACTTCGTCGCTGAATCCTCTCATCAGATAGAAGGGAGCACCTTGCGGGTCGGCGACCATCGCTATGCGGCCAACGCCCTCCAAGTCTTTGGCCGGCGTCAGTACGGACCCGCCCGCTTTCTTCAGGGCGGCAACGGACCCGTCGACGTCGTCCACGCCGATGTAGCCGAGCCAACCCGGTCGGGCCCCGCTGCAAGTCATCTCGTCCGTCAGAGCGAGCATTCCGCCCATCAAAGCTTTTGGCGATGAAATCATGCGGTAGTCCACGCCGTTCATCTCTTCGCCTTTTTCTGGGATCTCCAAGCCCGCCACTGCCTTGTAGAAGGCGCGGGCTTCCTCCGGTGCCGAGCTCATCAACTCATACCAGATAAAATCGCCTTGTGTGTTCGCCATGCTCGTCTCCTTTGTGGTTGCTAAACTTGTCTAGCTCATTCTCCGTGACCATTTGATAGGTCCTGCTCGCGGTACTTTTGTGTCCTACTTTGTCGAACAGAAGGCTCACCTATCGACAGGAATAATCCATGAAGGACGACCCTCCTAATT
>JBBKWP010000399.1:0-8426 GCA_037968995.1 Candidatus Xenobia bacterium
CCAAGTAAGGTGCTCCGCAGGCCTGAAGGTTCTTGGGCTCGGGCTTTTACGCTCCTTCAGCAGGTTCATTACGTAGCGCAGCAGACTTTCGTTCTGCCATCCGAGCCACTCTTCGGCCCAATCCTCGCTGCCGTAAATAAGCCACTGTAATCTTTGACTAGCATTTTCCATCGTCGTCACCTCTTTCCTAAGAGTAAGGCTGGTAGCGGTGCGTTTCTAGGTGCACATGCCCCATCACCGGACATCATATACAACCGTCTTGTGCCCGATTGGTTCCAAATAGACCCATCGTGTAGGCCGCGGCAATCTCCGCTGGGAAGGTTGCCCGAAAATACACGTGGCGGGAATTGCCGAGGTGAAAGCGGAAGCTGGTGCCTATGTCTATTTCAGCTTTCGGAAACGCCTCGCCCAAAGAACTCCTCGCCCCCATGACCGTGGACCGACGACCCGTCGGAGCCACAGATGTTCAGATCGACATCCTCTATTGCGGTGTCTGCCACTCGGATGTTCATCAAGCGCGAAACGAATGGAAAAATACGTTGTATCCTTGTGTGCCCGGCCACGAAATCGTGGGAACCGTCGTTGCGGTCGGCAATAAGGTCACGAAATATCAAGTCGATGATATCGTGGGAGTGGGTTGTCTGGTAGACTCCTGTCGAACTTGCGAGGCCTGCAAAGACGACGAAGAACAGTTCTGTAGCAACGGGGCCGTCTTCACTTACAACGGACCGGACAAGCATCTTGGCGGACACACATTCGGCGGCTACTCCACCGGAGTGGTGGTGGATGAAGAATTTGTACTCAAGGTGCGACACACCGACAACTTGGCTGCGGTGGCACCGCTCTTGTGCGCGGGCATCACGACCTACTCACCGCTTCGTCGTTGGGGAGTCGGACCGGGAAAACGAGTGGGAGTGATAGGGCTCGGCGGTCTCGGACACATGGCTGTCAAACTGGCTTCGGCCATGGGAGCCGAGGTGATCCTCTTCACCACTTCGCCATCCAAAGTCGATGACGCCAAGCGTTTGGGGGCGTCCGACGTCCTGCTGTCCACCGACGAAGAACAGATGAAAAAGGCCAAGGGCGGCTTCGACTTCATTCTGGATACCGTCTCGGCCAAACACGACGTCAATCCCTACTTGGGTCTCTTAGGTCGCCACGGAACGATGGTCTTGGTGGGTGTCCCTGAGGACCCACTATCAGTGGCCGCCTTCAGTATCATTTTCGGCGCCAAAAACTTCGCGGGATCCTTGATCGGTGGAATCAAGGAGACCCAGGAGATGCTCGATTTCTGCGCCGAACATCAGATCACGTCGGATGTCGAGATGATCGAAATGGGCCAAGTGAACGAAGCCTACGAGCGACTTCTAAAGAGTGACGTAAAATATCGGTTCGTGGTGGACATGAAAAGTATGAAGTCGTAGGCGAATACGATAGCCTCTTGGCAACTCAGAACAGCAGGCTTCATTCGCTAGGCTGCGAACTGCCTTGCCATCACGGGCCAGTCCGATAACAGGCCCTAGTCGCGGAGTATGTCCTTGAGCCTCACCGAATCCCCCAGCCAAACCAGCCAGACGAACTGGAGTATCGAAGACAGCGAAGAGCTTTATCGCATTGAGTACTGGGGGGACCCATACTTTTCCATCAATTCGGCGGGCAACGTCACGGTCAGTCCCCAAGGCGACCGGGGCGGAGCATTGGACCTGCATGAACTTGTGAAGTCGTTGAAGCATCGGAACCTTGAACTCCCGATACTCATCCGGTTTTCGGACATCCTTGAAGACCGTCTCGACCGGCTGAACTCGGCCTTTTCTCGAGCCATCACCCGCTACGGCTACTCAGGAACCTACCAAGGTGTTTTTCCAGTCAAATGCAACCAGCAGCGCCATGTGGTTGAAAGCCTGGTCAAGTACGGGGCGAACCATCTTTTCGGTCTAGAAGCGGGCTCCAAGCCCGAACTCCTGATCGCGTTGGCGACTCTCGACACCAAGGGCGCCCTGATCCTCTGCAACGGCTATAAAGACCGAGACTACGTCGAGACGGCCCTTCTGGCTTCAAAAATGAGTCAACAGACTGTGTTGATTATGGAGCAGTCCGAAGAACTCGATATGGCTTTGGAAGCGTCTGAGCGGCTGGGCATCAAGCCGTGGCTTGGTGTTCGTGCCAAACTCAACGTTCGCAGCGAAGGGCATTGGGCTAAAACGGTGGGCGATGGCGCTAAGTTTGGCCTTACACTCTCAGAGATCGCCGAAGCCGTCGAGAAGTTGCGGGAAGCCGGTCAACTCGACTCGCTCAAGCTGCTCCACTTCCACATCGGTTCCCAGATTTCTTCGATCTCGACCATCAAGGAAGCCCTTCGTGAAGCCTGCCAACTCTACGTGGAGTTAGTGAAACTCGGCGCTCCCATGGGATATCTCGATGTGGGAGGGGGTTTGGCGGTGGACTATGACGGTTCAAAAGCCAACGTTCCTAGTTCCAAGAACTACAACATGCAAAACTACGCCAACGACGTGGTCGCGGCCGTAAAAGACGCCTGTCGGTCGCGGGACGTTCCGGAACCTATTCTCGTTAGCGAAAGCGGCAGAGCCTTGGCATCGCATATGACGGTCCTCGTTTTTGACGTTCTCGGGGTCAGCGAGGCCAGCCGCATGGAGCCAAAAGCTCCCTCAGAAGAGGATCATCTGATCGTCAGAAACCTCTTTGAAACGCTCGATCACATTTCTGCTGACAATCTGCAAGAAAGTTGGCACGACGCCAAGCAGTTCAAAGAAGAAGCCATCTCACTTTTCGGACATGGTTACCTACCCCTGGTCCAACGAGCGAAAGCCGAACGACTGTACTGGTCGATCTGTCGAAATTTGCGCCAAAAGTTTCGCGAAGAAGAAGAAGAACCGGAAGATCTCGAGGAACTCGATAAGGCGCTCGCGAGCCTGTACTACGTGAACCTCTCGATTTTCCAGTCCGTTCCCGACACCTGGGCTATGGACCAGCTGTTCCCGGTCATGCCCATCCACCGGCTTAACGAGGAGCCCACCGAGCGGGGCACGATTGCCGATCTGACCTGCGACAGTGACGGTAAGCTCGACCGCTTTATTGACCCACGAGCGGATCACAAAAGCCTGCTCGAACTTCATTCCCTGATCCCCAGCGAGGATCCTGACCGCCAGTTTGAGCCCTACACCTTGGGCCTCTTTCTGAGTGGTGCTTATCAAGAAATTTTGGGCTCGCTGCACAACCTCTTCGGAGACACCAACGCGGTGCACATCAAGATGACACCCGGCGGCTATCAAGTGGAGCACGTGGTCAAAGGGGACACAATGCGCGAAGTGTTGAGCTACGTTTCCTACGACGTCGATGACCTCGAGGAGAACATCCGCCAGCGCACCGAGCGCGCCATCGAGAGTGGTCGGATGACACTACAAGAGTCGCAACTACTGCTTCAAGGGTTCGAAGCCGGGCTGCGGCGTTACACCTACTTGATGACCTAACGTGGGGTAATCTTAGAGCGAAACTGGCGGCCGGCTCCCAGACTCTTACAGCTTGTCGACCAGAGAGTAGACCGGCAAGAACACGGCCAACAGGACGTATCCCACCGCGATCCCCATAAAGCCAAGCATCACGGGCTCGATCACCACTGTCAATCGGGAAACGGACGTGTCGATCTCAAGATCGAAGGAATCGGAAGCGAGATCGAGCACCCGAGGTAACTGACCGACCTCCTCCCCCACGCTCAGCATCGAGACCAGTAAACGGGGAAACACCTTCTCGACGGAAAGTCCAGCGGCCAGGCTTTTGCCGTCGTTCTTGATCCGAACGCCGGCGCGCTCCACGGCACGCTCCATAGAGCGGTTGCCGATAGCCTTTCCCGCAGCCGACAAGGCCGTCAGTTGAGGGATTCCAGCTTCTAGTAGGATGGCGAGGGTGCGGGAAAATCTGGCCAACAAGACGTGGTGAAACAATGGCCCGGCCAACGGGAGCCTTAATCTCACTTCTGAAAGCCAAATCATAGCCTCATCCGTGCGCCCCAGTCGATCGTACGCTTGATAGAGACCAAACGGCAGAACCACGAGTCCAAGTCCCATGACCCACGGGTTGCTAAGGAAGTCCGAAAGCGCGATCAGAGACTGGGTGAGACGCGGCATCTCCACATCCAAACCGTCAAAAAATGAGATAAACATGGGAAAAATGAACAGCATCAAAAATACGACCACTGAGAGGCTCAGTCCAAAGACTAAGGCCGGATAAGCTAAAGCACTACGAAGCCGCTTTTGTAGTAGGAGATCACGCTCGAGAAAGTCTGCCAAGCGCACCAGGATCTTTTCTAAAGCACCGGACGATTCACCGGCGTGTATAAGACGAACATACACCTGAGAAAAGACTGTAGGACGCAACGACATACTCTCGGCGAGGCCACGTCCATCCTTTAGTCCCGTGGCCACTTCGTGAGCCGACTCCGTGATGGTCTTCGAGAATCCCTGACCGGCGATACTTTCCAGACCGCGCAACAGACCCACGCCCGAAGAGAAGAAGAGCGACAACTGGCGAGTGAAAAGCGAGAGTTCTTCAACGGAGGCGCGATGGAAGATGCGCCAGATGCTCGTCCCTGGAAGATAGGGAGGTTTCTGCCAAACGCCCAGCACTTCATACCCGACCTTTTTCAGCTCAAGGACGACATCGAGATGACTGGGTCCCACCGCCTCTCCCCGGAGCACAGTACCCTTGGGATCGCGTACCTCATAGGCAAACTTCGACACTTGAAGTGATTCGGTCGAGGGCGTAGAAGTCCTGGACATGGAAAAGACATCACCGACCGACCTTGAGAAAAGACTCGCTGACGCTGAAGAGAGAACCCGCCAGGCGGAACGCAAATTTGAAGTTGCGAAAAGGGAACTTCTCAGTCTTTCCACCGACCACACTCCGGAAACGGTAAAGCGTCTGGAGGCTAGGGTCGTCGAGCTAGAGGAAGATGTTCAGAGCCTTCGCGAGGACAACTCCTCCTTGCGTCAAGAGTCGAACCAAAAGTCGGAAGAGTCCCAGCGCTGGCGCGTCTCTTACCTCGCGGGCGAACTGGATAAGTCGCTCATGGAGGAGCGCATCGCCGAAACCGAAGAGCGCTTAAACACTGTCGTAAAGCCCCTCTCTTTCGACGACCAGAAGGTAGTCCAAGAGCGCTCCTTAGCCTGGATGGCCCTGCAGGATCCCCTCACGGGACTCCCCAACCAGAACAAGCTTGAGATCCAACTGGACTGGGCCGTACAAAGAGCCAACGAACACGACGAACTCGCGGTCTTACTTGTATTGGACCTTGACCGTTTCCAGGCGGTCAACGAATTCGGAGGATGGCAGGCCGGAAACGACCTCCTAAAAGAGATCGGTCAACGTATTTCCAATCTGGTGGCCGGCAGTGAGACCTTCATCGCCCGCAGAGGAGAAGACGAATTCGCGCTCATTTTCACCCTCGAACGGCCTCAAGGCCCCGGAACGACTCTGGAAACGCCCATGATCCGGGTGAGGCAACTCGCCGACTTGGTCCTACAAGTTTTCGACAAACCTTTTGAAACCGGCGGCCACAGCTTCCCTGTGAAGGCCAGTATGGGCCTATCCATATGTCCCGATGATGCCGACACCGGTCAAGATCTCCTCGAGAACGCCCACGCCGCACTGGCCACCGCTAAGGCCACCAAGAGAGGCTCTTATCTCTTTTTCAACGACAAAATCTATGGGGAGAAGGAACAGCGAGCGGGACTGGCCACGGAGTTGGCTCGAGCGATCCAAGAAGAAAGTCTCCTTTTTCTGTATCGACCCGTTGTGGGTGTCTCCCGCGGCACCCTGGCCGGCGCTCAAGTTGAGGCCTACTGGGACCACCCCAACCACGGCCGAGTGTCTGAGGCAGACTTTATTGCCCTCGCCGAAGAGTTGGGTCTAGCTTACCAACTCGCGCAACAAACGCTGCAGGCCGCTTTCGAACTGTCCCGCAAGGTTCGTGGCTCCATTCCGACTATTGTCAGCCTTCCGACCTCTGTACTGGGTCGGACTGGGGCTGTAAAAGAGATCCTGGAACAGGTGGGCAAAGCCAGAATCCGACCGGAATCCTTAACCTTAGAACTCAACGGCGATGCCCTGGTTCGGCGGCCTGACGACGCGCGACGCTTCATGGAAGAATTGGAGAAGTGGAGAATTGGTCGCAGCATTGGTCACCTTGGGTCCACGCCGCTGCCCCTCATGGCGCTCCAAGCGACTCGCCCCGGCACAGTGGGACTCGCCCTGGAAGTGACCGAGCAAGTTCCGCAAATTGAGGGTCAGGCAGCGTTGGCCAAGGGACTCATGAGCCTCTTGAAGCAACTGAACCTTGAAGTGAAGGTGGGCGGCGTCAGCAACAAAACGCAAGCTCAGTTCTTGGCAGTCCACGATTGCGACTATGTGTATGGCGATTTTCTTTCACCCAGCCTGGACCTTGAGACTTTTCTGGCTCGAAAGCGAACCACCTGGACCCTCAAATAAGAGCCTGGTGACGTACTAGATCCTAAAGCTGATGCCAGTCTCGAGAGTGGTCCCATTGGTTCGGTCGGCCTGACTTTGAACGGTGAGTTTCAAGTTCACCACGCTGTCTGTAGTATCGAGGGTTGTGACTTCCATGCTCACCACGCCCTCGGCGACCGACAGCCTATTTGCCGCGGTGTCCGTCCTTAGGTTCGCAACCGTTGGCGTCGGGGGCGGGACAGTCGTCGGAGGGAAGTCCAGTTCACCGCGATAGAGGCGGCCGTCTTCTAAATAGAAAACCACGAATTTTTGGTACTCGAGTGTCCCGCTGGCGTCGAGTTGATATGGCCCGGTCGGCGAAGCCGCGGAGACGAAAGCTAGCCCGACGCCGGGATCGACAACCAACGAGGACTGTGCTCCGGTTCCCAAAGCCTGAGTGAGCTTCTGAGTCGCCAACAGCGCCTGCCCGAAGGTCTCAACCGAGTCCGCAAGACCACTTTGGTACCGGAGGGTCAGAGTGAGGGTCGCGTAGACACCCAGCATAATGATACCCAGCAGGGCCATGGAGAAAAGCGTTTCAACCAGGGTCAGTCCGCGCCAACGAAGTCTTCCTCGACGCGGTCCGGGCACCAGACTCTTAAGGACTGAGTTCAGCGACATAGGTCTCCATCGTGAGTTCTCGGGCCAATCGGTCGGTGCCGATCCAGGCGACCGTGACTTTGACTTGTTTCAAGCCGTCGCGAAGTTGGGAGACCCTCACTTTCGTCTTGAACTCTAGTTCGTTCTTGGCCCCGTTGGTCTGGAGGATAAGTTTGTAGTCCTTTTCACGGCTTTCGACGGACTCATAATTCATCGCTCGACTGAACTCCAACTCCTTCTCGGCGAGATTCACAGCGACCAGATGTCCGTGAGACTGTCGCGCGGCCCGAACCGAAGCCGGATAGATACCGATGAGAGCAACCACCGCCACGGCAAAGAGCGCGACGGCGACCATCGTCTCGATAATGGTCAATCCGGCGGACCTCAAAAACGTTCCCAACTCGTAACAGATAAGGACGACGAAGCTCCGGGAACGCCGCCAACTCCACCGAAACCGGAAGCCCAGGCTTCAAAGCCGGGGACGTCGGCCATGGCCGAGGGATCGAGTCTGATTGTCGTGCTTCCTCCGCTGATGAGATCTCCGAAACCGTCTCGATAGGCGATGACCATCCCCTCCAAGTCGAAGCTGCCGCCTATGATCACGTCCTCGTGGGCGTAAATGAGTCCTCGAACCGAGGTGCTTCCTTGAAAAATGATGGTCCCGCCACCGGTGGGAGGATTGGGAGGCACTGCTGAGTCTAAGGCAATGAGGTTGGCTTCAATGCGGGTCGAACCGGAAAACTCCATCGTGCTGCCGTTCCCGACCACGATAGTCCCTGGTCCGGTCACGTTGGAAGAACCGGTGAATTGGACTCCGTAAGGGAAATAATGAACCTTGCCGTCGAGGTCAAGGTCATAGTTGACGACCTCAGGCCCAGGCGCGACTGTAGCATACGGGACCAGAGTCGCGGGCGCCAAAAGAGTGGCCGGGTCAGGGTTCGGGAGCACTTGCCCTTTTTCGCCCGGGTTTAGGCTGTTGGTCAAACGGCCGTCAGCAATGAAGGGGTAGGTCGAGGGGGAATTATCGCCCCCCTCAACCCGAAACGCTCCCCGAATGGGGGGGCTCTGGGTCACTGTTCCGACGGCCAGGACATCCTGGGTTTCGTCCAAACTGGTGCTGCCGCTGGTCTTCACGTCGCTGCTGCTCAGGACACGGCCGCTTCCCCCAACGGGCGCAATCCGCGTGCTGCCACTGAACTCGATGTTGCCGTTGGCCTTTACACTTCCGAAAATTCTTTTACTGCCTCCCATGTCGACCAAACCGCCCACTCCGATCGCAATGCCGAGGGAGGAGACGGAACTGGGTG
>JBBKWP010000400.1:0-10241 GCA_037968995.1 Candidatus Xenobia bacterium
GCCAGTCCCTAGCCCTCGCCCACCAGGGGACTCTCCTCCTCAGTCGGGGATGAGTCGACCTTTGGGGTAGGACGTGCGACGCTGTATCCGATCAGGCCCATGGCTTGGGGAGAGAGCGAGATCTGGTCCTCAAGCCCGTGGACAGCGTCGGCGTAGGCGTGCGTTCCTCCCTGTTGGGCAGTCATTTCAAAGGAGGCGAGCGAAAAGGCTGAGAGCTTATTGAAGGACACGGACGAGCCTTCGACTACGATCCCGTAGAGCCCTCGACTGCCAACGAATTTTCAAATTTATACACTTTATGGACATGGTTGCGATTTTTTCGGTGATTTAAAGACTATACTGGGGTAACGACAAGAGCCCACTGGGTTTAAATACCGCGTAAACGAAGGAAGCACCATTTATGTCAGTCTCCGATTCCGTCCCTAATTATCAGTACCACACCCGACCAACACGAAGTCAGCCTGCCGCGGAGACGGTCAACCAGACTCACCGCAGATCCGCGCATCACTGTCACCAGCACGGCAATGAGAGCCAAACCGGGACATTCGATGATGGATGCGAGTGGGCAGGTTCTGATATGACGGCAAGGGAGCAGCATTGCCATCATCGTCATCATGGGTCTCAAGTGGGCCAGTATGGGCAGTTCGGCGGCCAGATGTCGTCGATGATGGATTACGGCGGCTACGGTCAATCGAACTTTGGAATCCCCTCAATGGGCTATGGTTCCTACGGCGGCGGCGGGTATGGTCAATCGAGCTTCGGTGGATACGGGCAGTCCAGTTACGGCGGCGGTTATGGGCAGTCGGGCTACGGCTACGGCAGTGGATTCACTCAATCGAATTTGATGGGTTACGGTTCCTCCGGCGGTGGATATGGGCAATCGAGCTATGGCGGAGGCTACGGGCAGTCGGGCTACGGCTACGGCAGCGGGTTCACTGAATCGAATTTGATGGGATACGGTTCCTACGGCGGCGGGTACGGTCAGTCGAGTTTCGGCGGGTACGGTCAGTCGAGCTACGGAGGATACGGGCAGTCCAGCTACGGCGGCGGATATGGTCAGTCGAGTTTCGGTGGATACGGGCAGTCCAGCTACGGCGGGTACGGTTCCAACGGGGGCACATACGGGTCGAACTACGATTCTTATAACGGTGGGTTCTCGTCGAATGTCGGGAGCTATGGAAATGACTTTGGCTCGTACAACGCCTTCGGTGGAGATTACGGAAGTTCCGACGGCTATGGTGGCTATGGCGATTACGGTGGCTACGGCTACTAAGGAAATGATGCTAAGGTCCGACTGAGAGGGTTTAGAGATGGAATCAATTCAGGTACATTGCGCGATACCGGTCAAGGCGGTCATGACGGACGCTCTTCGCGAAGAGTTGCTGCGTTTTGAACACGACGGGCTGATCGAGGTCGAGCGCCAGTTAGGACTGCTGGTGAGTTTCACTGCCGGCGAGGAAGAGCGTTTTGAGCGACAGAGTCACCTATTGGCTCGGGCTGCAGACCTAGAGTCTCGAGTGAACCGTCTGCAAAACGCCCCCGATGGGGAGAAGTTTCTCCTTAGAGTGGTGCAGGGCGTCACGGAACTCAAGGTCGGCGATCGTTTCGTCGAGAAGATGAATCCCGAGATCCTCGTTGAGGATGGGGTGGTTCAATCGATCTCGTATGCCGAATCGGCTGTTCCTGTCTCCTAAGGACCTGTCGGCGGTTCAACTATGAGTCAGATCCTAGTCGTTGAAGACGACCCTGATATCCTGGACCTCATCGCCAACTATTTGAGGCGAGATGGACACGACGTGTTGAGCGCCGGTGACGGAGAAACCGCTTTGGAGATCGCTCGAGGCGGAGTGGACCTTGTTGTTCTTGATGTGATGATTCCCAAGCCCGATGGATTGGAAGTGACCCGTCGTTTGAGGATCACCAGTCCCGTACCGATCTTAATCATTTCAGCACGGGCTGACGAGGCCGACCGGGTGACGGGGTTGGAATTGGGGGCCGACGACTATCTGACAAAACCCTTCGCGCCAAGAGAGATGTTGGCTCGAGTCAAAGCTTTGCTGCGGCGCTCGGAAATGCCCTCCATGAGTAGCCTAGACCACCGTCGTCTCGTGATCGACCCTGAGTCGAGACGAGTCAAGGCCGACGGCGAATTCGTAGAACTCACCGGCCGCGAGTACGACATCCTGAAAGCCATGGCCGCGGTACCCGGCAAAAGCTTCACTAGAGACGAGCTTCTCAATCAAGTATGGGGACCCGAGTACATCGGCGAAGCCCGACGGGTCGATAACTATATTTCCCGACTTCGGGCTAAACTCAAGCATCCCGAAAAACCAGAATTGATCCGTTCGATCTGGGGAGTGGGTTACCGTCTCGAGTTGTCATGAGCCTGCAACGTCGCCTAGCGCTCTCGCACTTGTTCGTCATTGTACTGTTCGCCAGCATTTTTATTTCCATTGTCATGTATATGACGGGGGGAAGTCCGCCAGGCCAAAGAGCTTCTGAAGCCTTGTCGAAAGTGGTAGATTCAACCGTCAATCTCAATTCTCGAGAATCTCTAAAGGAGACGGTTTCCAAGCTGGGCTTAGAACCGAATACTACCGTAACCTTTCGAGATTCGCAGGGGGAACTCGAGACGTTATGGGGTCGAGTTCACCTGGGACAACCGGCAATGGTGGAAGCCGCGGAATTTGCTTCGGGACATCTAAAGGATGGCACCCTCGAGGTACGCGCCTACCGACCCCGTCACAAGAACGGCTCGTTTTGGAATCCTCTTCGGGACCTTTTAGTCGCCGCATCCCTAGCCGGTTTGGCCTGCATCGCTTTGTCCGTTATCATTAGTAATTTCATTTCTCGACCGGTGGCGCGCTTGGCGTCCGCGGTCGAACAGTTCGAAGGGCGCCCCCTCGCGGAGCGGTTCGAAACCCAAGGACCTCGGGAGATTGTGGACCTCGCGGATCGTTTCAACTCGATGGCTGAACGGTTGTCCAAAAGTATGGATGAATTACGAATCCAGAAAGAGGAGGCGGAGCGAGCGGAGGCTTCACGTCGTCAGTTTTTGAGCGAGGTCTCGCACAATTTGAGAACCCCCTTGGCTGCGATTCTAGGCTGGTCTCAAACGCTGATCGATGATGGAGCCAACGGTCAAGACCTGAACCACCTCAAGAAGATTCGTCGCGAAACGGCGTACGTAGCCAGAATGATAGAAAGGCTCTTGGACCTGTCACGGTGGGAAAAGTCAAAGCCTCTTTTGTACACCGAGACCTTTCTACTGACTGACGCCTTGTTAGAAACAGCCGAGAACCTAGAAGAAGCGGCCATAGAAAAGCACGTCGTCTTAGATCTAGACTTCCCGGAGAAGGCCTGCTGGGTTAAGGCGGACCGGCATCGAACCCGAGACCTTTTCCAGATCCTTCTAGAGAATGTCATCGAACATGCGGGTTCCGGAGTTTATGTGAAAGTTTCCGTGATTAGTCGGCAGGGCCGTCATTGGGTGAGTGTGGTGGACAACGGAGTGGGCTTGCCGGACCGTCTTCGCACAGATTGGGATGGCCAAGCACAGGTGTGTGCCACGGGTCGTGCCAGCCTAGGTTTGGCGATAGCTTACCGTTTGGCGAAGGCCCACGAAGGGCTGCTGGTTTTGGGGACAGGCCCGGATGGTGCGGGCACCAAGGCGACCTTCAGTTTAGTCGCGGTGGAGTGCAAGCCGGAGGGCTGAGGTTCGCTGCGGGGTACTTCTCTAATCGGTCCGAAACCGATAGCCCACTCCTGGTTCCGTGAGCAGATATCGAGGACGAACCGGGTCCGGTTCCAACTTTCGACGGAGATTGCTCACGTTGACTCGCAACATATGGGCGTCGCCGGCATACTGCTCACCCCAAACCTTGGTAAGGATTTGATGATGCGTGAGAACCCTGCCGGCGTGTTGGACCATGGTTTTGAGGAGTTCATATTCCGTGGGAGTCAATTGAAGACGTTTCTCACCCATGGTCACGGAACGGGCGGCGAGATCGACCGTCAAATCCTGGCATCGAAACACAGTTCCGGTGTCGGGAATGAGGCTAGACCGGCGGAGGGCGGAGCGAATACGGGCTAGCAGTTCGGCTAAGCCAAAGGGTTTCGTCAAGTAGTCGTCCGCCCCGGCATCGAGGGCCTCAACCTTGTCCGCTTCGCGATCGCGCACAGACACGATTAAGATAGGCACGGTGCTCCACTCACGGGCCTGACGTACGACATCTAAGCCGGAGATGTCGGGTAGGCCCATGTCCAGAATGACGAGGTCGGGACGAGATTGCACGAGCATTTCCACGGCACTGAGTCCGTTGCTCGCCTCCGTCACCAGATAGCCGTGTCCTGTGAGAGAAACACGTAAAAATCGACGGATACTCGGTTCGTCGTCCACGACGAGAATATGTTCAGAACGGGGGGTCAACTCGATACACTTTGTGGCAGTTTGATCGACATGATTGTACCACCACCTATTCTGGATTTTGCTTTCAGTTGACCCCCATGCGCTTCCACCAGTCCTCGACTGATGGCTAGTCCCAGTCCCGAACCGTCGGTGTCCGTATCGGTGCGCCGGAAGAACTTCTCAAAAACCTTCTCACGATCGTCGGGGGGGATACCCTGGCCCCGGTCGGAGACTTCGATTCGCCAAAAGTCGGATTCCGCCTCGAAGAGAATATCAATGGGCTCATCCACGGGAGAATACTTGGCCGCATTGTCGATGAGATTAACCAACACTTGAGTAAACAGTACAAAGTCCACCCCCAGAGGTTGGCCTTCGATGTCGGCCTGGAGTCGAATATCTCTCCCTCCTGCGATCTCCTCAAGTTGGCCTAGAGCGGTCCCGACAAGGTCTGTGGGATCGCAGAAGGAGATTTTGAGCTTCGGCCCGCTTTCCAGTCGCGTGAGGTCTAACAGGTTGCGAACCAGGCGCTGCAGTCGATGAGTTTCGAGTCTTGCGGTATCGATGAGACTTTGTCGACTTTCCACGTCAAGTTGGATGTCTGGGTCGCAAAGACTGTCCAGCGCCCCCACGATCGAGAAAATGGGCGTTTGTAGATCGTGAGAGATGGAACTCAACAATGCAGTCTGCAATCGCTCTTTCTCGCCCAAGATTTCCGCGGTTTTCGCATCCTCTAGGAGTTGGACACGGTCGTAAGCCAAGGTGCGGACCCGATCGGTGAGATGAGCAACCAAGAGTCCGACCACGAGAAAGCAACTGAAAGTTACAATGTGTTGGCTGTCACCTCTGGAAATCGTGAAGAGCCGAATTGGCGGAACAAAAAAGAAGTCGTAGAGAAAGACGGACAATAAGGCTGAAAACACGGCCGGAATCTTGCCCCACCAGGAGGCGATGAAGACCACTGCCAGGAGGTAGAACATGATTAGGTTCGTGGGCGTCAATGATCCGACCGCCAGACCCGAAAAGGTCAAGACCAGCATCACCGCCGTCGCCCAAAGATAGGAAAGGGGGCCGCCGCCTACATGAAATTGTCGTTCCACTACGAGACACGTCTTCGGAGTGCGCCGGTGGCTATCCCTTGGAAGACTTGATTTATCTTGATATTTTCTTGATGAAAAGCCTGAATCACTTGAGAAGATCTTGACATCGACTGGATACTATATCGGCTAAGACTTTCGGGTCTTTGAACCTGTTCCAATGAGGAATTCATGAAAATCAAACTTTACGCTCTCGGTACACTTTTGTCAGTCGCTTTACTAACAGGGTGCGCCGTGAAATCGGCTGATTCCAGTCCCACTCCAGGAGCCATCTCAACCGGTGCTCCGATGGACGCTGGTGGTACCACTACCGGCGCCGCAACCGAGGTACCTGTCGAGGCACCAATGACTCCCGCTTCGGGAATGGAAGCGACCCCCGGAATGTCGGGGACTCCCGGAATGGTTGATCCTAACGCCGCCCTGTCGCCCGCTCCTATGGAGAATGGCGCTATGGAAGCTCCTGATTCGGCCATGACCCCGGCTCCAACCGACGACACCTCTTCCGGGAACTAGTTACTCGGATATAGGAAACTGAGGGCCCGCATGAGCGAGGCCCTTTTTTTATGCAAGCAACCTGCACGGGAGGTTCGGTGTGTCAGAAGATTCCAACGAAGAAACCGCTTGGTCGAAGCTTGGCCAACTCAAATCTTTGGCGGCCGGAGCCGTATTGTGGAGTCAAGAGGAGCCGGCCGGACACGGCGCCCTTCTCCTGAGTGGTTTGATGGGAGTAGAGAAGGTGACGGACCGGGGGGACCGGGTGGTTTTCACGGAACTCGCGCCTGGATCGCTTTTGGGTGAAATGTCTTGTCTCGATGGACGCCCACATTCGGCCACCGTGAAGGCGCTCACGAAGTCTATAATCAGGATCTTCACAGCGGCGGAATTTCGTGCCTTCTTATTAGGTGATTCTGAGATGATGTGGAGGCTGTTGCTTCGTCAAAGCGAGAGGGTACGACGGTTGACAGACGCGCTTCTTCGTATCGGTACAGAGTCTGTCTCACGAAGGCTCACCTATTGGTTGTGCGAGCGCGAAGGGCCCGTGATCGCGGTGACGCACCAGGATCTCGCTGCGGAGTTGGCGACCACTCGGGAGAGTATCACGAAGGCACTCGCCTCATTGCGTCGGGGAGGCTATCTGAGTGTATCCCGAGGGCGGGTGGAGATTCTCGATAAGCTGGGGCTCGCTGAGCTTCTGGCGAATTGCGAATAAAGCTGAATGAGGACTCTCTCGACGGTCACTTCGGCGTCAAGTTGGTCACCACGTGAAGCTCTTCCACGGAAGGCATCGTCAACTGGCTGAAGGAAGATTGTTTTATGGGGAAACCGATCATGGACCGCCTCGAAAAGGTCTTCAATCTGATCTATGGATGGCTGCCGAGGACACTCGATGGTAAGGCCGTGGATCCCCTTTTGGTTGGACATCGTGGGGTGTTCGAGCATCCCGAACTCGTGGAAAACACTTTCCCAGCCTTCGATTTCGCGATCTCCCACGGAGGTGGTATAGAGTTTGACCTTCATCTCACCCGTGACCTCGTGGTGGTGGTGCACCACGACCCAACCCTGGACAGGGTCCATGGGGTTTCTCGAGCGATTCGCGACTTAACTTTGCCCGAACTGATGGAGATTGCACCCTCTGTGCCGACGCTCGATGAACTCTTCGAACGTTACAGTCACCGTTGCCCTCACTATTTCATGGAACCGAAGGTTCAAGATGAGCCCGCAATGAGCCAGTTTGTAGAAGCGCTTTCCGACAGCCTTGAGCGGGCCTGCCTAGACCGCCGAGTCACCATGATCTCCTCAGACGCCCGAATGCTGGACCGATTGCGGGAGCGACTGCCCGATTTGGCGCGTGCCTTTATCTTCATGTTTTCCAACAGAGAAGCCGTGGAGTACGTTCAGCGCCATCGCGACACCGGACTAGCGGGATGGTACTTCGGTTTTCCGGAGGCATTACGCCCGTTTCTCGAGGAACACCACCTCTTTCAAGGCGTAGGTCAGATCGACTACTTGAACACCTATCATCATTATCGAAATCGCGGATTTCAGGTTCAGTTTACCAATCGTATTGATCGGTTGGTCTGTCGGCCTACCACCGGAACCCCATTGATGCTACCGTCCTACGCTTCGCCCCTCGGCGTCTACTAGGGACTCGACCTCCTGTCGCCAAGCTCAAGTCTTTCCACCTCTGGAAGCGCGAATTTCCTTCCAAACGAATCTCTCAACAAAGTTAACAAAAATGTCACAGCGCGTTCACGAAATGCCCTGTTACTGTCAGGACCATTCCTGGGTTGAGAGTTATGATTGGGTCAAGACATCACGAAAAGGACAACTCATGAACACCAATTGGAATCCCGTAAAATCGAATCAACCAGGCATTGAGCGCTTCAAGGCCACGAATCGTCGCTCCGAGGCTTGGATACAGCGCAACGAAGACAACAGCGCTAAAGCGGGCTCAAAGAGCGGCCTCTTTGGCCTAGGAACCCACGTCGAGTCCTTTTTCGTCTCTCCAGCACCGACCAACGAAGAGATATTGCACAAACTCGGTAACGTCGCGAACCCTCCTAAGTATGACAACTGGCAGGCGCTGGACAAAGAGACACCCGGTACCAAATACTATCAGGGTGAAGCCGATAACTTTTTTGATTCCAAGGTGAATGCATCGATCACTCGAGTCGGTGACGAAGCTGATGTGAAAGCGAAGGTAGGTCACTTCGGCACTGAGATCGACGGTCACTTCTTCGCACCCGCTCCTTCGGACCGAGAGATCTTAAGCCGCATTTCTCAGCGCTAGTCGCCACAAACGCTAGAAAAACGAAACGGCCCGCTTCCCCAGAGGGAGCGGGCCGTTTTTATATCCTCTGATAATTGAGTATCGGCCCGTTGGAGCGGGCCGCTTTTGTGTGCCTTCCGATACTTGAGTGTAGGGCGGACGCGGAGACGAATCGCTTGGGTACCGAGCCAGGAATCACACTGCCGCCGGACGCCAGATTGTCCACCGTGCCACGTGGGTGAGTTTGGTCGGGACTGATATCGGGTGCCCCCCGGTGCTTTGCCTCAGCACGGCTTGGGAGCGTGCGCAGGAACCCAACCATAGATTGGATTTGAAGAAACTCTTTTTGGCCACAGACAGAAAAGAAGTGAAAAAGAGCCCTTCGTCTGGACTCGCCGCATCCTCTCGGCGTGTGGGCGACCTAGCTTTTTATCGCCGGCTTGAGCCTCTGGAAGGCCCGAAAAGAGTGTTGCGGAAAGGAATATCTGAGGATAACGCTGTCGCTTTCGCTATACAAATGACCGGACGGAGGCATATCGGCTTCGCCTTGAGTTCTTTCTTTGAGCGACTTTATTCTCGTCTAGATCTCGAAGGCTAAGCCGCGACAGCCTCAAGCAGAGAGTTGAGATTGGAATCGAGGCGACGTCGTACCATTGGAGGCAACAGGTCCATAAGTTGATCCCGAGTCAGAATGTCGTCTCGACGAACTCCGAATTGAAGGGCTAGAATCCGATCTTGATGGATGTCGGTGCCTACCGCCGCCAGGAACGCACCGGTTCGGAGGTCTCCGATGTTGACGGAGACTCCACCGGTTTGAAGTTCGACCACCAAACCGGTCAAAGCTAACTGTACTCGTTTCATATTCTGGGTGTAGTTCGATACCTGGTCGGCGAATCTTAGAATGAGGGCTAAGCGCACGGCTTCTTCTCGCAGTTCGGTGGGGACCATTTCCAGGAAGTGGGCGGCCACTTCGACCGGAGATTTGCCGTGAAAATTCTGCCCTATGAGACGCGGTTGGGCGTCGAACGGGTAGCAGGTTCGTGCCACGAGGTAGCAGGCCATGTTGAAATTCGACTTGGTCCAACAGAAATGGAGAGAAAGTGCGTCTCGATTTTGCAACATCCAGTCCAGAGTGTTGTGAGTTTGAGGGGCCGTATGCGGGCGACGTTCACCGGACTTCGGGTCAAGACGCTCGTCGGCGTTGTGCAGCAGTGCGACTTGCGCCAAGTACCGAGACTCCTTGCGTGAGTATCCAGCGCGACCGGCCATCGCCGAAGCGAGTTTGCTGGTTGTCATCGCTTGTTTAACATCGTGGAACAGTCCACTGTGAAGTCTTTCAAATCGGGCGTAGGTGGCGAGCATCTCTGGAACCTCTTCTCTGCTCCAAGAATATCTGAGGCAACATAACCAGTGCTAGGCTGGAGCCTGGTGAATGTAAACAGATGTTACAGAGTTGCTAACGTTTACCCACGATTTTTGGAGAAGAGACCAAACCCACATTTTCGGTGCCTCGTTGAGGCCCTCTGTGAATCCGCCTAAGAGTTAAGAGTCCCCGTGGACCGATTACAGGTGGCGAACCGGATTTCGAGAGAGTCGGCTCCCAAACTTGAAAGGAGAGCAGAAATGGAAGCGTCCTTGGTCAAATCACGGACCAAGGCGCTTTGCTCGTGCGAGCAGCCATTATGATGAGTCAGATCGATGGTCACCTGGATCGGTTGCGTATTCATAAGTATATCTAACCGTCCGGCGCTTGAAAGTTTCTCTACCTTGAGTCGTTTACAGAGGTCTGGCCGTAGATTCGCAAGATGACTCTCCGACCATGGCTTCAGGCGGGGACAGAAGCGGGAACGGGAGCCAGGACCATCCAGTTCACGCCAAACCTATCGCTGCAGACGCCTTCGACATCTAAGATCTTCTTATAGACCTCGCAGAGTTGCTTCCAAGGCTTCAAGTGCGTCCTTGTTGGGGG
>JBBKWP010000401.1:0-10953 GCA_037968995.1 Candidatus Xenobia bacterium
GTGTCGAGATCGTCGACAAAGTCAAAGGCGGCGACAAGATGAAAAAGGTCACCGTCTCCGGCTAAACCTGAACAGTCAGCCCAAACGGGCTTTCGTGATCAATCCAAGAGTGAGTTGGCCAGGGCCAACTCACTTTTTGGTTCTAGAGGTCCGGGCTCTAGAGCCTTTGCCTAAAGCGACTTAAGAATCGGAACCAAGGAAATGTCCGACCAGAACACCCGTCCACGCCGTGGCTTTTGGCGACTTGTTGAACTTATGCTCGGTTACGGCCGCCAGACCTTGCTGGGTATGGTGGGTGTAGTCGTCACCGATCTCGTCACCCTGTCGGTTCCATGGCTCACCATGACCATCATCGACCGTCTCGAAGCCAACCTGATGACTCCCCGCGAACTCATACAATGGGCGATGCTTCTCCTGCTCCTGGCCGTGGTCTCGTTCCTGGCCAAGAAACTTTGGCGCCACCTCATTCTCGGAAGCGGCCGAAGAATAGAAGCGAATTTGAGGCGGGAACTGCTGGAAAAAACCCTCACACTGACCCCCCAGCGAGCTTCCCAAACCCAAGCCGGTCAGTTCATGGCACTGGCGACCAACGATATCCCCGCCGTTGGAGAGGCGCTCGCTTTCGGACTGATAGCCTTCTTCGACAGCATCTTCATTACTGTTGTGGCCGGCAGCCTTATGTTCACACTGTCCCCTACCCTGACCGCTTGGACGCTGCTTCCCTTCCCGGCACTGGGGCTTCTTATGGCGATCTGTATGCGTCTCGTCTACGGGAGATGGGACGACGTGCAAGGTTCGCTTGAGAAGTTGACAGAGAAAACCCGAGAGAGCTTATCGGGAATGCGAACTCTCAGAGCCTACGTCCAAGCCGAGGGCGACACCGAAGCGTTCCAAGAAAAGAACAATGAGTTTTTAAGAATGATGATGAGATATGTCCGAGTGGACGCCTCGTTCTCCCCCGTCATTCTACTTTTCGCGGGTTCCTCCTCAGCTATTCTTTTGGGGGTCGGCGGCCCTATGGTCTTGGACGGAGACTTGAGTGTTGGCAGCCTAGCGGCCTTCATAGGTTATCTCAGTCTTCTGACCTGGCCTATGATCGCGGCCGGGTGGATGCTGGTTCTGCTGCAACGCGGATCCGCGTCCATGGCCCGCCTCGATGCAATCCTCTCTGACCCAGGTGAGTCGGTGGAAACTTTCAGGCAAGCCGCTGAAATCGGGACCTTAGAAGTCCGTAATCTTGATTTCTCCTACCCGAATGGACCACCTGTTCTCAAAGATTGGTCCCTGCGATGCGAACCTGGACAGTTCCTCGGCATTGTGGGACCCGTCGGATGCGGTAAAACGACATTCTTTCAACTCCTTATGGGACTCGAAACGATCCCGAGGGGTTGCCTCTTCTTCAATGGAGAGGACCTCGCTAGCTTCGAACTTTCCAGACGACGACGGCTGTTTTCCATCGTGACTCAAGAACCGTTTCTGTTCTCGGACACGGTGGCCAACAATCTGAAGCTCGCCTTTCCCACCGCCACCGAAACGGAACTAAAAAACGCGATCGAAGTCGCTGATCTCAGCGCTGACCTAGCGCTATTTCCGAACGGTATGGAAACCGAATTGGGCGAACGGGGAATCTCCCTGTCCGGTGGCCAGCGACAGCGGGCCGCGCTTGCTAGAGCTTGGCTGAAAGCGGCGCCCATTCTTCTGCTCGACGACACCTTGAGCGCGGTGGACACACTCACCGAGCAACGAATCCTTACCCATCTCCAACGGGCGCGCACGGAATCAAGGGCTTTGATCGTAATCAGCCATCGACTGAGCGCCTTACGCAACGCGGATGAAATCTTGGTGATTCGCGAAGGGCATATCGTCGAGCGCGGACGGCACGAGTTCCTAGCGCAAAAACCCGGACTCTATCGCGAACTACTCGCTATTCAAGACAATGACGGAGACGGTTTTGTCTGAGCCCGGCGAAAAAGACCTCACGACTGGACGCTCTCTTCCGAGTCTCACTGCGGTTCGTCGCTTAGTTCCCTTTTCGATGGGTACTCGCTCGAACTTCCCACTCGCTTTTCTCTCGCTGCTGGCTCTCGCCGGCATCCAGGTCGCCCTGCCACAGGTCATCAAACTGGCGATCGACGGACCCTTGAGTCTAGGCGCGGCCGGAGAAAAAACGGAACTTCTCAAAGAGCTTCAATCTCTCTCCTGGCTCTATTTACAGTTGCTTTTCACGGGATTCTTTCTCAGCTACGGCTCGACCCTCTTGCTACAGCGCTTTGGTCAAACCTTGGTTCTCAATCTTCGCCGAGAACTCTTCACCAAAGTCCACCGACTGCCCATGAGCTATCACGACAGCGCGGGAGTCGGTAGAACTGTCAGTCGCGTGATCAATGACACAGAAGCCCTGTTAGAGCTTTTCACGTCGGTTCTCCCGGCGGGACTCGGCGATATGCTGCTGATCACAGGGACCTTGATGGTCCTCTTGACCACCGATCCTTTGCTGGCTGTCCTGCTCTTTCTTTTCGTTCCCCTTCTGGTGAGTCTAGTGGTTTGGTTTCGGGATCGCTCATCCCCACTATACTCGGTCCAACGCCGCCTAGTGGCGACCATCAACGCATTCTTGTCTGAAACGCGAGAGGGATCGGCGACGATAAAGAGCTTCTCCGCAGAAGGGTTCCTGCGCGCCCGTTTCGGTACCCTCAACTCCGACTGCCTCGACAATGAACTGAGCCTCGTGAAAAAACTGGCGATCTTCCGTCCGGCCTTCTCCATCGTACAACTGGTTGCGACAGCCTTGCTCCTAACCTTGGGGGGGATGGCCGTCCTCGAACAGGACCTCAGCCTTGGGGATCTCGTCGCCTCCTTGGTCTATGTTCGGCTCTTGTTCTCCCCACTCGAAGAACTGGCTGAACGGTACAACGTCATGATTCGGGCCACGGTGGCCTCAGAGAGGGTCTTAGATTTACTGGATCAATCTGAAGAAACGGAGGGAACAGCTACGGTTGGGAGTGGCTCGGAGATTGAATTTCGCGACGTAAGCTACTTCTATTCCGACGACAAGCCGGTCCTAAAGAACGTCAGCTTTCGGATCAACGCCGGGGAAACGGTGGCTCTTGTCGGACCGACCGGCTCGGGGAAGTCGACCATCGTATCGCTTCTGCTCGGATTCTACGAACTTAACGAGCAGCGTGGCCACACCGGCCGTATCACCGTTGACGGAGTGGATTTCACGGACCTCGATCGCAGAAAGTGGAGACAACGCCTAGCTTATGTTTCCCAAGACCTCTTTCTCTTCCGAGCCACGCTTCGCCAGAACGTCCAACTCTTCGAAGCCTTCGACGATGACCGAGTCGCTCGCTCCCTAGCTGATTCAGGCGTTCAAGAGCTTTTAAACACTCTCCCCGAGGGCGTCAAGACCTTGATTGGTGAGAGCGGACACGCCCTGTCCACGGGCGAGCGCCAGCTTTTGTCTTTCGCCCGAGCCCTAGCGTTCGCCCCCGAACTCTTAGTCCTCGACGAGGCAACCGCTAACATCGATTCTGAAACCGAGGAAGCCCTGGAAAAAGTCCTCGACAAACTTCTCTCAGGAAGACAAGCTGTGATAGTGGCCCATCGATTGGCCACGGTCAGAAGGGCCGACATGATCCTCGTGTTATCGAACGGACGGATCGTCGAACGGGGAAACCACGCTGAGCTGATGGCTCAAAATGGTCTCTACACTCGAATGGTCCAGAAGTCCGACAAAACTTCCTAGAAGAATCCTAAAACCGAAGCCCATTGGCCTCACACATTTTACAGGATGGCGTCGGCGGGAGGGTTCAGCCCGGCTCGAGTGAGCGTGGTCGGCGATAGACAGCGCTCAAAGGCTGATTCCACAGATATACGCCCTGCTTCCACCAACTGCAGGAGATGCTGGTCCATGCTTTGCATCCCTTCACGACTTCCCATGGTGATAAAAGAAGGAATCTGCGAGGTTTTTGCCTCGCGAATCAAGCCGGAGATACCCATGTTCACCGTCATAATCTCTTGCACTGCCACTCGGCCTTCACCATCCGCGGTTTTCAGAAGCTGCTGAGCTACGACTGCTCGCAACGTCCCACTCAACATGGAACGGATACTGTCTTGAGCGTCGGCAGGGAAAACGTCGATCACACGATCGATGGTCTTAGCCGCGGAGTTTGTGTGCAGCGTTCCGAATACCAAGTGACCCGTTTCCGCGGCGCTGATGGCCTGTGAAATCGTTTCCAAGTCGCGCATCTCACCCACCAGAACGATATCAGGAGACTCTCTCAAGGCGGCTCGCAGAGCTTGAGCGAAGGTCCTCGCCTGGACGCCCACTTGCCGTTGCTGGATCATCGACTGAATACTCGGATGAGTGAACTCGATAGGGTCTTCAATCGTAATAATGTGCATGGCCCGATTCTGATTAATATGATTAACCATCGCCGCCAGCGTCGTCGACTTCCCGGAACCTGTCGGTCCAGTAACGATGACAAGACCTTTGTTGTAGTCACAAATTTCGTAGAGAGCCTTGGGTAAATTCAGCTCCTCCAAAGTCGGAATTCTCGAGGGAATAACACGCATGACAATTCCGTAGCCATAATGCTGGAGCAAGAAATTCGCACGAAATCTCGCGAGATCTTTCACCTCATAAGCAAAGTCTACGCTGCCGGTCTTGAAGAGGGTGTTGAAGTGGCTCTCATCGAGAACCTCCTTGCAAAGAGCTTCCGTCGTCTGATGACCGAGCACGTCCTCTTCGAGAAAGACGACATCGCCCAGAATTCGAAGCGCGGGCCTTGCGCCAGTTTGCAAATGAAGGTCGGACCCTCCGCGGTCGACGCAGGTGGTAAGGTATCTATCGAGTGCCGCTGATTGCTTGATCATAGTGCTGCTCCTTGGACGAGTTTCACCCTCTCGGCAAACGAATTCTTATCGTGTGCCCGGTCGAGAGCTTCTTTTGCGGCGACCTTGCCCGATTCCACCAACTCGAACAAGGAGTCATCCATCATCCGCATTCCGCGACGCGAGTTCGTCTGAATGACGGAATTCACTTGATGCATTTTATTCTCGCGGATCAAGTTGGCCATAGCAGAGGTACAAAGCATAATCTCCACCGCGGGAGATCGCCCGGACCCATCTTGATGAGCCAAAAGCTGCTGCGATATGACACCCCGTAAAGAGTCCGCGAGCATCGTTCGAATTTGAGACTGCTGTCGCGGCGGAAATGCGTTGACGATTCGATTGATTGTCTGGGCAGCACTCATAGTGTTCATCGTCGCGATCACGAGGTGACCCGTCTCCGCCGCCGTCATCGACAGCGAAATGGTCTCTTCATCTCGCAATTCGCCAACCAAGATAAGGTCGGGGTCTTCACGAAGCGCGGCCCGCAAGGCTGAGGCGTAAGAATCACAATGCATACCGACCTGACGCTGAACCACCAAACTCATCTTCGGCCGATGGATGAACTCGATAGGGTCCTCCAAGGTGATGATATTGAGCGCACGCGCTGAGTTCGCACAGTCGACGAGCGCCGCTAGGGTCGAGGTCTTCCCGGCGCCGGTGGGACCGGTGACAAGAACCATGCCTTGGTGGTGTTCCATCAGGGACTGCCCCACATCAACCGGTAGATTGAGGGATTCTAAAGTGGGTATCTCTCGAGGAATCGCTCGCAGAACAACGCTCGGGCCGGCCTTCTGAAAAAAGGCGTTCCCTCGGAAACGACAGTGCCCAAGTTCCCCTATTTGCGCCGAATAGGCGAAATCCATGTCCTTGGCTTTCTTGAGGGTGTTGATCTCAGCTTCTGTGAGCACCTCCTTGAGCATACCTTGAACATCGGCAACGCCGAACTTCGGACGGTCTTTGAAGGTCTTCAACTTTCCGTGCAGTCGATATGCTGGATGAAAGCCGGCGGCGACCATGAGATCTGATCCTCCGTCTCGGATCATCTCTCCCAAAAGGGTGGTGATACTTTGCTCCAAGGAAGCCTCCCGAAATCGCGCTAATGCGCTTCAATGCTCCACTCACAGGCCACCAAGAGCGAGTTACCCCCCGAACTTGTTAGAAACACTTTTATCGTTGTCTTTCGATATTTTTCCGCAGCAAGCACGCGGCCATAGTGTGGGACGGATTGTTTCCGCCCAGAGATTGCGATCCCCTTTTTCTGAAACGAGTGCGTTTGGAGCGCCGGAAAGAGGGGCACCACTCATAAGTGGAGTAATCTTGCGACGAAGAGCTAGTCAGATGAGCATCGTCGACAATCTCTCTGCAGAACCACGCGCTCGAATCGAGGAAGTTTTCCTCCAGGTTCCCCCGCGCAGCAAAACCTAGGAGTGAATTTTGTCTCAAACGAATTCCCCGGAGCTTCACGTTGGCTCCAATGTTTACACCGTAGATGGTGAAAAAATCGGTCGGCTACGATTCCTGATGGTCGATCCCGAAACCGCTTCCGTGTCGCACCTCATACTGGAAAAAGGCAGCTTTCTCCAAAATGACGTCATGCTACCGACCGACAAAGTAGGACAAGTCCTCAACCGCGGCATCTACCTCACGGCGACCCTTCAAGAGATCACTGAGATGGAAGAGTTCCACGAATCCGCCTACACTGGAAACCGCAGCGACCGTGGCGACCGCGAGCGACCCGACCGAAATGATCGTAACGACCGAAATGATCGCAACGACCGTAACGACCGTGGAGAGCGCAGCGGGAACAATGCGAACAGCGGAAACAGTGGAAATCGGGGGCGCAACAAGCGTTACCGCCGCCATCGCAGCGATTAAGAACAGCTAAGAAACGACGCTTTTAAGAAGCGACGATCGCTTTCTGAGCGGCCAGAACGTTGGCGAACACCCCCTGGTTTCGGGAGTATTCGCCGACGTTTTTGGCCGCTTCTTTTTGTATCTGAGCCTTTTTGATGACCCGGTCCCAGTGAAAAGCGCCGACCGCGGCACCCACGGTTCCCATAACAGCAACTCCCTTTAGGCCCGCGACCATTCCCGTCGTTCCGAGAGCCAAACCACCAGCCGCCGCACCCACGGCCACCTTTTGCGCGTGGGTGAGCGTGTGCTTCTCCAAGTAAGGGTCCACGAACTTCTTACTGATTCCATCAACCAAGTCGACCTGACCATTGCGCATCACCTGTCGTGACGCGGTACCAACGATGGCTCCCAAGGGAGCGGCAATCGCGCCGGCGATGGCGCCGCTGATGATCCCGGCCGGCCCCAAAAGTGCCCCCGCGATCGCACCGGTGGCGGCTCCCCCAGCGACACCTAGAATAACTTTCCCAACATCGCTCTCGGCCCGTGCCGCAAATCCCGCGGCGGCTGCCGTGGAAAGACCTAAGGTGGGATTGCCAATCATGGCCCCAGCGGCCATTCCGGCGGCCATTCCCCCGTAAACGCCGTCCTTAGGAGCAGCCCTAAGGCTCCCTCCAATGGTTCCGGCCGCTCCGGCCAATCCTCCCAGGACTGCTGAACCCACTAGCAAAGCGCCGCTGACGTCGCCACCGGCTAGTCGAAGCAGTCCCGCGGTTGCCCCAGTTCCGATCAGAGCCCCAGAAGCTGTTCCGGCCAGTAGCGCTAAGGATGTTGAGCCGGTTCTTTCACCGACCTCGAGCCCGACGTACCCGCCCACGGAACCGGCCACCATTCCCGACATACGATTACCGACATAACCTTGAATTCCACCGGACATCACTCCAGCGCCGCCGGGTGCCGAGGCGAGCGTGCCGGAAAGGCCGGCGATGCCGCCGGTGATGGCGGCGAACAGAATGTTGCCGGGTTGTCCCCCGAAAGCTGCCGCGAGACCCATCGTTAAGGCGCTTGAAGTGAGAGCACCCACCGCGGTACCTGTGGCCGCTCCGGCCAGCATACTATTCGTTTTCTTGGCCACCACGGACCCGGCGTAAGACCCGATCACTCCACCGGCCGCTCCGCTCACTCCGTCCATGAGATATCCCTGGATCCCACCGGCCATGACCCCCGGTCCCGAACGCCGGGGAATGGATTTCCCTTGATCGTCGACAACGACTTCGTCTCCGCTGGTGTCGACACCGGTGGATGGCTCTCTTCGCGGCTTCATGTAGGCCTGTATGGATTTCTGAATCTTCACAGTCTCAATGTACAACCGCGTCCTGAAAGAATCATGAATGCGATCCTTCTCAAAGATTCCCTTACGCAGCGGGAGGCCCATTTGTCAGCGTCGAAGCTCGGGCTATGAGTGACGCTTTCCTCGACAGCTTCGAAAACAAGAGGCTGGCGATCGAAGGACGAGTGTTGGAGATGCCTGAGGCCAGGCAGGTCCTCGCTCGTTTCGGTTCCGGACCCGATAGTATCGGACAAAGATACCTCCACGCCCTCCCGACATGCTTGGCGCTGCTGTCGATCATGGCTCAATCTCCGCGAACCGCGGGCGCTTTTCGCGATCGCGTGGAACGAGCCGGTCCTGTGAGGATACGACACCACGAAGCAGCGAAAGCTTTCACCTGCTTCGGGATCGGCTACCTCTACAAAGGCGTGGTAAGCCAAACCGGTCAAGCGGAGTTGGGCATTCTGCTCAGCCGAATCGCGACCTTGGTATTATTGACTCCGAGGGAACTTGAGCGGGTGGATTTGGTCAGCCAAACCTTTAGCCATCGCGGTTCCGACGGACGACGAGACCGCCTAGCGCCTGCCAATCTCCTTCTTTGGTGGCTGATCGGGGGCGAAGCTCCCGCCAAAGCCTTCGAAGCCGACACCTTTCTTCAACTCTATGCGGACTATCTCAACAATGCCTTAGAGAGCGCCTTGAACCATCAGATCTGGATGGAATTTCCCTGGTGACCCTCTGACACGTCCATGGTAGGAATCTTTTGGAATGAGTCGTTCTGATGGGGGTGAGAATCTCGAGTCTCTTTCTCGTCTGCCGACGACTCGACGAAAGTGTTGACTTCTATTGTCGTCTCGGGCTCAAACTCCTGAGTCGTAAACCGCGCAATGCCGTTTTGGGATGCGGTGAAGACCGGGGGAATGTTGAACTCCATCTCCACTCCGAACTGAACGAAGCCGAGCAGGCTCAGTACCAAGTTCGATGGCAGCCAGGGTCGTCAGGCTTGGTCATTTCGCTGGAAGTTGACTCTTTAGAAGCGGTCCTAAACGCTGCGCCACCATCGAGTGTCTGCGTTCCTCCACATCGATCCGCTTGGGGAAAAAGGATCATGTTGCTCAAAGACCCAGACGACTACCGACTGGAGTTTCAGGAATCGCCACACAGCGTGGTCGGTGAACCTAACTATGTCTAACGAAGCATTTGAAAGCACCTTCGACGCCGGTCCCATTGCCACTAATGTGAGCTTCGCGAATTGGAAACCCGGCGATATCATCGACGGTCGGTTAGAAATTCAGGAACTGATCGGAAAGGGAGGCATGGGTGTCGTTTGGCGGGTTCATCATCGCGAGTGGAACCGTGAACTTGCCGTCAAAATGCCGCTTCCCGCACTCGTAGGCTCTCCCACCGCGCGAGATCGCTTTCTACGAGAGGCGGAGACCTGGATCGATTTAGGAGTCCATCCTCACATTGTTCAGTGCTGGTTCGTCATGGACATCTCCGGCCTGCCGTCCTTGTTTTTGGACTATCTTACCGGCGGGTCACTGAAGCAGTGGATCGATGCCGGCCACGTCCGTCCAGGACAATGGAAAAGAATCTTGGAAATCGCCATTCAGGTCTGCGAAGGGATGGCCTACGCCCACTCCAGAGGGGTTATTCATCGCGATATTAAGCCGGCTAATCTTTTGATACGCGGGGATGAAAGAGTTTGCGTCACCGACTTTGGAATCGTGAAAACGGCGAATTCGGTTGACGATTTTGTCCCTTCGATGCATCATCCCGGCGACTTACCCCAGGCTATAGGCATCACCGGTACGGGAGCCTTTTTAGGAACACCTCAGTACGGTGCCCCCGAACAATGGGGGTCCGCCGAAGAAGTCGACGCGGGCGCCGACATCTACGCCCTCGGAGTAACACTCTACGAAATGTGTTGCGGCCGTCGACCCTTCGATGCTGACGCCGAGCGTGTGGCACCAGAAATCCTTATCGACCGACACCTCACCGTGAAGGCTCCTGACCCGCGCACCTTTTACTCGGAGGTTCCCGCCGATCTGGCTCTGGTAGCTATGCTGTGCCTCGAAAAAGATCCTCGCCGTCGCCCACAGTCCATGCAACGCTTGCAAGAGAGCTTGACTAGCATCTATAAGCGAATCGTGGGCCGAGCTTACGAAGGAGTGGGAAGCGTCCCGAGCGAGCAGCGGCCCGACACTTTGAACAATCGTGCTGTTTCGCTCCACTCCCTGGCCAAGCGGGAGGATGCTGTGAGCGTTTGGCGCCGGGGACTTCGCATCGAATCGGGTCACCCTGAATGCCTCTACAATCTCACTCAAGTCGACAAACGGTCCGGCAGAATCGATTCCGAAGAGGCCCTTCGGAGACTGCGTCAAGCCCGGGCCGGACTTCCTTTAGCGCTGCTCTGCATCGAAGAAGGTCAAGCCGGAGAGGCGGTGGAGGTACTCCAAGAGATTAAGGTCACGGAAGGAACGAATCACGGCCCAACCCAGCGCGCCCTTGGAGACGCCTTCATGTACACCCAACAGTATTACGCCGCTGAGAAAGCCTACCGATCCGCTTTGACGTCTATGCCGGCGGACACCGGTTCACAGGAACGAAAACGACTCGCGAGTTTGGGCAAGCGCTCGCTGGCGGGGAAATACCTTTTCCCTTCCTCGGACTCCACTTTTCATATCGTGGTTTCTGATCCCACTTTGAAGGTGGCGCTGACCAAAGATAGCACGGGAGTCCTCGGAATCGCCAAAGACACGGTGACCCACTGGAACATCGAGGAACAGAGTGTCCTTCACCGAGTTTCTCGGGAACCGGGATCGACTCAAGCCAAAAGAGCCTCCATTCAAGACAACCTACTCCTGATCGAAGAC
>JBBKWP010000402.1:0-10271 GCA_037968995.1 Candidatus Xenobia bacterium
ACCTGGACCCCTCCGGCGAGGTCTGAATCCGCACACTCGATGTAGCCGACTTCCTCTGCAGGTCGACCAGATTTCCCCCTGCGGAGAGATACCGGATACCGTATTAAACTCCAAAGGAGTTCGTTCTTGTCCACCTAATGAGATGTCCATGGAATGGCTCACGAATCCCGAGATCTGGATGGCCCTCGTCACTCTTACGGCTCTCGAGATCGTATTAGGAATCGACAATATCATCTTCATTTCTATCGTGTCCGGACGCCTCCCAAAGGAACAGCAGCCCAAAGCCAGACGTCTCGGTCTATTGATGGCGATGGGTACAAGGATCTTACTTTTACTAGGTCTTTCGTGGCTGGTTCATCTTACCGAGCCGCTCTTCAGCGTCCTTGGGAAGTCATTCTCGGGTCGCGACCTGATCCTGTTGTTTGGTGGGATCTTTCTCCTCTACAAAGCTACCCACGAAATCCACGAAAAGATGGAAGGCGATGAAGCCGAAGCCCTGGCGGCGACCGCCAAAGGTTCCTCCTTCGCGAAGGTGATTGTAACCATCGCGATTTTAGACATCGTGTTTTCCCTGGATTCCGTGATAACGGCCGTCGGTATGGTGGATGAAGTTCCGGTTATGATTGCCGCAATCGTCATCGCGGTCGGAACCATGATGCTGGCCGCCGAACGAATCAGCGCCTTTGTCGAAGCCCACCCCACAGTCAAGATGCTGGCTCTGTCTTTCTTGTTACTGATCGGGCTCTCGTTGGTCGGGGAAGGTTTAGGACATCACATTCCTAAACCCTACATCTACTTCTCGATGGCTTTCTCCGCCTTAGTGGAAGGACTCAACATTCGCTCCAGTAAGAAAAAGTCTGACCCTGTCAGCCTTCACGAACCGAGTTATCAACCCGAAGACTAAGCGCTTTGGTGACTTTGCAACTCCCTTGCAACCTCGGAATTCTATACTGGGCACATGTTCAAGGAAACCGAATCACCCACCCGTTGGGCACGCTGGAACAAGATTGTCAGCGGGCAAGAATCCATCCAAATCGGGCAAAGCCCTAAAACCGTTGTTTATGAACGCGACCTGTTGACGCTCTATCGTTACGAACGGGAAACTCCCGCGACTCAAAAACACCCGATTCTCATCATCTATTCTTTGATCAACCGTCCGGCGGTCCTGGACCTTTTGCCCGGCCGCAGTGTGGTGGAACGGATGCTCGACGCCGGGTTCGAGGTCTATCTTCTCGACTGGGGCGAACCCACGGCCCTCGATTACCATTCTGGACTGGACACTTATGTAAACCTCTATATGCGAAGCGTTCTCAGAGCCACCCTGAAAGACGCTGACGTCAAGGAAGTCCATCTCTTTGGGTATTGCATGGGCGGGGCGTTGTCCGCTATCTACACTGCCTTGCGTCCTAAAGGCATCCGCAGCCTGACTCTCTTGGGAACGCCCTTGAATTACAGATCTGAGAATCTTCTCTACAAGTGGAGTACGGACCCCAACGTCTGCAAGCCCGAACAGATGGTGGAGGCCTGGAGAGTCGCACCAGCCTGGAGCTTCGAGGGGTTCTCGCTGCTCACGATCGAGAAGAAGCCGGAGATGCTGCAAGCCCTTTATGACCGACTCGACGATGACGGGTTCATCGAGTCCTACAAAGCCATGGAGCGTTGGGTCGGAGATCAGATCCCCATGGCCGCTGGCGTCTTCACGGAGTTTGTCCGAGCCTGCTTTTTGAACAACGACCTCATCGAAAACCGTATGATGGTGGCCGGAAAACAGGTCAATCTCTCCAATATTGGGGTTCCCGTACTCACAATTCTCGGTGAGTCCGACCATCTTGTGCCGCCGGAGACGACTGGAGCCGACCGTGAGATCTTCGCCAAAGGGGAAGTGATCCGTTTCGGGGCCGGTCACGTCGGGCTTTCCGTCAGTTCGAAATCCCACAAACTCTTATGGCCTCAAGTCTGTAACTGGATCTGCAACCAAGACGCAACCGGCCCCAAGTAAGATGGGCACAACAGAAAACAGGAGAGATAAAATGAGCTTTACGAACAACGTCGGAGAATTTCAACAAGCGACCAACCAGTGGCAAAAAATGATGACAGACTCTTGGAGTCAATGGACCAAGACCACTGTGGCCTCGGACAGCTTTTCCGCAGCTTCGGGCGCCTATATGGACTGGACACTTTCCACTCAGAAAATGATGACGGAAATGTCCGGCCAAGTCATGGAGAGCATGGACATTCCCCGCCGTTCAGACCTAGCCCGCCTCTCCTCACAGGTTCAGGCCGTCGAGACTCGTCTTCTAGACCAGGAAGAATCCAACGACGACATTCGCGAACTCCTGATGAAGCTCAACGCGAAACTTGACCAGATCGCCGCATCCTCTGCCGCCGGTCCAGCGACCGCCGCCCCGTCGGAGACCGTCGAAACTTCCCTGAATGCACCGAAGTCGACAAGTCCTGAGAGCAAAAAGTCAGGCAAGAAAAAACCCGCTAAACTCTAGAGAAATGCCATTGGCTCTCGCGGTCGACGTTCAAAACTTTCGTGGGCCACACTTTGGTCTGAATCGCTGCCACCTCCCCTAAAAAGGAGGTGGCTTCTTAACGTTTTTGTAACGTTAAAACCCCGTCAAATATAGCTTCAACTGTTCACGAACCCTATCTGTTAACAATATGGTAACCGAGAAACCGAGACCTGTGAGCCTCAATCGTTTACTATCAGTTTATGGAAATCGGGTCATCACATAGCAAACTTCAAGGGACGCCGACGGCCCATAGTTCCTCCAAATTCGCCGCCTTGAAGCCTCCCCAATATGAAGTGGTTAAAACCATCCCTTCCGACACTTGGGAATCCACCGAGTTGCTGCGCGATCGTGATGAGATTTTCAAACAACAGGAGTTCAATGCTCGTTCTAAACAGCACGAGCCGAGTATCGTCTCCGCTTTCGGAACCGAGACGCCCCACTCTGGAGACGCTTTACTTCATTACGCCGGCCCGCCGCCCGCGGGCGTGCAGAAGAAAGAGACCCCGGTCCTTTTGGTTCACGGAGCCACTAAAAGCGGAAACTTCTTCTGGGATCCCAGCGAAGATGGCTCCAATAAAGGCCTAGCACAGAAGCTACGTGACGACGGACACGAGGTGTTCGCGGTCACCTTCGCTCACAATCAAGACGACAATTTTCTCTGGGCGGAGCAGATCGCCAACGCCATAGCCGAAATCAAAAAAGACACTGGAGCGGAGAAAGTGGATATCGTGGCTCACTCCAAAGGCGGAGTGCCCACGAGAATGTATGTTTCTGACGTTCGACGCGAGGGAGTGGAAGCCACTGCTTATCAAGACGACGTGCGCCGAGTTGTCTTGGTGGGAACGCCCAATGGCGGTATCGACACATCGTTCCGCCATCCGGTCGCCAACTATGTCCTCCTCACCCCCACCGACAACCACAAACTGAATGCCCCTGTTTCTTGGGAAAGCGCAACCCTATGGGGCGTTTCGCGAAACGTCAGCGATCAGGGGTTCGGTGGCGGAAAGCACGACTACTTTCCCGGCCAGCGACAACTCCTGGCTGATCTCTCCGAGGAGCATCCTTTGAGTCCACTTGAGCCGGACTGGTACACCACTTACCACGGTGGGCAGGGATTCGTCAGCAACTCTTTAGGGATCCAGCATTACATCAACGAGGGTGAAAACGTCATCCAGCGCCTTCAGGAGCATCCCATTCCCAGAAGCATCGAGGTCGCGGTGGTCGCCGGAAACGCCGCCAACATTCCCGGAATAGTGAATGAGTACACGGGACCATCGGACGGTTTACTGTTCGTATCCTCGGCACTCGATCTCCCGGAGGATACCAATATCATCGCCCGGGACGTGTTACCTCTCCATCACAAAGCTTTGGTTTCAGACCCCAAAGGCCAACAGTGGATCGAAGACGCCTTAGACAAGAAAGTGATGCACGCCGAACCTTTGGAGAAAGTGCTCGCCAAAGCGATGGCGACCTGGGTTAGTCCAAAAGACTCTTAGTGCTTAAGGCGAGGTTCGCCTACGCATCATCTGGGTTAGAGCATCTGTTCCGGCAGAGGTCCAGGTTCCTTAACAACTGGCAAACGAGCCACCAGCGCAGTCCGCTCTTCGTCGTTGAGTCCTTGGAGTTCGATGCCGGCGACGTGTCGAGAACAGAACTCGAAGTCCCAAGTTTCTTGCCAGACAGCCTTGGCTTTGCCGTTGAAAAGCTCAGCCCCCTCGTGGCCTAGTTTGCAGTCGAGATCGATATCGGTAGCCAACTCCTTGTCGGTGATGACTCGCATCCCCCGACCTTCGCTGCTGATCCCCACTATGTGGACCACGCCGACGCCCTCGATAGCGCATTCCAATCCTTCATCTGCCGCGACCCGTAGATAGCGACGACGATCTTTATCATCCCCGTGATTTGCCATGCGCCGAATATTCTACGAACAGGTGTTCCTTCCTCCGGGCCCACCTGAAAGGTCAGTTGGTCCCGTCTTCGGTTTGAGTTGTAAACTTAGAGCGTAAAGTTCTTTCTTGGAAATGTGGGGAAAGAAGTGCTTGAGGACCGCTGAAGTCGCCTTTGTGGGAAGATTGAGAGAGCTCAAAAGCTCAAGACTTTCCTCAGGGATGGACTTTGGTACGACCTCAGATGCAATATGTGGTCCGATCACCAAAGTGAATTCTCCTTGAACTCGACGGTCCTTCCACACCTCGTGAGCCTGTGAGACGGGCCCTCGCCAACACTCCTCAAACTTCTTGGTCAGTTCTCTACCCACGAAAATATCGCGATCTTCAAAGGAGTTGGTGATCTCTTCTAGAGTCTTCAAAAACCGATGGGGGCTTTCATAGAAGATTATGGGCGCCTCTTCGGCACGAAGGCGCTCCAGCGTTTCTCGGCGATGTCGACCGGAAGCGGGCAAGAAACCTTCAAACGAGAAACGCCGGCAAGGAAATCCCGACATCGAGAGGGCGAGAATGGCAGCGCATGGACCCGGCGCGGCGTACACGGGGTAACCGGCATTGCGGGTGAGATCCACCAGGTGCCATCCGGGGTCGGAAATGGTTGGGGTACCGGCGTCGGAGAGTAGCGCCACCACCGCGCCTTGCTCCAACAAGGCTAGGATCTTTTGGGAGTCCCTATCGCGACTAGACTCTCGGTAGGAAAGAACGTGCGGAACGGAACCGGTCACGAAGTCCTCTCTGAGGATCTCTTTCCAGCGTTGGGCGACTTCGCGACTCTCGGCCGCCCAATGCGAAGCCCGGGAGAGTATCTCCCGGGCTCGCGGAGTCAAGTCTTTCAGATGCCCGAGCGGTGTTGCCACCAAGTACAAACCTGGTGGGTGTTCCCGTGGGTCCATCGGTCAACTACAGACGAAAGGTGTAACTGGGGTCATGGTCGATGATTTCGTCACTCCCAAAGAAAATCGGAAGTTCTCGCTCGGCGCTCTCAGGGCTATCCGACCCGTGCACGCAGTTGCAGTCTAAACGCTGGGCGAAATCACCGCGGATGGTGCCGGGGGCAGCGTCTACAGGATTTGTTGCGCCCAGCATATTACGAACCACAGGAATGGAATTCGCACCTTCTAAGCAAAGACAAACGATAGGTCCTGACGTCATATAGGCTACCAGGTCGTTGTAAAACGGTTTGCCTTCGTGGGGGGCGTACAGTTTGCCGGCACGTGCAGCATCCATTTGAATCAGTTTGAGACCCTTGACGGCTAGACCACGGCGTTCGAAACGGCCGATGATATCACCCACAAGGCCGCGCTCAACAGCGTCGGGCTTGACCAATACCAAGGTTTTCTGCAAGTCTTTGAATCTTTCGCCGCGGGGTGCGACGGTGTTTTGAGTTTTCGTAGCGCTCATAAGTCCTCCAAAATTTTGAGGCAATGCCTCGTATCCTTATAAAAAGTGTCAGAACCTGTTGCCCAGGGGGTCTAGAAACCCTTTTCCTGTCGCGTTCTTAGTGGGATTCGAGTTCTACGCCCTTGACCCAGGCCATAAATTCTATCTTCCGTAGGAGATCCTTGATCACGTTCTGCCAGGCGAAGAGGCGCGATGTGGTTCGACCGTTCTCTCTTATGAAGTCGGAAGTCTCGTTGTGATCTAGGAGTTCTCGGAGGTAGACCGATATCTCCCTAGGATCATCGCTTCCCAAAGCGATACCGTTGTAAAAGGAATGGACATACTCTTCTCCCGTCGATCCGGTCAGCGCCACGCCCCCGCAGGCCATCACTTCAAGTCCGACGATTCCGAATGGCTCGTGCCCAGAATTGGCTAACACCGCTCGACTTGCCCAGTAGAGGCTGCGCAGAAAGCTCTCCGGCACGAAAAAATCGAGTTCTAAAATGTCGGCTTCGCGGTGGACGGCGATCGCTTCAAGAATTTCCGCCGCGCTGGTTCCGTTGGGTCGAACTGTCTCCCAGGCAAGGCCTTGATTCGCCGCCGCGGCACGAACTTGTTTACCATAGTCTTCGGAGCCCCCCCGAACGATCAACTTGGGCTTGAGGCCCATGCGCTTGCACTCCCCCACCGCTTGCATAGCCATGATCCAACGTTTGTCCGGATGGTAACGTCCAACCTTTGTCAGCAGAAGGTCGGGAAACAAAGAGCGCAGCACACAACCCGATTCCTCGTCTACCGCCTCCCAGTATCGAGGTGGGATCCCATTGGAAACAACCAAAGGCTGTAATCGGAAGCTTCGCATCTTCTCACGCATATACCGACTCACAGTTAAGAGTTGCGTTGAACGAACCAGATTCTGCCAGTCTATGGATTCGAATCCGAACGTATTGTTGGCGTTCCAGAGGAAAAGTGTCCGGTGCAAGAGGCCTTTCTCCTGAACCAAGTCCGCGGTGCGACTGACGGTGCTCGCGGTTTGCCAATCCTCCCCCAAAATCACCGTCGTTACGCCCCTCTCGGCGTTCGGAACCACCACATTGTCCAAAACAAATCGAGGCAGGCTGTTGTGAAAATCCTCAACCTTGGCGAGTTCTCCATCGTAGACGCCCTTGGGGTATTGACGACTGAGCCAGCGTGACCAGCGATGGAGGTGAAGACGTCCTTCGCAAAACGTCTCCACGGGTTCCGCCGAAGCGTCACCGACGAAAAAGAGCCTGGTGACAAAGCCCATCTCGGCGAGGACCTTTGTCATTTCCGTGACCCGCACTCCAAGACCGCCCACCATCGAGTAAGGGTCTGGACCCTCAAAACTCAACACGACAAACTCTATTTCTCGGCGGGGATGGAAGGGATCGTTACGTTCCATTGAACCATATTTGCTCTGCAGATTGACCTCCCTGCTCAGATCCTAAGGGAGCGAAAACTATCCTACAGTATATGGGTTCAAGCATTGGTAGTGTGAGTTACATTCAAGCGCTCATTGAGATGATAAAACAGCACTAAGGAACGGGAAACGATAATAGCTGAAAGACGAAAGGAGACACATCATGGACATTCGAGAAACCATTGGCTCTCTGCTTGTAACATTCACCCTTCTACTACCTATCATCTTCTAAATACCAGTCCAACCGACCAGTACCAATCCAGGCCTATACCCCCAGAAGATGTAGGCTCGCCTGCTACTTCTCATCGACGAGCGCGCCGCCCAGAAGGTAAAGAAGGATAGGGAAGGCGGATGCGGAGTCGAAAACAGTTCGGGTGAGCAAACCCTTTGTACCCGGCTTCTGGAGATCGCTCTACCGAGCAGATTCCGGACCGTTCGAACCTGATTTTCTTACCACCAGCGCGAGCTTTGTGAAGAATCATCCCTTGCTCGCGAGTTCCACACTCAATGCCAGATTCACCGGCACCCAAGGGTTTTCCATCAGTATGACCCGGAGTGGACTACCACGGCTACAGAAAAACTTTCCACTCTTTCACGAGTACCTGGAGCGGGTGATACTCGACGAATGCAACGCCTTCTTCATGAACCCCTTAGTTATCGCCTCTGGAAGCCACGTTGCCCCCCATATTGATCGCAGTCTGAGCAGTTGGACCCGCCCCGAGCTTCCGCCTTATCCCGTGAAGGTCTCCGTTCTGTATCTCGAGGTCCCAGAAGATCTCAAAGGAGGCTCCCTGCGCCTGTACCCCCCAGTTTGGACCCTGCGAAGTAAGCCCGAAATCGTTCCCGAAACTGGCTTGCTGTTCGAGTTCCGCGGGGATCTCCGACACGAAGTCAGAGAGATCACTCAAGCTATAACTCCTCGAGTGTCGCTCGTCATGGAACACTACCGTCTACCGCCCGAAATCTTAAGAAAAATTCCAGATTTCTATGTGCGAAGCACCCGGACATTCGATTCTTTTTTGGAAGAAGCGATGACTGTGTAACACTTCTTTAACTTCTCCGCCGGCGATCATCGCCATAATGGGCGTAGAGATATTAAAGGAGTTCACCGTGATCGTATCGCCCAACCGCATCGCTCTTTCCACCAGCACCTCGAAAGCCACCGGAAGTCCCGCCTCAAAGGCAGTTGAGTCCGAGGCCAAAGTCGCCGGAAAGCCCGAGCCTCAAGAATCCGTCAGCCTCTCGGCGAAACCGGAGGTTTCCGCCAAGCAGGCCAGCGCATCAGCATCGCAGACGGAAACCGGGGAAGGGAAGACCGTGAAGGTTGCCGTTTACGCCCAAGACCCATTCGTAGCGAAGCCTATTCTCATGGAAATTCCCCAAAACGACATTGGCGGCAAATTGACCGGGGACCGCGTGAAGATCACGGATAACCGCCCGCTGGCCAAACCTGACGCCGATGGTAACTACATATTTGCTGAAGGCAGTGACGGCATCTCCCAAGTCAACGCTCAAGTCGTCACCAACGGAACTCTACAGCTTTTCGAAGACTATCGCGGCGGCGGAATCGAGTGGGCCTCGGGGCGCCAAATCACCGTCACCCCGCACAAGCAAGAGGGGCGCAACGCTTACTACTCACGCTTCGGCGGAATGAACTATTTCTACAGCGAGTCCCCCGGGTTGGGCCGGGTCATGAAGACCGCGAACTCTACCGACGTGGTGTCCCACGAAACCGGCCACGCGCTGCTCGACGGCCTTCGTCCCGGCTACTTCGGCACCCACGACGACGAAACAGGCGCCTTCCACGAGGCTTTCGGTGATTGCGCCGCCATGCTCAAGGGATTGACCGATGCGGGCAATCGGACCCAGATGCTTGAGCAAACTGGAGGCGACCTGCGCAAGCAAAACTTAACCGCGTCGCTGGCTGAAGAGTTCGGTGCGGCACGTGTGCTCGACAATAGCGACCCGTCTGACGACCATAGAACATTCTTAAGGAACGCCCTGAACGGGTTCACCTACACGCCTCCCAGCCAACAGCCTCCCGGACGTGGGAGCGACACCGAACTTGGCCGCGAAGTGCACGCCTTCTCCCGTCTCTTCTCCGGCGCTTTCTACGACGTCATCGAGTCGGTTTATAACCAGGCCATCAAGGAAGGTCAATCCCCGGATCAGGCCCTCATCACCAGTGAGCGCGTGAACGGTCCGCTGCTGACTCGCTCCATTGAGTCTGCATCGACCTCCCGCGCAACCTATAAACAGATCGCACTGGGAATGCTCGCCTCTGACAAAGCTTTGAACGGCGGAAAATACTCCGACGGCATTCAGAAGGCGTTCGCGGATCGCAAGATTATTACCGCGCAAGATGTCCAAGCTGACGAAGCCCGTCTGGCGGAAATTCCCGTCCTGGACCTACCGGCCGATCTCTCCAAGGGCAACGCCGTCAACTTCCTGGAAGCCAACGCCGAAGCTCTGGGACTTCCCGCCGACCTCCCTTACGTACCAGAGCGTGTGGCGACCAACGGCAAGGGCGAAACTTTCGTCTCCTTCCGCTACTCCCAAGAAGTTCCCGTCACGGTTTCCGGTCTCGAGGGACTGGTAACGGACGTGTTCGGCGGAGTCAACCTAGTCTTCGGAGCCGACGGAAAGCTCGTCGACCGTACCTTTACCGAGATCAATTCAGACACCGTGGAGCGAGAAATGAAAGGCATAGCGTCGTTTCAGGAGAGCAACTCCATTGTCAACGCTGAGAGCCTAGAGATCTACAAGTCCAACAACGTTGATGTCAGTGTCTTCAAGTCGGCTGTCGAGGGTAACAAGTTGGTCCGAATTCCCATCTCGAGTTGCGACCACGACCACGGTGACCACGCTCACTGATCGACGACTCAAAAAAAAGATCCGGCTTCGGCCGGATCTTTTTTTTTGGTTGGGGGTTGCGTGTGCGCTTTTCTTTGTGCTAGTTTGATTCTTCAAAGAACCGTCAGCAAC
>JBBKWP010000403.1:0-23020 GCA_037968995.1 Candidatus Xenobia bacterium
CCCATAAGCTTCTCAAAAAGCGCGAAAGACAAGTCGAAGTCGATGTCCAAAAATCCGGAGACTTGTTCGCTGACGCCGAAAACGAGAATCGGGGTCGGTTCCGGAAGGGAGTTAAGGTAGGAGTGATATGTCCGGGTTTTGATGGAGATTAACTCCATGTTGTACCGACTCTGTAGCAACGGAGCTAGCTTCTGAACCGTTCCGTCCGCGAAATCGATAAAGATCTTTTCCAAGAACTTATTCTGATCCGCGGTGAACTTGTCAGTCTGACCGAAAACGTATGTATTGGGAGGAGCTCCTCCGTAAGGCGGTTTTTGGCCTGTTCTCATCCTACACTCGTATCAACATTGTCACCCTTATCTCGACAAAAAACAAGCACAAATTCCACCCCCCCCTTGGGAGCGCCGTAATCCCAGATAATTAGGGTGCTCCAGACCATTTGAGACGGGGCAGGACTCACCTCCATGAAACGCGGGTTTCGAGCGAATCCAGATGGAGAGGCGACACACTCATGCCTGTAGCCCCTTAAACGCAAAAGACCGAATCGGAGAGTTCCGATTCGGTCTTACTAGAAACAGCGAGGGAAGGTTAGCGAACCAATCCAAGCGCCGATTGAGTCAACTTATCCATCGCTTTGAAGGCGGCCATGTTCGCTTCAAAGTTCTGCTTGGTCATACCGATAGCGGCACCCTCTTGCATAAAGTCGACATTCGAAAGCTCGAGGCTTCCGGTGGCGACGCTACCGAGCGCTCCTTGTCCGGCGACACCCAGAGTGGCTTCCCCGGAATCTTCAGACTGCGAAAACGAGGTCGTCCCGCTGCGCTCAAGGCTGGAGGCGTTAGCAAAGGAGGCAACCGCGACTTGATAGAGGGGCGTGGTGGTCTTGATCTGTTGTCCCGTGGTCGGGTCGGTCAGCAAAGACTCCCCATAAACCTTGCCGGTCTCATCGAAATGGAAACCGGTGTATTTACCACCATAAAGCTTGGTGTTCGGGTCCATCGAAAGTTCGAGGGGGGTTTCCTTGCCGGAGATGTTCCCCTGAGTGTCGAGCGGAAATCCTACTACGCTTTTACCGAAAGAGTCTTTCAACTTACCTTCTTGCCAAGTGAAACGTCCATCACGAGTGTAGTGCTTCTGGGTTCCGTCGGAGACGACGAAAAATCCGCGTCCATTGAGTGCGAGGTTGGTCGGGGTTTGCGTTTTGAAAATCTTACCTTGGTCGAAGGAGATGGTCGCCTTTCGCTCTTTCGCACCACCGCCAGTGGTGGAACTCATAATCTCGTTGAACTCCACAACCTCTGCTTTGTAGCCTGGTGTGAACTGGTTCTTCATATTGTCGAAACGACTTTGAAGCGAATCTTGGTTTTGTGAAATGCTGTTGGCAGCGCCGTGAAAATCGAACATTCTTCCTCCTGGGTATCCCTGTGTGTCTTCTTCAGTCTTAGATTATACTTATTTCGTTACACGGAATTGAACAACCTGTTAACCGGGCGTTAACAAACCCGGCGCCCTAGGTCCGTTAACTCTCGATTTCATCGACCAGTTCGACGTTCATCGCGCCGATCCGGACGCCTTTGTTTCGAGCCTCGTCCAAAAACGTAGTCTTATTGTCTGTGAGCACTTCTCGGGTCGCTTTGGATGTCGTTTGGAAGGTCGCCCGGATGCCTCCCTCGTCATCGTGAACCAGAGAAATCTTCATTTCGCCCAGATACTCGGGATTCAGGCGCAGATTCATCTCTGTCTGATTGGCAACGTTCTGAACTTCGATGTGACTGAGAACCTGATCGAGAACCTGACGCCGCTGTTCGGCCCGTGCAGCCTCACCAGCCTCCTTGGGGGCTCCGGCCCCGAGCAGACCATCAAGATTGAAAGCCGGGGCATCCTTGGGCTGCTGAGCGGCCGCCGCCGTCAGTTGCTCCTTCATACTTTTGAGCGTGCTTTCATCCAGTTTAGAAGGGTCCGATTTCATCTGAGACAAAATCTGACCCATCTCCTTGGTGTCCATACGGCCCATCATCGACTTGATCTGCTGCGGAGAAAATCCGGAAAGATCGATGCCTTGTTGAGCAAACATCTGAGCCATTCCGCCCATGCCTTGTTTCTGGTTGGAAAACTCTCCCAATCGAAAAGCTTGTTTCTCGGCCAAAGACAGCGTCGCCGGGTCCTTGTTGGTCATCGTATTGAGATACTCAGACACCCGACCGTCGATCTTCTTGTGATGAGGATCGGCGGCCTTCGCGGCATCCTTGGACTGAGCGGCTTGGTCTTGCTTCTTATCGGCAACAGCCTTGTCGTCCTTAGCTTTGTCCGACTCGGGACGGTCGACGAGGTCGGCCTTCTTGGAATCCGACGCCGACGCTTCGCCCATGGCGGTGGCGAAGGCGTCTCCATTGGAGGCCCCCGTCACGGACTTCGCTTGGGCCTTCTTGTCAGCCGTGCCCGTCAAGGTGTTGATGCTACTTGTGTCCATTGTTTCTCCAGAATTTCGTTTTCGTTGGTTGCGAGGAATACTTCAGGTCAAGTCTTAAGAGCGAGTCCTTAGGACTTGAACTCCTGATAGTTGTCCAAAACTTTTTTGACATAATGTTGAGTTTCCGAATAAGGCGGAACTCCACCGTACTCTTCGACCGCCCCCGGTCCGGCGTTATATCCCGCGATAGCCTTCGTCATGTTTCCGTCAAAACGCGCCAAAAGCTGCTTGAGATACTTGGTGCCCCCCATGATGTTCTGCCGAGCGTCCAGGGAGTTCTCTACTCCCAACTCCTTGGCGGTGGCCGGCATCAACTGCATCAGTCCCTCGGCACCCACACACGATTTCGCGCCGGCGTCGTAAGCGGATTCTTGTCGAATCACGGCCTCGATGAGCGCGGGGTCTACACCGTGTGTAGCGGCCGCTTCGGCGATCAGAGGTTGGACAGACTGGGAATCCATTTTTCCCCCGGTCGCTCCCGACGACTGGGTCGCCTGAGGTTTGAAGCGCTGCTGCTCAGACATCGAGTCGACGAGACTGGCGAACTGAGCGCCTTGACCCGAACTGACCTGAGACGGCTTCTGGCCGCTTACTTGGGGCGGTCCACCTGACCCAGCGAGGCGCGCCTCGATCGAGCCGATCTTGTTCTCGATTTGCGAGATCCTATTGAAAATTGACACCGCGTTCCTCCTTGGGCCGTTCAGTCTTGCTCGGCTCGTTGTCTTCTTGAAAAGTTAATCGTTGCGAGTTCGTCGAGCATAACGGCTTCTGCGTGATCCATCTCCGCCTGCCATTCTTCTTGACACTTTTCCCTGTGCTTTTCATAGACTTGCCTTTCTTGGGCAGCCTTCATCAGAGCGTTCCTCTGCTCTCTAATTCTAATCGCTAGCTCCTGAAGTCGCAACTCCTGATTTTTTATTTGGTTTTCGATGTTTTTAATGTGGCCCGGATAGAATCTTAGCTCCTCCACATTGAGCGTGCCGGCAGCTTGCTTGTCTCTCAGCACTTGCTGGGTATCGATCAACTTTTGCTGCAGTTGCGCCTTGATCTGACGTTCCCGCACCTCTTGCTCCATGAGCTTGGCAAGCTTTTCTTTTTCCTCTTCTTCCTTCTTCTCTTTGAACTCGAGAATCTTCTGAAGTCGATAGACGAACTTTTTCTGTGCCATATCAGCCTGCCCTAGTCATCTATCCGAAGATCGCTCTCATTTTTTCGAGCATCCCCTCGAAAGTGTCCTGCTCGTAAACATCCTGACGGAGAAATTCCTGGACGGCGTCGATCTTGGAAATCGCGTAGTCCACTTTAGGATTGGCGCCCCGTTGATAGGCCCCGATGTTGATCAAGTCTTCGTTGTCGCGATAGGTCGACAGAACCTCACGGATCTTCGCGTTGAAGCCTTTATGCTCCTTAGACGTCACCTCGGTGAACACACGGGACACAGACTGCAACACGTCAACGGCGGGGTAGACGTTTTTGTGAGCAATCTTACGCGAAAGAACGATGTGACCGTCCAAAATACCTCGCACCGTGTCGGCGATCGGCTCGCTCATATCGTCCCCGTCCACCAAGACGGTGTAGATGGCCGTAATGGTGCCCTTCGGCGAAGTCCCCGCCCGCTCCATCAACTTCGGCAGCAGGGCGAAACAACTCGGAGTATACCCCTTGGTGGCCGGAGGTTCACCGACCGCAAGACCCACTTCACGCTGAGCCATCGCGAAACGCGTAACCGAGTCCATCATCAGCATCACCGTGTTACCCTGATCCCGAAAGTACTCCGCGATGGCCGTGCCAGTATAAGCCGCCTTCAGACGCACCAAGGCCGGTGTATCCGAGGTCGCCACGGTGACCACAGAACGCTTCATTCCCTCGGGGCCGAGATCTCGCTCTAGAAAGTCGCGCAACTCACGACCACGCTCACCGACCAGTGCCAAAACATTGATATCCGCCTTGGCGAATCTCGCCACCATGGAGAGCGTCGTGGATTTACCCACACCGGACCCCGCGAAAATACCGACACGTTGGCCTTTCCCAAAGGTCAGAGTGCTATCGAGCACGCGAATTCCCATGTCCATTCGCTCTTCGATACGAGGCCTGAGAAACGGGTTCGGCGGGCTGTTGTAGATCGGGTATTCCTCATCGCAGTCCAAGGGACCGAGGCCATCGATCGGCTCGCCCATTCCATCCAAAACTCGACCCAAAAGGTTCCAGCCAACTTTCACCTGCAGGGGCTTACCGGTACCCCGCACTTCAGATCCCGGACCGATGCCGCCCAACTCTCCGAGAGGCATCAACTGAACGCGATTGCCTTTGAAGCCTACCACCTCACAACGGATCTTTTCACCCGTTTGGCCGATAATATAGCAAAGCTCTCCCAGGCGCACGGCCGGTCCCTCGGACTCGATGATGAGACCCACGACCTGAACCACCCGCCCGTGCTGCTTAATGGCTTGAATGCGCGGTAACTGCTCGTGATATCGACTGAGGTCTGGTTCAAAATCTAGCATGCAGTGATCCTAGTGCTCCGCTGCCGCGGCGGCGGCAGCGGCCTTCGCGTCGGCCTTCTCTTGGAGAATTCTCGCATGAAACTCTGGGTCTCCCGGAACTTCAACAGGGGTAGTCTCAAGCTTCTCCGTCGTTTCGAAACTACGAATCTTAACGATCTCCTCGAGGCCTTGACGCACCGCCTCGAACTGCGTGGAGATCCGAGCGTCAACATTTCCGAGATTGGTTTCAATAGCACAACTTCCCACTTCAATGGCACCGTCGGGAATGATCTCAAATCTCTGCAATCCCTCGATCGTTGTTTCGTACTCGGTCTGATGCGCCTTCACCGCCTCGACCTCGGCCGGATTCACACGGATCACGACCTCGTCGCGCTCCTTCAGAGTGGACAACCCAAGGCGGACGATCCCCGTGATCACCTCACGTCCGGACTCCAACTCCAAACCCACAATCTTCTCGGCGACCTTAATGGCGAGGTCGACAATTTGAGGCTCGATACCGGCCAGAACTTTGCGCCGAGCCATGACCAATTCGACAAACTCCATCTTGAGCTGTTCGTTGCGCTGCTGGGACTCAGCCTGCCCTTCCTCTTTGCCGGCTTGAGTGCCGGCCTGAAGGCCCTCTTGATACCCTTGCTCGGCCGCCTGCTGATGAGCAGCCTGAGCCTGTTCTTGAATCTGCTGTTCAGCTCCAGCCATCATTTGCTGGACTTGAGCCTCCGCCTGTTGCAGCATCTCTTGCGCCTGCGCCTCAGCCTTGGCGATCAACTCCTTGTCGATCCTGGGAGCGGCCGGAGCCTGGGGCTGGGGAGTGGCCATGGTCTGGCCTAGACCTGAGGGCGTCCCATAGGAAGGTGGTGGCGGTGCCTCGCGCTTCGGATCCCCACCCACCATGACTGTCTCTCGATAATTTTCAAAGTGTGAAGGCTTTTGGGCCGCGACACGAGTCTGCCCAAAGACCTTCCCGGCTGAGACTGGCTCTTGGGGAAGCTCATCGAGCGCCGAAGTGGTCCTAGAAGGCGCCTCCCCGGCGAGGGAATCGTCGAGAGAACTCGAGGCGTCCGCGACGGCTTCTTCTACAGCAGCACCCTCAGAAGCCACGAACTCAGGATGACGCGCGATAGCCCCCGCGGAACTGGGAGCCTCTGCTTCGTCGACGGGGCTGTGGATCGCCGAATCTCGAGCCGGTGGTGACGGAGCCGTCTTGTTTCTATTTCCTTTGTAAAGCGCCAGAACCAGTCCAATCTTGCTTTAGCCCGGGGCGGAAAGGCTGTTTTGTCAGCCCTGGCTCCCTACTTGAAGCGAATTTTCCCGAGACTCACTAGGCCCCTGAGGATGTTACGAATCTGCTGCTGAGCCGCCCGAATGTCTTCCCAGGATACCTGAGTCACGGCACTGACATCAGCCCGAATACTGTTGGCCTTGTCCGGCCCGTACACTTTGTAGACTCGTTCTGCCAACTCCTTATTGGCTCCCTTCAGAGCCAACACTAGGTCTCGGTCATAGACAAGCTTGAGAACTTGCGACAACGAAGCCTGGTCGATGGAGGCGAGGTCTTCAAAATCGCAGAGTTTCGTCTTGATGTCACTGGCCAAATGAGGACTGGTTTGTGTCAGCCCGAAAATGACCGACTCCTCAGTCCCGCGATCGGCGTTGCTGAGAATCTTGAAAAGCGCGTCCTTGCCATCCATGCTGGAATCAAACCCTTCGTCGATGGCCTTTTCCAGCTTGTTTTCTAAAACTTTCTCCAGTTCGCGAAGAACCTCTTTGGGCACAGGCCCTAAACTTGCCAGACGGTGTGCAACCTCTGTCTGAACCGAAGGGCTCAAATTATCGAGAATGGACGAACCCTGTTCCGCCTCAAGATGAGAGAGGATGACAGCGATCGTCTGGGGATGCTCGCGCGAGATCAACTGAGAAGCCATATTCGCTTCCACTCGCCCTAAAAATCCGAAAGGTCGGTTGACGGATCCCATGGGCCCCATCGGCATACTGGGAATGCCCATGGATTTGGTAGGGAATGATTGAGTTACCCCTCCCCCCATCGGACTCGCTCCTCCACCCATGGACGACGAATTTAAGAATTCGTTGATGACGTTAGCACGCACCTCGGGCGGGATGGGAGGCAGTTGCGTAATCTCTAAGGTGATCGCTTCCACCTCTTGAGGGCCCAATTCGTTGAAGAGCTGTGCCGACATCTCCGCCGGCAAGGTCATAAAGAGGACCGCGGCTTTTTGCTTAGGTGTCAATGAAACGGAAATTTGCTTATCCTCCTACCGCCAGAATGCGGCCTTTATAGAGTTCTGCGGTGACCTGGTGAGACCTGCCCCACAGTCAGTACCTAAGGGAGGCAAAGCCTCGCTCTCCGCCCTCCCGAGTGGCGCCAGGAGTCCATCCGGAATCGAAAAGAGAGGGAGACAAAGCTCCCTCTCCTATCTGAACTCTGACCCCTTAGAATTCTAGGAGAGCCAGGTGCTCTTCAGCATCTCCGCAACCTTAGTAGGCTTCTCTTTGACGAGGGCCTCCAGTTGATCCGTCGTGTTGACCTGAGTCGCTCCGGCGGAAGTGGTAGGTGCTGTCGTTTTTCCCGACTTGTCGGTAAAGTGGTCGGTGATGGCCGTGGACGTGATGCCACCAGCCGTCGAGGAGATAATCGTGCCTTGGTCGCCCTTGACACCATGCTGCTTGAACAAGAAGAGTCCGAGCAATCCTAGGAGCATCGCGGCGCCCACACTGGCAGCGGCCGCCAAATGGGTTCCACTCACTCCGCTTCCTGCGGAGTTAGGCGGTGCGGCGAATGCCGCGGCGAGGTTTTCAGTCGCACCCATAATGGGGCGGTCGAAAGCGATGTTCGAGACGTGAATCTCGTCGCCTCGAGAAGGGTCGATACCGATTGCGGGTCCTAAGAAACCTGCGATGGCAGCTTTATCCTGCTCGGACACGTTGTCAGCCAAGACCGAAGCGGTCAGGCGCTTCACGCGGAATCCCGTGTCGACGGTCTTGATTTTGTTTTGCGCAACCTTGTAGTTGGTGGACTCCACCTCGTTGACGTAGTCACTGTTACTTTTATCGGGGGTTCCGCCGAGTTGGGTAGCGACTTCTCCGTCGCCAGCTTTGCCACGGTCGAGAACCTCTCGCTTGATCTGTCTGCTCTCAACAACGACTCCGTCGTCGGCCGCACCACCTGGGGTATAACGTTCTTGCTCGATTTTCGAAAAATCCATATCGAGATTGACGCTGACCCGGGTCTTGCCCGGCATCGCGGCATCGAGTGCTTCTTGAGCTTTACGCTGAAGATGCATCTCCTGGACCGCTTGAATCTCTAGCTGGGTTCCCGAGGCCACCAAACCGCCATCGGATCCCTGAGGAACCATAGCCGTCAAATCTTGGCCGGTGGTATCGATGATGCGAACATCTTCGGGGCGCAATTCCGGCACCGCGAAGGCGACCAGGTTGATCATCCCCTGAACCTTTTCGCGGTCTATCTTAGCACCGTTACTCAGACTTAAGAGAACGCGAGCCGTGGTGCGCTTGTTGTCGTCTTGGAAGTAAGTCTTTTTAGGGACCGCCAACTTGACTTGAGCATCGTTGATACCATCCATCTCGCGCAGCGCCAGGGTGATCTCACCTTCTAGCAACTGTTGACGAATGGCTTCCTGCTCGGCAGCGGTCTTGCCCATTCCGCCCTCAACCTTGTCAGGGGTCAATACGGGATGGCGTGGAAGGTTTTGACTGGCCAGGGCGGCCTGAGCGCCAATCCTCTTTTTGGGATGAATCAAAATCCCGTCGCTGGTTTCGTTAACGCCGTGGTCGATTCTCAGGGCCGTCAGGGCCGCCGAAACCTCTTGCACATCGCTTGTCGTCATCTTCGTTGGATAAAGATCGACATATTGGTTGGACGAGGAGTGAAGCCCGAAAGCTCCACCACCAAAAACGAGTACCGCGAGAAGGACGCCAATCCCTACTCGCATACCCTTTCCAAGACCTTTCCAGATCTCCGTCAATTTTCCGAGGGGGCCCCCACCACCTCCGGGCGCGCCCTTACCGAGCGCGGAGCCGCGGGAGATGCCGCTACGGCTCCCCCTTTGCATACCTGTCTGAATCCCGGTTGCCATTGGTGCTCCTCTCCTACCTTAAGCCTAATATTTTCAAAGTTGCGGTTTCTACTGTCAATTCCGCGGTTACTAAATTTGCATCTGAAACAACTGAGTCGTTGCCTGGGAAAGCTTCCCTGTAATCTGTGTGGTCAGCTTCATCATAACCTCTGACTTCGCACCAGCGATCGTCATTTCGTGAAGGTTTTCCAGACGGCCAGTCAACAGCCCCGAGGTCATTTCCTTAGCTATCGACTGGGATTTATTGACTTCACCCATCGCGCCGGCGAGCATAGAGCCGAACGTCTTCCCGTCATCTTCGGACACATTGGACGGGCTGAGAGGACTCGAGATAGATCCGATGGACCCAATAGAACTCGGAGCACTAGAAGTATTGGGGAACGACGTTGACGCTCCCATGGCCGATCCGATAGAACCGATACCGTTTAGGGGTGACTGTTGCATAATTTAATCCTTAACCTCTTCCGATCTCTAGAGCCTTCATCGCCATCTGCTTGGCCGATTCGACTGTGGTAGCATTGGCTTCGTATGCTCTGGAGGCTTGCATCATCGAAGTCATTTCCTGAATAATATTGACGTTGGGTTTCGCGACGTAGCCGGCGTGCTCGCCCTCTTTTTGAGCGTCGGGGTGACCCGGGTCGTAAACCCAGTTAAAGTCGCCGCCGTCTTCAGCAACGCCCTCAATCTGGACGCCGTGACCATTGAAGCCTACACCGGCCTGTTCGAAAACGTTGTTGAACTCGCCGCCCATTTCGCTACCGAAGGCAGCCTTTTCGTAAGCTGAGTCAAATTCGGTGGCGTCCGCCGCAGAAATCTGGGCGTACTGCCGACGGTAGGGAGTTCCATCAGCGGTTTTCGTAGTGTGAGCGTTCGCAATATTGTTAGAAACAATATCCATCCGCTTCTGCTCAGTCTTCATTCCGCTGGCAGCAATGTCAAATGTCTGGAAAAACTTCATAAAACTCCTCTTTCTCGTCTCTTAGCCTGGATTAGCGTCCGCTGTTCTCGATGACCCACTTAAGTGAACCGTAGATTCCTGAAACCTTCGCCGTATAGGCGTTGTAAAGAATCTGGTTCTTCGCCAAGCTGGCCATCTCCGTGTTGACGTCAATCGCGCCGCCCACATTTTCAACAGTGGGACGAAGACTCGCCTTCGTCCAGCCTCCCGCATCACCGATCTGCATCGAGGTGGGTAGTTTGCTCTTGAAGTGAAAGGACCCGTCCTTGGCGCCGGCCTCCTCAGAGTCCATGGCTTCACGAAGGTGGCTGTCAAAGACAACCGACTTCGCTTGGTAGTCGGGGTTGTTGACGTTCGCGAGGTTGTTCGAGATAACCTGGCCACGAAGGGCCGAGGCGTCCAGAGCCTTCTCTAAAAATGTTGTGTCTACTAGCGAAAACGGCTTACTCAAGGTTTATCCTCCTGCTCAATGGACTGAGATCTCTCGTCTCAATCTTGTCCTGCTGACCCAGCGTATCGAAATCATGTTTCTGATTCATTGAGTTCCTGTTAACAGAATATTAACACCATTCCCGTCCCTCACTCAATAGGCATCCGATCTGATTCCACTACAATGACCAATCATTAACAAATCTCGACTCTCTCCAACAACTTGGCCCAAGTCACTTTTGCTCCCCGCGAACCAAGCGGCATGCTCCTCTGTCGTCGGACAATTTCATTTATTCCGCTCGAATCGGGGCCGAAGACTTCATCTGTTCGTTCACTCCGGCCGACTCGTAGGAGGGAAACGTTCCGGGTGTCGAGGAAAGGGCGCCTGTAAGATTCGTTCTTCAAATTTACAAACTAGCCTCTCGCTGCATCAGCCGTTTTCGGAACTCTACACTTCCTTAGGCGGGTCCCGATCAGTGAAATGAGGCCCAGGAGAGCAACGTGGCGACTGGACCCAGCGGATCCATCGGACCCGGAGCGGGAATTCCCCTCACGACCGAATGGCTGCAAGCCCAAAAGAAAGCACTCAAGAAGGCCGGCCTGACGGACGCGACGGAGGAGAGTTCTGACTCTGCTACCTTGAGCAGTGCCGCCAAAGAGCTTTCCTCCACCAAGGATGAACGCATGCTCAAATCCATGCGGGAATCCCTTGCCGATCTCGACACGGAGTCGGAGTCGTTCCTACAGGACGCCACTGAGAGACTGATCGATTCCGTGATCGATCAAGAGTACGGGGAACACTTCAAAAAGAAACCCGGCTACTCCAACCTGCAAGAGAAATTAACGAAGACGGTTTTGGACAATCCCGCCAGCCGCGAGGCCCTAGCGGACTTCTTTGAACTCCTGTTGCTCGTCGAAGGCGAGCAACCCGACGAAGACGAGGCGCCGGAGCGAGACGAATCAGGCGAGGACGAAGACGCTCAAGAAGACGAAGCCGTCCCAGATCAAGAAAACGACGATGAGGAACATTCATGACATTCGAACAGCGCAAAGAATCTTTACACATGCTCGCCTACCCTGAGAGCGCGAAAACCCTAGGAGAATTGGGACTGATCGAAAGCGTGGTGGAAGGCGACGGGCGCATTGAAATCGCCATCACTCTCCCCTCCCCGGCGATCGCGCGCGAAACCGAACTCGACAAAGCCATCGCGAAACTCTGGGACAAACCGACCAACGTCACTTACACCAAGACCCAAGCGGCCACGCCTAAGGGACTGGGCGCGAACATGCTTAAGGACGTCAAAAATATTATCGCCGTCGCTTCCGGCAAGGGCGGCGTGGGCAAATCCACCGTGGCTACAAATCTCGCTGCGGCTTTGGCAGGCTTCGGGTTGAGCGTCGGACTTCTCGACGCCGACGTCTACGGCCCCAGCCAACCCCACTTAATGGGGGTTACCGGAAGCCAGTTGCGAATCAAGGAAAAGAGAATTCTTCCCGTAGAGGCTCACGGCGTCAAACTCATGTCCATGGGCTTTTTGATGAAACCGGGAGATTCGGTCATCTGGCGCGGCCCCATGTTGCATGGAATGATGCAGCAGTTCTGTCGGGATGTTGAGTGGGGCGAAACAGACTTTCTCATCATCGATCTCCCTCCAGGAACGGGCGACGTCTCTTTGTCGCTCTCCCAAATGATCGAGATCACAGGGGCCGTGGTGGTTTCCACTCCCCAAGACTTGGCTCTTGATGTGGCCACAAAGGCCGTGGGAATGTTCCAGAAGCTCGAGGTTCCCATCTTGGGCTTAGTAGAGAACATGAGCTTCTACTGCTGCCCGAACTGCGGCCAACGTGACGACATCTTTCATCACGGAGGAGCCCAAGCGGCAGCCGTGGCTATGGACCTTCCGGTCCTAGGAGAGATCCCACTCAATTCCTCGGTTCGCTTGGCGGGTGACGCCGGGGTACCCTTGGTCCTGCAAGACCCAGGTTCGGCACCGGCCCTCGCCTTGACCAAATTGGCTCGGCGCGTAGCGGAGATCGTGAGCCTCTCTGCCCAAGAAGCTCAACTCGCCCTCGCCGTGACCTAGTGCTTCGTCAACCTAACATGGGCAACGACACTTAAGCCTGACAGAGCGCTAGGCCCTAGTCGCCTAACAGTTCCAGGAGCGTCGCGCCAAACTGCTCGACCCTCCACGACTCCAAGCCTTCCACTCCTCGCAGGCCTTCCATATCACGGGGACGACTTACGCTTATCGATTTCAGTTGACGATTAGAAAAGACGCGCTCGGACACGATGTTCTGGCGCCGACTCTCCTCGTTGCGCCACTCCCTCAAGCGACTAAAGACGGCCTCGTCGGCAGGACTCAGTCCACCGAATCGCTTGCGCCCCACGTCGGGAAACGGAACTCCGTCTCCTTGACGGGCCTCGGCGAGAATCCGCACCAACTTCTCCGCATCCTCGCGAATCCACGAGATCTTGGACCAACGGCGGATCTCCTCCGGGTCGGTGAACTTCTTGCGCGCTAGAGCCAAGAGCGCTCCGTTGGAAACCACCCGGAACAGAGCCAAGTCCAAACCGTCAGCCAAGGCGTCACGCCATTTATACAACCCTGCGAGAGCGGCCCTCTGGACGCCGGTCAAGTCCCGAGCGCCACTGATTTTAGCCCATCCGTCAGGATCCCATTCCTTTTTACGGACTTCAAATTTCTCCAAGCTTTGAAAGGCCTCCACCGCTTCAACCATAGCCCCGCCTTCCCTTAAAGGCTCTATAAGCAGGTCGGCCAACTCATTAAGATAGAGAGTATCTTGCCGCGCATAGGCGATCTGCTCGGCGGGCAGCGGACGTAGACGCCAGTCAGAACGTTGATGCTCTTTGCTTAAAACCACTTGAAAATAGATCTCAACGAGTCCGGCCAATCCTTTGCTTGGAAGGTCGAGCAGTCTTGCGACAACGTGGGTGTCAAAAAGATTATTAAACGTGACACCACGACCACGAAAATAAGGAATATCGTTTTCTCCGGCGTGGACAACCTTACGAATCCGGTCATCTTGCGTTACGGCGTTGAGAGCCGTCAGGTCTTCTAGGGCCAGCGTATCCACCAAAAAATCCGTTTCCCCAGCCGAAATTTGCATCAGACAGAGCTTGGTATGGTAGACAAAAAAAGAGTCCATCTCGGCGTCGAGAGCAATGGACGTATGGCGGCTAAGCTCTTCGACGGCTTTATCAAGAGCCTCAGGACGATCAACCCAAACGAGATTTCTCATGAGAGAGCGGCTTGCACAAAAACTGTTGACAACCCTCTACTGTTTGCTATAATGCCCGAGTCCACGACACGCGAGGGTGGCGGAATTGGTAGACGCGCACGGTTGAGGGCCGTGTGGGAGTAATCCTGTGGGGGTTCGAGTCCCCCCCCCCGCACCAAAAACAGCCGAGAGGCAGTAAGATGACGCACCTTTGAAGTGCGTCTTTTTTTTTATCGAGAAGCGACTCCAGCCGACTGTGGGACAATCACTCGGTTTGGCAGGTCAATCCGCTCCATGGCGTCGAATCCGGCGGCAATGTCCGAGAAGATAGAAGATCAAAATCAGCTTCGCTTATTGCTGGAAGTCGGTCGTCACTTCAACTCCTCCCTCGATTTTCAGGAAGTACTCAGCAACGTAATGGACAAGGTCGTGGAAGTTTTCCGGGCCGAACGTGCTTGCGTTATTCTTCTTGACGACACGAACGAAATGCAGTTGGTGTGCGCGCGCGGCATGGACCGTAATACCATCGAGAATGAAGATTTCGATGTCAGCCGAGGCGTGCTCAAGCAAGTCATCGAGACTGGGGAGGCTCTCCTTTCTTCCAACGCCACCCTGGATCCCCGATTCAACGCTTTCGGTTCGGTCTCGCTCCACGCTCTGCGATCCATCATGGCTGTTCCGGTCACTTTCCGCGGAGTAACCAAAGGTCTCATCTATATCGACAATCGGATCCATTCTGCGGTTTTCAGTGAAGACCAGGTCGACCTCTTGACCATGATTGCTCAACAGGCCGCCGGCGCTATTGAAAACGCAAGACTTTACGAAACACGAAAGCAAATCATCCTCGTTCTCGCCAACGCCATTGAAGCCAAAGATCTTTATACTCGAGGTCACATTGAGCGCGTTTGCAACACGTCGGTGGACATCGGGCGGGAGATGGCTCTTTGCCCGGCGGACCTGCACGACTTAGAGATGGCGAGCTTTTTACACGATGCCGGCAAGATCGGTGTGCCCGATGCCGTCCTGCAAAAGCCCGGTCGCCTGGACGACGGGGAGCGCGCCGCTATGGAAAAGCACGCGGCCCTCGGAGAAACCTTGGTGCTCCCTATCGACATCCCTCTGCGGGTCAAAACCGCCATCCGACACCACCAAGAGCGATTTGACGGAGACGGATATCCTGACAAGATCGCCGGAGAAGACATTCACCTTTTCGCAAGAATTATCGCGGTGGCAGACACTTGGGATGCTATGACCAGCGATCGTGTATATCGAAAAGCGCTCGACCGCGAAATCGCTCTGGCGGAACTCAAGAAAGCCGCGGGAAATCAATTAGACCCTCAAATCGTCGAGGCATTTCTGCGAGTCGAACAACGCCAATGGGATATGGAAAAGACGGTACCCAAATGACTCAAATTTCAGATACGACACACCCAGCCTATCTCTGGGAAGGCTTTTGGGGAATTCAACTTCTGCACGTCGGTCAAAGCTTGGGGCTTTTCGAGGCCTTCGACAAAAGCCGAACCGCCGCTCAAACCGCGGCCGCGCTCAATCTAGACGTCCGGTATGTAGACCTTTGGTGCGGAGCGGCTCGTTCCGCCCGATTATTAGAGTTAGTGGAAGGCGAACATTACCGCACTCCTCCCCAGCACGCTGATTGGATTCGAATGTCCGCGGGTTTTACCCACAGCCACCTTCATCTCGTAGGACGTGCTAACGAGACGCTGCAGGCTCTCTTCCACGGTCGAGCTCTTCCTGAACCTCCGATCTCCTTAAAACTGATCCTTCAAGAGAGTCTTTCGCAAAACTATCGGTGGCTCTTTCAAGACATTCCTCGCCAATTTCCGGACTTCGGGAAGGCCCTCGACCAAGCCCACCGGGTTTTGGAGGTAAGCTGTGGCCTCGGACTAGGGCTCGGGGTCCTGCGCACTCTCTACTCCAATCTTGAACTCTACGGCCTTGAACCCGACTATGAATGTGCGAGAGAAGCCGAACGGGCTACCCGAGCGGTCATTCACGTTGGGGATTTTCCTGGAGAGCGGTTCGAAAAAGAGTTCGACGCTGTAGTTTGCTTTCGAGGACTCGCCTTAAGCCCGGACCCTGAAAAACTTTTACAAGAATGCAGCCGAATTCTTCGTCCCGACGGATGGTTTATTTTAGGCTCGGAAACGACCAACTCGGGAGACTCAAGAAAAACCGAGGCCCGGTCGCTGGGAGAGCATTTCACCTATCAACTCTTAGCGGGTCAATCTCCCATCAACGTTTTCCCTCGCGAGCAACTCACTGAGATGCTTACCAAGGTCGGCTTTCGCATTGAAAACGAAGTCGCCGCTCCCGATTGGGGCACCCCGCTCTACTTGTGCTCGCATCGAGGCTATTCCGAATGAGTCTGAAGGGAAGCACATTCACTTCTTCGAAGCGCGAATCGAGGTCAACAGTTGTCACAATCTGAATACCAAGAAGAAGATTTAGAAATCAGCGATTCTGAGAATCTTGAGCCAGAAGCGGATTTGGCCGTTGATGACGAGCACGGCCTCGACGGATCGCCTAATGCCGAGGTTGACGGGACGGAAGATAGCCAAGACGCTCCAGCTAAAGCCGTGCCGGAACCTCCTCCCTACGTTGAGGAACCGGAGGACAACGACCACCGGGTGGCTCGTCTTCGAAAGCTGAGACGCCAATTCGTGAGCGACGAAGAACTCTCGCTGCCCTCAACCTTTGCCTACTCAGAGATTAAACCCCAGACGATTCTGTGCCCAAATTGTAATTCCGAAGAGTTGCTCGGCCTAAAGTTTTGTTCTTCGTGCGACGCCCGATTGCCCAATTTGATCCTAGACCATCAGAAATTCAACCCCGGATCGGTCAACGAGGCGGTAAAGAAATATCAAGACGCCGTGACGAACTTGGTTAACGAAACCTGGGATCTCGAAGAGTTCGTGGATTTCCTCAACAAAGAGATGGAACGCGTCAAGTCGATTTCCGACTATCTCTCTGACCCCGCCAATCAGGATGTGATGTCAGAGTGGTTACCCGATGCTTATGCCAAGCTTCTCGTCGCCGCCCATCTCTGGGAAGAGTCCACGGAAAGCATGATGGTTCGAGTGGAGAACTGTATCGCCGACTTTGATGATGAAGACGCGCTCTTCGAGGACCTCGACGACGAGGAAGCGGCGGAACGAGAACCTCCGGCGCCCCTGGGACACCGTGCTCGAGAGATAGATTTTACTCCAGACCTTGAGAACATTGTTCAGGCGAACGATCAGTTCTTGGAGTATCTCCGAATTTCCGAGCAAGCGGAACGAAACTACTCCGAAGTCAATCCTCTAGAGTTCTAAGTAGAGACTGCGCTCATCTTAGTTGACGCTGGGCTGAGGAAAAAGTGACAGTGCCGACACTTTCAAGCTAGGATCGGGACGTTGATAGATACTCTCTAGAGTTTCGAGGATCTTGTCACAACGAATCAGTGGCTCCGTCTCTTCTAGAAAAAGCTGCTTTTTTTGAGAGTCACACGGAATGTGATGGGCCAGAATATCAAGCAGAATACCCAGTGGTAGTCCGCGAAAGCGGGTCAGGAACTCACCCGGAAACTGAGAGTATTTCCGAAGAACTTTGTTAAAGGCGTCAAACGCTTTCTGTAAGAGTTCGTCCCCCCGAGCTTGAGAAATCTCTGACACCGACTCCTTCAGAGTCGCGACTTTGGCTACGCGATAAGGTTTGGTCGTCTCTACTTCCTCGAGAATCTTTATACGAGCTAGGCCAAACAAGTCGATGTTGAAAAGCCCATTGGGCAGCTTTTCCACGCGCGTCAACCGTCCCAGGCAAGCAACGGAATAGACGGGAGGATTCTTTGCTTCGCCGGGTTCGAGTTTACGGGAACGGTCGAGAAGGACCACGGACAACAAGCCTTCTCCGCGATGAACATCTACCAGCATCTGTCGATATCGCGGTTCAAAAATGTGCAGCGGCAATTTCGTGCCCGGAAAGAACACTACGTTTGGCAGCGGAAATATCGGGACACTTCCAGAGAAGTTCTGCTTAAATTCGTCGGACAACACGCGGCCTACCTCATAGGTTGATTTCCCTTCCAACCCGCCCGACTCCCCTTTGTCTCTCCAAGTTCCTTACTGAGGCCTTACAGAAGGAGCGCCACCCCTGTTATGGAAACGCGTCACGATGACCAACCCAGGTAACGAAAAACATACCCGTCAAGACCTGATCATTCTAGGAGGGGGCCCCGGAGGTTATGTCGCTGCGATTCGTGCCGCCCAACTGGGTTTGACGGTTACCGTGGTGGAAAAAGACAAAGCCTTGGGCGGAACCTGCCTTCACCGTGGATGCATCCCCACCAAAGCGCTCTTGCATTACACGGAGACGGTGGAACGTCTCGCTCACTGCGCGGACTTCGGTCTGAATGTCACTGTTGACTCCCTAGACCTAAAAAAGATGCACTCAGCCAAGTCCGCCGTCGTCGATCGTATGGCGAAGGGCATCAGCGCTCTGATGAAAGCCAACGCAGTCACCGTGGTGCGAGGAACAGGACGCCTTGTGGGACCAGGGCGGGTGGACGTTGATGGTAACGTTTTGGAAGCCAAGAACGTGCTCTTGGCCACGGGATCCCGGCCGGCCACCCTGCCCTTCCTGAAACCAGACAGCCGAACTGTTTTCAGTTCCGACGAAATCCTTGCCTTCGATGGCAAGCCTAAGTCCATGGTGGTTCTCGGCGCTGGAGCCGTGGGACTAGAATTCGCGTGCATCTATCAGGCCCTCGGGTGCGAAGTTCAAGTCATCGAAATGGTCGACCGCGCACTGCCGCTTGAGGACGAAGAAGTCTCTGCCGCCATTCAGGCCTCGTTTAAGAAGCGGGGGATTCCCATTCACTGCTCCGTCCAAGTCGCTTCCGCCGACATATCCGAGCACGGGGCCGTTCTTCAAGCAAAATCTTTGCTAGATTCCAAGCCTCTCACCTTCAAAGCCGAGACTGTTCTCTGCGCGGTGGGTCGCGTCCCAGTCCTCGACGGCTTGAATCTCGAAGCCTTCGATGTCGAACGAGACGGTCGATACCTCAAGGTCGATTCCGCCTACCGTACGAACCTCGACTGGCTCTATGCCATTGGAGACATCGTGCCCGGGCCCCAACTGGCCCACGTCGCATCCGCCGAAGGTATCGTTTGTGCCGAGGGCCTCGCCGCTCACCCGACCTTTCCCATCGACTATCAGAAGATTCCGTCAGCAACGTACTGTCGCCCTGAGGTCGCAAGCGTTGGCCTTACCGAGCAGCAAGCCAAAGACCGAGACTTCAAAGTCGTCACGAGTAAGTTTCCCTGGGCGGCCCTAGGCAAAGCCGCCATTATCGGAGAGACCGATGGATTCGTCAAAATCGTAGCGGACGCTCAGTACGGAGAACTGCTGGGAGTCCACATCGTGGGCCCCCACGCCACCGACCTGATAGCCGAAGCTTGTGTAGCCCTTAACTGCGAGGCCACCGTTGAAGAACTCTTTCGCACCGTGCACGCCCATCCCACTTTGCCCGAAGGGCTGATGGAAGCGGCCCACGGTATCTTTTCCACCCCTATCCACCTACCCCCTCAACGCTCGAGAAGGAGACAGCCATGACGACTGACGTGATTATGCCCCAAATGGGGGAAAGTGTGACCGAAGGAACGATCACCGTCTGGTACAAGAAGGTGGGGGAATGGGTCGAGAAAGACGAGCCGCTCCTCTTGATCACCACCGACAAAGTAGACGCCGACGTCCCCAGTCCCGCCTCGGGATACCTCAACACGATCGCCTTTCCTGAAGGCGACACGGTGGATATCGACACCGTGATCGCGCGTCTCGACAGTAGCGAAAATGGTACATCTTCATCCACGCCGTCCTCGAACGAGAAAGAAAAAGCGCTCGAGCCGACTGCGACAGCGGCGATTCCCGCTCCCAGACCCTCTTCCAGCGACACCCCAAAGTCAGAAGCCGGTGTCGAGCAGTTACGCCGCACTCGCTCTTCCCCACTGGTTCGCAAAATGGCGGCAGCAGAGGGCGTCGACATCTCGAAATTGACCGGAACCGGTGTCTCGGGCCGAGTCACTAAAGCGGATTTTCAAGCTTACTTGGAACAGGGCCCATCGCGAACCGCTGGTGGCCCCCAAGTCCACTCGCCGACTCCTCAGCGCGACCATCGCTACACTTATCAGCCCATCGCCTCAGACCGCCTCGAGCCGTTCACACCGATGCGCGCGCAGATCGCCGACCATATGGTGATATCACGAGAGACTTCAGTCCATGTAACCACTGTGTTTGAAGTGGACATGACGCGGATCTCGAAGTTGAGAGCCAAGCACAAATCCGTTTACGAGGCTAAGGGAGCGAAGCTGAGCTTCATGCCCTTTATCCTCTCGGCCGTCACCAAGGCCATCCGTGCTTATCCCGTGCTCAATAGCGCCCTCGTCGACCGTTCCATCGCCTATCGTCAAGATATCAACATCGGCATGGCCGTCGCGGTTGACTGGGGTCTTCTGGTGCCTGTCATCCGACACGCGGACGAAAAATCTCTGATCGGATTGTCGCGCAGCGTCCAAGACTTGGCCGAGCGCGCCCGCGATCGAAAATTGACAGCCGACGACCTGCAAGGCGGCACTTTCACGGTCACCAATCCCGGTGTTTTCGGAAGCCTGTTCGGGACTCCGATCATCAATCAGCCGCAAGTGGCTATTCTGTGTGTGGGAACGATCACCAAACGACCCGTCGTCACAGATGATGACGCTATCGCCATCCGCCACATGATGTATCTGTCATTGTCCTTCGATCATCGGGTGATCGACGGCGCCACCGGTGACCGCTTCATGAAGACGATCAAGGACAGCTTAGAGAACTTCGCCGAAGAACTCGTATAGGCTCCCAGCGTTTCATTATAAATGAGCCTTGAATTCGTTGAATGCCGAGTAGTTCGCCTCGGTATTGTGGACTACGCAGAGGCGCTGAAGCTTCAGCGCCTCTTAGTCGCGGCCCGAATCGCTGACCGGATTGCGGACCATCTTCTGTTGCTGTCTCATCCGGATGTTGTCAGCCTAGGACGCCCAAGCAGCCGTCGATTTATGAAGTTCTCAGAACAAGCTCTCAACCGAAGAGGCGTTGACGTGGTGGAGGCCGGACGCGGCGGAGAGGTCACGTTCCACGGCCCCGGACAAGTGATCGCTTACCCGATATTGAAACTGCGCGAGGGAGAGCGCGACCTGCACCAGTATCTTCGCCGGCTAGAGCAGGTCGGCGTTCACGTCTGTTGTGAGTTTGGCATTCCAGCGGAAACGGATCCAGGGCGAACTGGAGTCTGGGTAGGCGGCGAGAAGATCGCCGCCATTGGGGTCCGAGCGACCTCTTGGACCACCTATCATGGCCTCGCCCTCAACCGTACCAGAGACCTACGGGGTTTCGGCTGGATAGTGCCCTGCGGACTCGAGAATGTTCGAGCCACGTCCCTCGAAGCCCACCTAGCCCGTGAGCCTGCTCTTCGCGACGTAGAAGACGCGGTCATTGATGGTTTCAAAAAGCTCTTTCTTCGTTCTACCACGGAAATCTCTGCGGAACAGTTCTTTCTCGGGGTCAAGAGCCTCGCCAATCCTGAGGTCCTAGGCGTTGCCTAGACCCCACCTTATACCGCTGCCCGTCTGGCAAGACGAACCGAGCGGCACGCCGCTCGCAAACCTTTCCTATCCCCGCGACCCCGAATGGAGCCAAACGACCCCACGTCCTCCCTGGCTCCGCATCACGCTCAAGTCTTCCCAAGCCTACCAAGACATCCAGAAAATGACGGAAGGGCTCAACCTCAACACCGTCTGCCAAGAGGCTCGCTGCCCTAACATTTTTGAATGTTGGAGCGAAGGAACGGCGACTTTTATGGTTATGGGGGACACGTGCACTCGGGCCTGTGGCTTCTGCGCGGTCAAAACCGGTCGTCCCGACGCGTTGGACCCGGAAGAACCGGAACACGTGGCCGAAGCCGTGGCTCGTATGAAACTGGCCCACGCGGTCATCACTTCGGTGGACCGCGACGATCTACCCGACCTTGGATCTGGGCACTTCGCCGAGGTGATCACCACGGTTCGGGCCCGCAATCCCCACACCAAAGTCGAAGTCCTGATTCCTGATTTTCAAGGTCAACCGGACTGCTTGACACGCGTCCTGGACGCGCGACCCGATGTCCTCAATCACAACACCGAAACCGTCCCCCGTCTCCACCGCAGGGTAAGGACGCGAGCCCGATTTGAGTGGAGCATGGGAGTGTTGCGGCAAGCGGCACGATTTCGAGACCAGAGCCATCCGACAATGTTCACCAAAACCGGTCTCATGCTGGGCCTGGGTGAGGGACTGCAAGAGGTGCGGGACACGTTGAAGATCATCCGCGACCAAGGCACCGACATCCTGACCGTGGGACAGTACCTAAGACCCAGCCTGAAACACCTTCCGGTCGAGCGGTACTGGACGCCTGAAGAGTTCGACAACATTCGGATCGAGGCGTTGGCCCTGGGATTTAAGTTCGTGGAGTCCGGAGCCCTGGTGAGGTCCTCTTACCACGCCGGGCGCCATCGAGTTGGCGCCGAGCACTCCTAAGACACCTTAGGTGTACACTGCTTATCAAGGGAGTTGCATCCGGCCGGCGTTGCTCACGAGGATTTCAACCGGACCGACTTCGCGGAAGATCCGTGAGACGAGCCAAACCAAACAGATGGTGACAACGGGGGTTGGCCGGTGTGGGTCGATACGTTTCAACGACACTTTTGTGAAATTCCGAAACAGTTTCGCGACACAATATCAGCAGAACCATTCTGAAATTTTGGAGAACGAAAACATGAACCTCAAAAGTCCACGCCACTCAGTTTTAGTGGCCATCGCCGTTTCAACACTTCTCGTCACCGCGCAAGCTCAGCCGCCCTCTTCTGGTGGTCAGGGAGGCCCCACGCAAGGAGGACAAGGCCAACAGGGCGCGCCTCCTTCGGTCGATGAGCTCTTCAAAATGATGGACACTAACAAAGACCAAAAACTCGAAAAGTCGGAGATTCGTGGACCGTTGTTGGACGACTTCGCAAAAATTGACACCAACAAAGACGGATATCTCACTAAGCAGGAAATAGAGAAAGGTACAAAACCCAGGCCACAAGGGCAGCGCTAATCGCCGGACCTAGGTCCCTTCGGATTCTCCACCCACGGGAAGCGAGAAGGTCAGCGCTGTCCCTGAGGCGTCCTGGCCGGACCTCAATTCGAATCCAGACAAAGCACCGAGAGACCAGCGCGAATGGCCGCCGCAGCCGTCCGTGAAAGT
>JBBKWP010000404.1:0-3397 GCA_037968995.1 Candidatus Xenobia bacterium
CCCCCATCGTCGAGCAAGACGCCCCCCCCCGCGACGCGAAGGTCGTCGCTCAAGAAGACCAAGACTATGACGCGATGTTCCGCCTTTACGGCCAAATGACGGGGCGAAGCAAAGCCGTAGGGTATTACGAGGTTCATAATCAAGGAGAACGTGATCGACATTCCGTCTCTGTCCCCAACGTGATCACCCTCGACGAAGCCGAGTATCACACTTTGAATCGTGCCCTTGAAGACCTCGCTATAAGCCTAAAAGAACAGGACAGACCTATCGAAGGCGTCCGGATCTGCGTCGAGTCCGCACGAGACCTCATGCTCAAACAGATTCAAGGAATCTACGGAGTCAAAAGCGAGCGGCTCATTCCCCTACACCGAAAAACTCAGCAGTTGATTCGACAATTTCAAGGAGTTCACTGGATGACCGGAAACAAAAACGATCTCAAAGCCCTCTCGAAAGAGCTTTAAGGAGTTCTTTAGGCCGGGTGCAACAGACGGATACCCACCTGATACGTATCTCCAAACCGTTTGGCGCTCCACACCGCTATTCCAGAAATATCTAGAGACCTTTGCCCAATCTTGCGGTCGTCGATCTCCATGCGAACCCTCACTCCGACCGGTACCAAATCTGCGGTAACGAGTCGAAGTCCAGTTTCAGAAACATCGACAGTCGTCCCTCGAAAGCCTGGGAGGTCGGGCGACCGAACAGCCAACTGGACCTTCTCTCGCTCGGCGTTGCGACGCTCTGTTGGACCGTCAAGTTCCCGCTCTAGGTGAGCTTCCAATTCGACGCGCTGTGAGAATGCGTCAAGCAACTTGACCCAAGTCGCGCCGTTCGTGGCCTTCTCCAGCGCGCAGACCTTGACCCGAAAGCTCTGCCCGCCGACCGCGAGATGAATGATCTGAGCCGACCGCGATAGCTTCCGTTGCGCTCTCAGCTTGAGATAAGGAAGGTCCGCTTCCATGACCCTCGCCCTTATTCGTCCAAAAAGTGATATCATACCCCACCGCCCCTAATTGTCTTTTAGGGTTTACCTAACAATCCCGACATTTAAACGTCAAGTCCTAAAGTCGTCTAGATTTCCCGAAGAAGCTTCTGAACAAGAGGTGCAGCCACTTCTTTGAACTGAAGATAACTCTTAGTGGCATGAGGATAGAGTTCACTATCCCATCGGCGTCGAACAGGAAAGTACTTCAGCCCTACATCTCTCGCCGTCAATCGGTTCATCATGTCAAGCCAGGGTCCCGTGGCCGGCTGCTGATAGCAGAGATGCGGTAGGTCGTGGGCCTGAAGAAGGGCGCCCAGAGCCTTACCTGGGTCGCGATCGGCGGTCAACTCGGTAACGGGACATTGAAAGTGGGCTGCCAGTCTATCCTTAGCGTCGACGATAGCCTCTCGAAAAAAAGCAGAGACCTGAGGAGCGAAGGTCTCTGGATCGTCGAGACATTCTAGACCTGCGACCACAACGGCGCACGGTCGCAGGGTTCGAAGAGCACTGGTTTCCGCTGACAAGTCCTGAGGGGTAACAAACAATCCGTATCGCTCGCCCAACAACTCACTCGGCTTCTGCGGAAGTTTGATTAAGGGCCTAGCGGCAGCGATTGGAGGACCCTTGAGCCCACTCGCATTCTCTTGTAGCCGACCTTGAAGCGAGAAACGTCCTTTACTGAACGCTTCTATCTCGCCGGCTCGAGCCAGGTGAGGCTTCCCCGGCGGCTGTAGTCCGGCCACCCATCGCCAACTTAGTGTGTTGACCGCAGCGTCGCCGTCCATAAGATGTCTAAAAAAATGGTCCGCACCGAGTGTCCACGGTAGTCGGAGAGTGAAGATCCAGATAGAGGCGTACCAGATTCGCTCCTGGTGCGACAGGACCCCGGTCTCTAACAACTGGAGATTCCAGGCATCGAACGCCGACAGCCCGGTTCGACCTTCCACGGCGATCTGATAGCCTTCCAAGTTCGCCCATCGACGACGGTCCTGGGACAACTGTCGCAGATAGCCAACATAGATTTGCGGACGGCCTTCAAGCCATCCCTTCCAATAGGCTCCCCAGAGCAAACGCTCGAAAAGCGGAGCGGCCCTGAAGGGCGCTCTTACCAATCCGCCATTCAGGGCCGCCTTGGCAGCTTCTCGCTCGGACACCAGCCGACAGCGAAGATAAGGCCCGATTCTCGAAGGACCGTTTTTTGAATCTGAACTTGGCGAACCTAACCGACTCAATTGCTCTAAAGCGTGAGCGCGAGTTGCCGGGAAAGCGCGGTCAGTCATCCGGGTGTCGCTCGGGGAGCAGGTCACCTTTTCTAAGAGCTCTCAGTCGATTGAACGCCCTCTCCACTCGCTGAGCTTTTTCTCGAAGCCGGATCCCCCGGCGCCTCTCGAAAGGCTGTGTCTTCGTTTCTTCTTTGAGTTCTTCGAGCGCGACTCGCGCTGTCTTGACGGTGTCGGCGAGCAACTCTTGCTCCAGTTGGTCTTCCAAGGCCTTGGCCTCAGACCAGAGCAGGTCGGTGGCCGCACCGATGACTGGGACGTTGAGTGCTTTCGTCTTAGGAGCTGATTTCGAAGAAGCTCGCTTGTTGTTGCTCTTCTTTTTTGTCTTCGTCTTAACGCGCTCTGTCATCTTGGGGTCCTTATAATTTAAAGGGAGACAAGGCCCTCTAGGCCACTCGGTCCCTTCGTCGTATCTTGTTTCGAAGCAATTTTTTGGCGAATCCGACCGATCCCTGCGAGGTCCTCGGTCCGTGCCCAACCCTATCGAGGGCGAACACTAAGAGGCCGTAAACCAAAGCAATCAGCATCAGTTTTCCAGCCAAGCCTAACACCATCATCGTTGTAAACTCTCTTCTTCCATTCGAATCCTGCTCCTTCGAGACGTCGAAGTGGCACCTCGACCTGCGAATTCTCGAGAACTCACGTCGTGGTCCACTCCGCCAACCCGAACGGCGCGATGGTACGACAGAGTCTTCAAAGCTCCCTTTTTTCGAAGAACGGCGAAGGAAAAGCGTTAACCCCGAAGGAATTCAGGAATAACAGCCGCGGTCTGACGACGAAGGAGCTAACATGAAAGTTTGTCTGGTTCTCACCCATCAATGCAACCTTGCTTGCTCCTATTGCTACGCCGGCGAGAAGTTCAACCGTCACATGTCGGACGCCACTCTTGGGGAAGGTCTCAAGATGCTCTTTTCCGGTACGGGAGATCTGGAGCTAAGCTTTTTTGGTGGCGAACCTCTCTTACGCTTTCCGCAAATGGTGAAAGCTTCGCGCTGGGCCAGAAAAACCGCGGACCGCTTAGGGCGACGCTTGAGATTTCAGGTGACCACAAATGCCACCATCCTTGAAGAAAAGCAGCTTCGATTTCTGGAAAACTACAATTTCTGGACCGCTCTGTCTTTAGACGGCCCTGAAG
>JBBKWP010000405.1:0-5544 GCA_037968995.1 Candidatus Xenobia bacterium
GGATATGGGCCGGGCTCGAAGCTCTCATCAACCTTGGTTTGCCCATTGGAGTCTGAAGCCGATGGGAGTGAACTATGGAATGCTCTAGGGAAAAGAAACGGTGTCCGAGACACGAGCCGGATGAGCTGAGAGGTTCAATTCCGGTTCTGCGAGGGCCCCAGGGGGAAGTTCCCTGGGGCTACTCAGAGCCGAAACCATCGCCCAGCAGCTCGGGAACGGCTGCCTGGTCATGTTCGGCGCTCACACCCTCGTCGACCTGGGCGACGGTCTCCAGTTTCGGATCCAAGGCTGCGAGGCCGTCAATCTCATCCAGGTCATCCTCGACCCTTGCGACACCTACACCCCGAAGTTCTGTAAGGTCCAGGCCGTTCAGAAGAAGAACCTCGGGGTCTCCTACACCGAAATGAGTTGGGTATGACCCATAGGTTCATCATCATCACTTTTCTCTTCTCGTTTTTGCTCAGTGACGGTCTCAAGAGAAGCGGTCTGTTGATGTATCTTTAAATCTTGATCCTTGACCTGTATATTTAGGGCCGATTTTTCGGCTTCCTTAAAAGGCTTTAAAACCCTGATATCATAAGGCCTCAGGACCTCTCCGCTCACAGCCTCATGACATGGCGCTTCAATGCAGGACCTCCACGGAAGCGATGGGGTGCCTTCTCACGGTTTTGGGTGATCGATCCAGCCTAGCCTGGGATCCCCCAAGATCCAGCAGAGCACAGCCACGGACTTTACTGTCTCCAATAAGGAAAAATCTCTGGGGTGGAAACCCCGCAAAGAATCTCCAGGACCGAAGCGTCCTCGGACGAATGGCGATTCATGCCAACAAAACTGTCCATCCAGGCGCCTCTTTCGGGAATAGTGATCCCCTTGGATCAGGTGCCAGACCCCGTCTTTTCCCAAAAAATGGTGGGAGATGGGATTGCCATCGACCCCATCTCTGAGGTCCTGCTTGCTCCCTGTCACGGAGAGATTATTCAGCTTCATCCAGCGGGTCACGCCGTCACCCTGCGAAGCCCCGAAGGTGTGGAGGTTCTGGTTCACATCGGGATCGACACAGTGAAACTCAAAGGGGAAGGATTCGAACCGCTGGTGGCCGTTGGACAGACGGTCACTCCGGGGCAGCAACTCATTAAGTTTTCGGCCGACGTCTTGGCCCGTAAGGCCAAAAGTCTCATCTCCATGATCATCTTCACCAACGAAGATCGAATTTCAGGGCTCGATTTCAAGGACGGCCACGTCATCGGCGGGACCGACCTGTTGGTCAATGTCAGTCTCGCCGACGTCGAAGATGACGCAGTGGTGGGCGGACACGACGAGATCGTCTCGGAAACCATTATCGTGCCGAATCCCACGGGCCTACACGCTCGGCCCTCCGCCGTGCTCGCCAGCCTCTGTAAACGCTTTGACGCCAAACTCGAACTTCAAAAGGGTGAAGCGCGGGCCAACGCCCGTTCGGTGGTGGGCATCATGGGTTTGGAAGTGGGGCGCGGAGACAAAATTCAGTTGGTAGCCAAGGGGCCGCAGGCCGAGGCGGCTCTCGCGGCTATCGTTCCTCAACTTCGTGACGGCTTAGGAGAAGAAGGCGCCACCGCCGTGGTGATGCGAGGCGGTTCGCCCCCGACGGATCAGGTCCCTGAAGAAGAGCCGGTCACCTTACCCCCACGCACCGGAGATAAGAACCTTCTAAAGGGCGTGGCTGCTTCTCCAGGTTTGGTTGTTGGCAACGTGTTTCAACTGCGCGAAGTCGAAGTGGAGGTTTGTGACGACCCCAGCGGCCCCCCCGACCACGAGCGCGACATCTTAAAAGACGCTCTTAAAAGGTCTATGCGCGAACTCGAAGCTTTAGTGGCTCGCCTACACAGCGAAGCCGATCCTTCCAAGGCCGCCATTTTCGCGGCCCATCAAGAACTTTTAGAAGATCCCGATCTTTTAGACCTGGCGGAAAGTTCTATGGCTAAGGGGCTTTCGGCTGCCGGGGCTTGGAAACGAGCCTTCAGTCTCCATGCCGACCGTTTGGCCAATCTGCGCAACGAACTGTTGGCTGCCCGAGCCAATGATCTTCGCGACGTAGGCCGACGGGTGCTGTCCAAAATGGTGGAAGGTCTCGACAGACCTATGGAATTGCCAACCGGATGCATTTTGATCGCCGAGGACCTCACGCCGTCCGACACCGCCAATCTTGACCGTACCAAGGTGCTTGGTTTCTGCACCACCGCCGGCGGGGCTACCTCGCATGTGGCCATCTTAGCCCGTTCCTTGGGACTACCCGCCATCGCGGGGATAGAGGCTCGGGCTCTCGATGTGCCCGACGGCACCAAAGTGATTCTGTTTGGGGGGCAGGGTCAATTACGCATCAATCCCTCTGAGGACCTGGTTGCAAGTGTCGTGGAGACTCAGCGCAAACGTGAGACCCGTCGAAAAAAGCAGTTGGAGGCGGCCAAAGAGACGGCCACCACCACCGATGGACATCGCGTGGAGATCGCCGTTAACGTAGGGGGAGTGGCCGAGGCCTTAGAGGCTCCCGAACTGGGTGCCGAAGGCGTGGGATTGCTACGCTCAGAGTTTCTTTTCTTGGAGCGGGCCTTCGCTCCCACCGAAGAGGAGCAGTTCGAGAGCTATTCCGGAGTCGCAAAGGCTATGGGCAAGGACATGCCCGTAGTGATTCGCACCTTAGATGTGGGCGGAGACAAGCCCTTACCGTATCTCCCAATCCCCTTGGAAGAGAATCCGTTTTTAGGTCAGCGGGGCATTCGCGTGCTACTCAATCGACCGGACATCTTCCGCCCCCAGGTTCGCGCGATCTTGCGGGCTTCGGTGTTCGCGAAAATGCACATCATGTTCCCCATGATCACTACCGTGGCGGAACTGCGGGCCGCCAAGGCGGTGGTTCGTGAAGAAGAGGCCAAACTGGGCATAGGTCCGATCCCTGTAGGAGTGATGATCGAGGTGCCGGCGGCCGCGCTCTGTGCCGACCAACTCGCCAAAGAAGCTGATTTCTTCTCCATCGGTACCAACGATCTGACGCAGTACACTCTAGCCATGGACCGCGGCCATCCCCAACTGGCCGCCAGGATCGACGGGTTGGCGCCCGCGGTCTTGCGCCTCATCAAAATGACGGTGGACGCTGCTAAAGGTAACGACTGTTGGGTGGGAGTCTGCGGCGGCATCGCCGGAGAGCCTCAAGCCGTTCCTATCCTGGTGGGCTTAGGCGTCGACGAACTTTCCGTCGGTTTGCCGCTGATTCCGGCGGTCAAAGCCAGGGTTCGAGAATTTAGCCTCAAGGAATGTCAGGATTTAGCAGCGCGGGCCTTGGAGATGGAAGACGCCGCCGATGTGAGGGCTCTGTGCCCTGACAAGTTGGAAGAGGAGATCAAACTTTCATGAGTGCGGGAAAAGATGTTTTCGGATCGCTACAAAAACTGGGTAAGGCCGTTATGCTGCCGGTTTCCGTGTTGCCTGTGGCCGGTATTTTGCTGGGAGTGGGTTCCAGCGGATTCACCTGGCTTCCCACCATCGTCTCGAATCTCATGGCCAAGTCCGGAGGCGCGATTTTTTCCAATCTGCCGCTTCTTTTCGCCATTGGAGTGGCCCTTGGCTTAGCTGCCGGTGACGGAGTGGCGGCTTTGGCCGCGACTGTGGGCTATGTGGTTTTGATCGCAACCTTGGGGGTGATGGCGGATGTGCGCGGCCTCGTTCCCTCAGACCCGGCTATCGGCGGGTTTGGGAAGCAGATCGCCGAGCTTTTGGCCATCCGTCCCGACGAGGTGAGCATTGTCATCAAGCATGGCGCGATCGACACCGGCGTTTTCGGTGGCATCCTGATCGGGATGATCGCAGCTATGCTGTTCAATCGCTACTACCGCATTGAACTTCCCCCGTACCTCGGTTTCTTCGCGGGTAAGCGCTTTGTACCCATCGTTACGGCTTTCGCGGCTATCGCGCTGGGCGTGGTTTTAAGTTTCGTATGGCCGCCCATCGGTCGCGGAATCGCCTCTTTCTCTGATTGGGCGACTCAAGAGAACACAGCGCTCGCGGTATTCATCTACGGTTTTGTAGAGCGCTGCCTCTTACCGTTCGGTCTTCACCACATCTGGAACGTGCCGTTTTACTTCGAAATGGGGTCCTACATTGATCCCCAATCCGGCGAGGTGTTTCGTGGCGACATCTCTCGTTTTTTGAACGGAGATTCCACCGCGGGTATTCTAGGCGGCGGCTACCTGTTCAAAATGTGGGGCCTGCCGGCCGCGGCGATGGCCATCTGGCATTGCGCCAAGCCCGAGCGCCGTGCCCAAGTCGGAGGAATCATGATTTCGGCCGGATTGACCGCGTTTTTGACCGGTATCACCGAACCCATCGAGTTCTCGTTTATGTTCGTCGCGCCGCTGCTATATTTGCTTCACGCCTTTCTGGCTGGGACAGCGGAAACGGTCTTTTATCTGTGCGGTGGCCTGATGGGGACTTCGTTTTCTCACGGAATGATCGACTACTTCATTCTATTTTCCAAAGCCACTAAACCTTGGTTGGTGCCTGTTTTGGGATTGACCTACGCGGGAATCTACTACAGTCTCTTTCGCTTCTCCATCACCTACTTCGACATCAAGACCCCAGGGCGTGAGGAGATCACCGAAGAGATGATGGTGCTCGATGGCAGTGAGGGCGCCTTCAGTCGTCAGTTGGTGCTGGCCTTTGGCGGTAGAAAGAACATCACAGCCCTGGATGCCTGTATCACTCGTCTGCGCGTGTCGGTGGCCGACCCGAAATTGGCCTCTACCGCCAAACTGAAAGCTCTCGGAGCCTCTGGTGTGTTATCTGTGGGGAATAGTCTTCAAGCTATCTTCGGACCTCGCTCGGAGAACCTGAAAACCGACATGCAGGTTTATCTCCAGTCGGCCGGAGATGACGCCGACCTCACTGAAGAAGAGGCGGCCGAACTGAAAGCCGGTCCTGCGGTGGCCGCAGTGGGGACTCCCGATGTAACCCTCGTCGAGGACCCTCAAGCCGACGAGAAAGCGGCAGCCTGGGTCGCAGCTTTGGGCGGCAAGAGTAATATTAAGGAAATGAGCGCCTGCGCGGTCACTCGCGTGCGGGTGCGGGTGGCCGATGCTAAGAAGGTCGACAAGATGAAGCTTGAGTCCGCGGGCGTGGATGGGGTTATGGCGCTCGCCGACGGCGTCTTTCACCTCATTGTTGGTCCGGGTTGCGAAGCCTACGCTAGAGCGATGAAAAGGGTCGCCTAGGGAGAGCTTTGGTGCGGAAAGAGGTGGCGACGATGAAGCCTGAGAGTTCAGTGTTCAAGCACCGCTTGCTGGCCACACTGTTTTTGGGTTGGCATACGGTCAATTGTGTTCTCTGGTTCACCGCCATGAAAGTGGAGCCGGATGCGGCCAATCCCGAATTTCCAGTGTGGCTCTTTCTTTCCACGATTCCCAGTATTTTAGGATCCCTCTACTACGTTTTTAACTTGGCCTTTTACAAATGGGATTACTCTAGGCTCGGAAAAAAGGCGTTGACGTTTTCGTCGACGGGCGGGTTGCTCTATGA
>JBBKWP010000406.1:0-2610 GCA_037968995.1 Candidatus Xenobia bacterium
TCCCAGCGAACCTTCTGCCCACGGTTGGGGCTGGTCAAATTGGTGAGAACCAAGGCGTCCTTCTGGAACTGCCAGACGCCCACTTCCACGTTCTCACCGTTGGCGAAGATCGAGTACAAGTGCGATGGCCCAAAGTCAAAGGTCCGCTGAGAATCCTTCTCTACCCATCGCCCAAGGATCTGCTGTTCCGGATTCTTCTTCCCGCAGCCTCCGAGAAGGATCGTTGTGGCCGCAGTCAGGCAGGCCGAGCCTAAGAGAAATTGACGTCTGTTCACCTCGACTTCCTTCGGTTTCCCGCGTCTGTCCCCTGTTCGGTTAAATACCACAAAAAGTCCGTCACAGAAATAGCTTGGGCGCTCGGCGGACGCAGCGCCGCATGAGTGCCTACGGTTTGCAGGTCAAGGAGATACGTCCCCTCGGGATCGATCGACTGCATAGCCTCGATCCATCGATAGGAGTAGGAAGCGTCCACCACCGGATCGTCTGGAGACGCCGAAAGGACAACCGGAGGGAAACCGTCGCGCTTGAGATTATGTAGGGGTGACAGGTCTCTCAATCTTCGGCGGTCAGCCTCACGTGTTGGGTCTCCAAGCTCCCCAGTCCAGAAGTCGCCCGGCGGCAAACTCGCGAAGCCTAAAAGATCGGTCACTGCCGCATCGGCCCAGACGGCTCTGAACGCCTTTGGGTCTTTCTGCATCGCGAGTAGACCCATTGTCCCGCCGAAACTTCGCCCTCGATACACCACTGGGCGCGGTTTCAAAGAGGTCGCAATCTCCAAAAGTCGGTCCCTAGTCAGTTCTTGGTGCCGCGCCGGCGCCTTCAGCAGCGCGATCACCACCTCACCGCCACGGGCCAGCCATTCCAGTCGAGCAGGGTCGTAGTTCGGCAAAAGAGTCTGCTGAAATCCCCCGTAGGTCTCTAGAAAGACCGGCGCGCCTTCCTCCTGCATCTTGGCCCGTATCGTCACAGTGTCGCCGCGGCGTTCGATGACGAAGTCGTTGGGATTGAGTGGCTGAGGCTCGGTCGGCAGCACCGTCGTCAATTCTACTTCTGCGGGCTTTATCAACTTCAATTCCGGCAACTGGAAAAGACCCTCGAGCGGCATCAGGGCTCGTCCATCGGGCGTGGGAATCAGTGTTTGCCCCTGCACAGGAGCAGAACCTAGGTCGATGGCTTCCGACTCTCCCGAAGTCAGATCAAGGAGATGTAGCCGATGTCCCCACACCTCACCGGAGGTCAAGTAGTACAGGGAATCCTCCCAAAAGTAAACAAAATCCATTACCGAAGTTTCGGCCACGAGCGTTCCGCGTAGGTCGAGCGGTCCGCTCTTGAGACTCTCTATCTGGATGGGCAAGGACAAGACCTTAGAGGTCGCTTCACTGCTTTTCTCCACGACAATCAATCGCTGTCCCCGCCAACCCATCAAGCGGGCTTGGACTCCCAGAGCCTTCAATTCGAACCAAGGCGCACCTAGAAGATCATCCTTACAGATCCAGACATGGGTATTCAAGGGATCGTTGCGATCGTAAACCACCCGTCCCCGCGGGAACAGTGGGCGCGAGAGAAGTCTGGCGTAGTGGGCCCGGTGAGCAAACTGAAGGCGCCGTTGGCCGCTTTTCAGGTCCTCAGTGTAAACATTCAACGAGTCCTTGGAGACTTGGGCGAAAAGCACACTCGAATCGGTCCGCCATGAGGCTCCAAAGTGTATGGAAACCGACGAGGCGATTTTGCTTCTTCGACCCGCGGCCAGGTCCCAGATTTCAAGGACCCCTTCATCCGCGAGAACACCCCCCTTGTCGTTCTGCGTCACAAAAAGAACGCGTTTCGCGTCCGAGGAAATTTCGCAGGAGACGATCCTTTCCGGGTACTCTAACGCCAGAAGCTTTTTTCTCTCAACGGCGCGACCCAGCGGAGCGGTCCAAAGTTCCGTCGAAGTATCGCGTTGCTCGACCCAAACTAAGGTCTCACCGGAGGCGGTCGCGGTGCGAAGCTGACGCTCGGGAAGTTTCAGCGACGGTGGAGGAACAGAAGCGGTGGCAGCGTTCCACACGTCTTTCTGCAACGCCAACCACTGAGGATTCACTCTGTCACCCAGGAAGGCCGAGATGTGGGGACGAGAGCAACTGGTGAGCAAAAGAGTGACCACGACCACTGAGAAATATCGAAGTCTCATCTCTTGACTAGGTCCGGCCTCATAGGCCACTCCGCCCACAAAGTTCGGGACGGCAAACCCAAGCCCGAGTCTGAGGGGATCTGAAATAGACGCACGCTCTTCGGTCCATCTCCCTTCCGTCGTCTTCGCTCTTGTCGGTACAGTTCCAAAGCCATCCAGTATCTCAGTTCCCAGTTGGCCTCCAACTCTAACGAACGCAGGTAGAGGCGTCGTCGGTAAGTTTGGTCCCAGAGACTCGACGTTCCATCGATATCCCACTGGACTCCCTGGGAGTCCGTGGCGACAGCTAGGTAGCTGTAAGTCGCCTGGTGGGGCCAGGGCAAGGCAACCCCACCACGGGGCACCCCGCCCGTAAAATAAGCCCAACCCCTCAAGCCCTCGGGCCAATGGGACATCGGCGAGTAACTCAGACCGGTAAGTGACAGGTAACTGAGGAC
>JBBKWP010000407.1:0-7222 GCA_037968995.1 Candidatus Xenobia bacterium
GTATTAGGCTTGAGTCTTTCTAGAGGTGCAGTCTGGCTATCGGACCTTTCACCGACCCGAGGTAGCGAACAATCGGGTCGTCGCCCTGTTGTCATACTCTCCGCTGGAGTCTTCAACCAAGGAGCTTCTAGCTTAGTCGTCGTTTGTCCCCTTACGACTCGCGATCGTGGCATCCGCACTCACGTCCGGGTCGAGCCTCCGGACGGGGGTCTTAAAGAGACGAGCTTCGTTCTGTCGGAAGCGGTCCGCTCCATATCGAAGGAACGACTCGTCGCACATTGGGGCCACCTGCATCGTCATACTTTGGAGAAGGTCGAGGACATTCTGCGTATACTTCTGGAGCTTTGACCTGTCGTCTATCTCACCTCGCGCAGCGGTCATTTGGTGCGGTGGGCTGATGAGGCTTAGCCCCGAACGGGCTGCGCCCTCTGTCGCAGTTTCCGCAGAAAGGCCCGAGCGGGCCACTGCTTCCGGATTTTCTCCTGGCTCCATTTCAACTCCTCGTCGATGATAGCCGCAGCCTCCGTCTCGCCCACCGACCGAAATAGCGCCCCAAGCTCTTTCATGCCTGCCTTGAAAGGCTGACTGTCCGAGTGGTAGCATTCATCGTACCGCTACCAAGATTCGGCCAACTCGGTCGCGGCCAAACGCTTTTGCCCGAGAGCAATCAGGGACTTCCCGTACTGCAGGTGATAGACGGCGCCGGAACTCCCCATGGACCCTCGAGCAGCCCTGGAGAGGGGACCAGCTTCACGGTGAAGCTTCCTTGGTCTCAGGGCCAAAACATTGACGCGCCCTAGGGGAAAAGATTTGCCTGTCGACGGCCAGTTACCAGCTTGCGCAGTCAACCCAGACAAAGGTCTTGAGTCCCGTTTGCCCTTCCCAGGTCAGCGCCCCGGGTCCCCCACTAAGGTTTTGCAGTGCTCAAAGGCGAACGATTGAGATTGAGACGGCTCTCTAGCAACGTCCGCAGCTTGATCTGAGAATCTGGCGCTAGAATGTTCACCGAAGGTAACCCCGTCAGTTTGTCGATCAGGGCGATTCCGGCTTCGGTTGTGGTGCAGGGACCACTGATGAGCGAGGGCTGAAGCTCGAAAGCCTCAAGCACACCCTTAACGGCGTACGGGTCGGTGGCACACAAGACGGACATTCGCACTTGCCCAGCGACGAGTTCCACCGCGGCCTCTCCGTTGTAGGGCTCCAGTGGCGAGGCTCCCACCTCGGCGACCAGAACGTCGGCCTCGGTCTTGGCGATTCGACTCAAGAGTGATGTGATGACGTCGCGATAGAGTGAGGATGGGCAGACCGTGGAGGGAAGCCCGGCGTCCACGAAATCGAAAATTTGGTCGGCACCGGCATCTTGCATGGTCAAAATATCTCGAAAGCGACCCGCCCCGGTTAGCTTGGCTCCAGCCACCTTGAGGCCCATCTCCTTGAGGAGCCGAATCAAAACCCTAGCTGTTGTCGTCTTCCCCGCCGACATAGAAGTGCCCACGATCAAGATGGTGGGTATTTCGAGGTCCTGAGGTTTGCTGGGGCGGACAAAATCCGCCATGCCTAGGGTTTTTCCGTCTCGCCATACGTGACCCAAATAGCGGTAAACGGGAAGCGCTGGAATCATGTAGTTGCGTGAGGTTTCCTTACCAAACAGACCCGCGGGAGTCATGTGGTCAAAGATTAAGTCGTCGCCAATCAAGGACCAATCACCGCAGGTCTCAAGAGTCGCGGCCCGCGTACCAAAGGCTCCCATCACTCTGTCGCCTACCACCAGATCTACCAAACGACCGGTGCTCAGCTCGACTCTGGAGTAAGGTCCCGAGGCTTGAATCACCTCACCCACCACGTAGTCGGCAAATCTCCAAGCCGCTCGAGGAACCGGGTCAATCCGAAAATTTCCGCCTTGCAGATCTGTTGCTCGACTTAGCGAGCCCAAGAACACTCTATCCATTCTCAATGTCTCCTTCCAGAATCAGTAAAGTTAGCAACGCCGCCCTGTCAAAGGTTGGGTTCAAAGCGACCGCTTCATCATCGGCGTGGGCCCCGTGACCGACGGCTCCGAGTCCGTCGAGGGTGGCGGTGAAGAGGCTGGTGGTGTTCCCGTCGGAGCCACCGCCGGCCACGCCCGAATCCAGTTCGAGGCCCAACTGTCGACCCAACTCTTTGGCCTTGCTCCAAAGGGCAAGATTGCGGATGGTTGGCTCCAAAGGTGGGCGACCGATTCCCCCCGTGATCTCGACTTTCACCCCGGGGGTGGTGGCTTTGAGGGAGGCGATCGCCTCGGTGATCCGGGTCCCCTCTTCGGCAGAAAGGACGCGCACGTCAACCCGCGCCCGGCTCTGGGGCGCGATCACATTGGGACGGACTCCGCCGTCGATCATCCCCACATTGACGGTGGTCTGAGTTGTAGGATTGGAGAGGGCGAAGAGCTTTTGGATGACGTAGGAGAGTTCAAGGATGGCGCTGGCTCCCCGTTCCGGCTCTAAGCCGGCGTGGGCGGCTTGGCCCGTCACCGTGACTTGAAAGGCTCCCACTCCCTTGCGGGCGGTCTTCAGTTTGCCTTGGGGACCCAAGGACGGCTCCAACACAAAGCAACGTGCCGCCCCCCTGGCCAGCCTACGAATGTGCGAGGTCGATTCGAAACTGCCGACCTCCTCGTCGGAGTTGATGAAGACCACGGGGTCGATGGGCGGCTCTAGACCTAAAGCTTGGACGGTCTGTAGGGCGAAAAGGATCATGGCCACCCCCGCCTTCATGTCGTACACACCCGGCCCCTGAATCCAGTCCTCATCCAACTTCAACGGCATCCTTTCCAAGGTGCCCAAAGGCCAGACCGTGTCGCAGTGGCCGAGCATCAACTGGTAAGGCCGTTCCCGTTTTCGATCGGCTGGAAGCGCTAAAAGGTGTCCTCCCGATCGTGGGCCTCTTGCCCGACGAACCCTAAAACCCAAGTCCGAAAACTTGGACTGTAATAGTTCTAAGATAGGCTGCTGCTTTTCCGTGTTGAGAGACGGCGTTTCCAGAGACACCAGGTCACTGAGTAGCTCCAAGAAGTCTTCGCGGTGTCGCATCTGATAGTTGAGGACTGCCTCTCGATAGCCATAAGAAGGAGACGTCATGGACTAAACCCCTTGGGGAAGGGGAACGCTTGGGTGCGGTCGACTGTAGCGAATCGCGCCGGAGAGACGTAGGCGAGCAGAGGATTCTCGATCAACTGCTGTTGGGGGTCTCCGTCGTGAAGGCAGACAACGTCCTGATGAACGCGTGCCTCCACCACTTCTCCGATGATCAGGAGATTGCGACCCAAGTCGGTCACCGTCTGTTTCCATTGACACTCTAGATGGAGGTAGGCGTCCTTTAGGCACGGTGCGACGACAGAATGCCCGGGGACCGTGGGGAGCGCGTTGACCACCGGTTTTCGGCCATCCTCACAGCGCGGACTGGCAGCCAGACTAGCAAGAACTACTTGGTCGGGTCGAGGGGCACTGACCGTAAAAACTCGATTTCGTTCGATATTCTGGAAAGTGGTGTGGTCTGGAGAGCAGACGAAACCGAAGTAGTTGTCCCAGCTCAACGGCATGGCCAAATGCTTAGGGGCCAGGTCCGGCTCGCCGTTCTCTCCCGTGGTGCCCACGACGTAGAGAGGGCCGACGGTAAAGAAATTTCCCCAGATCGGTTTGCCAAGGTCTAAAGAAACCCATTGTGTAGTCATAGGGGTAGCATACCTCTAAATGGGGATGACGCCTGATGATCTGTATCAGCTGATCCAATGGCCATCCGAACCCGAGGGTTAATGGACCTTGCCATTTTGGTGGCGGGAAGTCCCGCCCTTCCACGGGCGTCGTCCCCGATGCTCTCTTCGGCTTTCCTCGGCGTGATCATCCGTAGGCGCGAAGTCGATAAAGCCTTTGGCGACATCGGTTCTGGCGAGCGTCACCGTCAATTGAGTGCCTATTTTGGCGTGTCCAAGCAGCTTCCCCTCCACGGGCATGGCCAGCATGCGAACCCACGTCGCCCGTTCGTTGACACCAGAGACCACGACCTGAAAAGTCTCGCCCAGCCTAGCGGCGAGCATCGAGGCCGCCGCCGATTTTTCGGTCTGACGTTCGACCTTCTTGGCCTTGGACTCTTGCTGACTGCAATGTCGGGCCAGTTGCTCAAGCTCCACCTGACTGTAGGGGCAGGGTTCCTTGTCCAGCGAGGCTTTGACAAGTCTTTGCGCGATCACGTCGGGATAACGGCGGTTTGGCGCCGTGGAGTGGCTGTATTCCCGCACCGCCAGTCCAAAGTGGCCAAGGGGGGGCTGATCTGGCATCTCCACCACGTACTCTCCGCGTCCTAGCAGCTTCAAGACCGCCAAGCACAGGTCCGGGAACCGAATCGGCTGTTGGGCGCGTCGCGCCTCTAAAAAAGTTTGCAAAGCGAGGGAATCCGGATGATCGGGCAAACTGCCCCCCATAGCCTGGGCCAGTTCCACGATGCTTGGCCAGAATTTGGGTCGGCGTACGATCCGCTGAAAGCTTGGGAACCCTCTGGCTTCGAGGTGGCGCGAGGTGCATCCGTTGCACGCAATCATCAGGTTCTCGATAAGCTCGGTCGCGCGATTTCGAAGCTGGCCCCTGATCGCCGAGACCTGATCGCCCTCCACCAGCGCGCGGGCCTCTAGCGATTCCAGTTGGAGAGACCCCATGGCCCTCCGGTACTGCTTGTATCGCTGTGCGATCTGGTCTTGCAACCTGAGACTGTCGCAGACACTTTCCTGATTCAGCACAGCGAGCGGTGGTTCCCGCTTTCCGGCCAACCAGTCGCCTGTCGCCCCATAGTTGAGCTTGGCGCAACTGCGAACCTTGGCACGATAGATGAGGTATTTCGTAACCTCTCCGCGCTCGCCGAAGTTCATTTCGGTGACCACCGCCAGGCGGTCGGTGTCGTTGGCCAGAGAGGTCAAATTCTCCGAGAAGAGGGGGTCAATCATCGGGTACGTCTTGGTCGCGCAGTAGACAGTGGTGGTGTTGTGCAGAGCCTGTCTGTCCACCGCGCAATCTCTTGGGACTAACGCGTCAACGTCGGCGATCGCCACTCTCACTGTGACCACGCCGTGGTTGAGGCCGGCCACGGTCAACTGGTCGAGATCTCGCGAGCTCACTTCTTCACCCTCACCATTGTCAATGGAGCACCAGGGTAGGTTTCGAAGGTCCGGTAAACCTTTGCCGGCCGCTGGGCGGGTTGTCTTGATGGCCTGCTGGTGCGCATCGCTTGCGTAGCCGGGGTCCAGGCCTCGGTCTCGCATCGCTTGGTCCGCAAGCTCGTCTAATTCATGGATTGTCATCTCTTACCGCCTCGCTTCTTCCTGTCAGACTCAGGATGGGCTCTGTGACCGAATCCCGCAATGACCTGGATCAGTGCGGGACGCCTACGGGATGCCATGAATAGGACTCATTTTAGATTTTTGTGTTGCCGACACAGTACGAAAGTGCAAGCCCCCTGATGTAGATCAGTTCACCTTCGCTCGACGTCGCCTACCATAGGCTTATGTCCTACAAAGTTCTCGTTCCTCTCGACGGCTCGCCTCAGAGCGAAGCTGTCTTGCCATTTCTGAACCTGGTGGCCGGCAAGGCTGAGGCTTCCCTTACGGCACGAAAACCCGCCGCCCAACAACCGAAAGGATCCCCATGCCAATTCTCGAGCCTATCTCGCTATCATCCGACCAGAGAGCCGTCATCGGCTCGTTGATGTCGCTCCGATTTGGATCCCCCACCGAGGAATCCCGACTCTCTTTCGACGCTCCGCGCCGGGATGACGCCTCCGAGAGTCTTCAGGTTTATCGACACGTGCTGGGGCCGGACTACTGCGAAGCTTCGCGGGGGAAATGAATGAGATTCACAAGACCCTAGAAGACTCATACTGCTTCGCCAAGGCCAAAGCCTTTGCATGACCTTCGGCGAGGTCTTAGTGGGCCGAGGTGCAAGTTCCATCGAGGACAGCATCAACAGGATCGCCCGTCGGTTACACCATCAAGACCCATCACGGAGTTCGAGATCAACCTGCTCGCCAGTCTAATCAAAGCTCCGCTGAAATCGAATCACCGCAAGACTGAAGAAGAGCACCATGAGAATGGCCAGTGGTAGAATCCATAGCCAGAGTTGGCTGAGTCCTACGCCTTTTAGGATGACCCCCCTCAAGAGTTCGAGGAAGTAGGTCAAGGGAATCAAAAGGCTTATGTATTGGACCGCTTCAGGCATCCCCGCCCTGGGGAACATGAAGCCGGAAAGCAATATGGTGGGCAAGTAGATAAAGAAAGACATCTGCATAGCCTGCTGTTGGGTTTTGGTCACTGTGGAGATCAGCAATCCTAGTCCCAGGTAGGCCACGATGTAGAGAAACGTCACGGAATAGAGACCCACCAGGCTGCCCCGAATCGGAACCCCGAATACCACAATAGCCACCACCAAAGCGATAGTGGTTTGAGCGTAACCTACTAAGATGTAGGGCACGATCTTGCCCAACATCAATTCGGCCGGTCGCAAAGGTGTGGTGGCTAACTGCTCCAAGGTCCCGGTCTCTCGCTCCTTAACGATGGCCATGGAAGTGATCATCATCATGGTCATGGCTAAGATCACACCGATCAGACCTGGAACGATGTAGTGCGAAGTCTGCAGGTCGGGATTGTACCAAAGGCGAGTCTGCACGGTGACCAATTGGTGACTCTCTTGGAGTTTGTCAACCTGGCTTCCCCGGTTCTTGAGCCGCGCGTTGATGATTCCGCTGATTCCGCTGCTGCTGGACATTGACGAAGAAGCCGTAATCGGATCCGTCGCGTCTACGATCACTTGAATTTCTGTTGGCCTGCCTGCCATGATTTCGGTGGCGTAGTCCCGAGGGATCACGATGGCCACTTTCGCCGCACCTCGGTCGATCAGATCCACGATCTCCGATTCCCTATCAACCCGGTGAGCAATATGGAAATAGTCGGAGTTGGTGAATCCTTGCAACAGTCGACGACTCTCGGCGCTGTTGCTGCGATCCAGCACAGCTGTGGGCACATGCTTCACGTCGGTATTGATGGCAAAGCCGAACAAGGCCAACTGGATGAGGGGCATCATCATCATCATGGCAAGGGTCAGCCGGTCGCGGCGCATTTGCACAAATTCTTTGATGATCAAAGCTTTGAGCCGGGCGATCACGCGGGCACCGTCGTGGCGAGATAAATAAAGACGTCTTCCAA
>JBBKWP010000408.1:0-6807 GCA_037968995.1 Candidatus Xenobia bacterium
ACCCCAAATGGGGTTAGGAACGGAGCCGGTCATAAGGTCCGCCTTGAGATGCTTGTCTAGAAGTTTTCGGACCATGGCCAGCGTCAAGTTGGGATTCTTTTCCAACAGTACGGCCATCACTCCGGCGGCGTAGGGCGTGGCGGCGCTGGTACCGTTGAAGAGGTTGTATTGACCGGACGTATCGTAAATAAGTTTCTCGTTCTCTGCAGGGGCGGGGGCGGTCCACCACTGTCCGGGCGCCGAAAAGTCTGGTTTGAGTCGGCCGAGGCGGGTCGGTCCGGGACTTGAGTATCCGGAAATGTCTCCCACGCTCATAGGGCTGAATTCCTCTCCAACCCCTAGTGTGAGTTTTTTCCCTTCGCGCTGAAAAAACGGGTTGAAGTCGTAACTGCCAACTGTAAGGACGTTCTCAGCGTTTCCTGGATTGTTGACCAGGGAGGTGAAGTCCGCCGTAGAGGTTTCGAAAACCGCATTTTCTTCACCAGTGGACCCGGCGATGTAGGCATCGAAGTGACCCTTTTTTCCGGCCTTGGAAAAAATCTCGACGGTTTCTTGCTGGGGCTTCAAGAGGAAGCGCCACACGGTTTGCCCGGTGATTCCGTGCACAAAGGAGGCTTTGGTGAGATCGGCCGCCGTAGCTAGGCTGGGATCATTAGAGTCAAAATAAAGAGTCACTTCGACCTCGTCGTCTTCAGTCACTTTAGGGAATCTGAGGACTCCTGGTTGGGCGGCATCCAGATAGCTCTTGGAACTGTGCAACCCGACGGTGCCGTCATTTCCGGCAGCGAAAAGCACCAAGCGGCCAGGACGATCGGCGGGAAATCTCTCGTCGATCTGACGTTCGACCAGAGTCGTCCCGTCGTGCCCGGAGCGGTGTCCACCCCAACTGTTGGAGATCACTAAGGGACGATTGCCGCCCTCTCGGTCGAGCCAAGCGAGCAGTGCTGTGATCAGATAGGTGTTTTCCGCGCCGTCGCCCACGCGCACCCCTAAGAGGTCGGCGCCGGTCGCCACCCCCATGTAAGGAGCGCCCTCGAGAGCACGACCGTTTCCTGCCGCGATTCCAGCGCAGGACGTGCCATGGCCATTACCGTCCCACTGAATCTCAGGCCGCCTCTCAACGGGCGTACGCAGATAGCTATTGAGGGCCTCTCGGTCGTATATCACGCCAACAGATCGTCCGTCAGGGTAGTGGATGGGCGCCGGTTTGCCGAAGCCAGGGCGCTGTTCGGTGGTGTCCCAAATAGCTCGAAATCGCGAGCTGACTTGCCCGTCGGGGCCAATCGTCTGAAAGTCGGGGTGACGGATATCGAATCCACTGTCTATGACCGCGAGCGTGACGCCTTTTCCGGTGTAATCCAAGACGCCGCCCCGCGCCACGCTTTCTTCCCCCGCGCGGGTTTTTTCCACTTCTTTGACCTGCGGTTTCGGTGGGAGGGTGATAGTGCGATCGTAATCGACCCAGACCAGACCAGCACTGTTAGCGATGAACGCTAAGGAATCGTCCGTGGGAGGTGCGAACAGGTCCACAAACCGTCCGCTCTGGTTGAACACTGTGAGGTCTGGGTGGCCGAAATTTTGAGCTCTCTCAGGACTGTCGAACTCGAGGTGGTAGACGCGAAACGGCGGACCTTCGGCAGGAGTCTTGAGAACGCCGGAGCTCTGAAACGTGGAGAGGTAACCGTCTTGGGCGGCTCTAGGCTCGGCAAGGGCGACCGTGCAGGTGGTCGCGAAAATGAGGATTCCGGAGGAAATGTTACGGTAGGCGGTGGACCAATTCATTGCCAAATCTTCTCAGCCGCCAAGTTTGCCCCTTTACCGATGTTGGCTCGCTTCTTTGATGAGCACATCCCACTCGTCCGTAGGATTCTCCTCTAGCCAGGCTGCGAGGTCCGGACGGTACACCTGCTCGAGAAAATCGTCCCAATCCTTAAGGAAAAGTGTGTGAGGAAAATCTGGTGAGGGACGACTCCTGCGACACCACGTGAGGTGGACCAAGGCGTAGCCGTCGGTCGTTTTGATCAAGAGATCATCGCAGTCGGCCCGGATGGCGACCGTTGAGACAACGTTGCCGAACAAGGGATGAGGCTCTGTGAGTTCCGCTTCGAGTTGCTCCCGTAGGAAATCTGACGACGGAGTCGGCTCCCATGGCTCTTCGAATTCAAAATCTTCTTCCACGCTCCCCCGTTCGTGCCCAACCTTGAAGGCCCTGTCCGCCGTCCTCGTAGGAGAGGTGTTGATCGCAACGAAGGCTTAAGGTCTGCGGACGACGGTTTCACCTACAGGTTCTAAGGAGGAGACGGAATGAAGTCTCATTGTCTCAATCATCAAGATCGCGAGGCAACGCATCGCTGCGTGAGCTGTTTAAAGCCTCTCTGCGAGAGTTGCATCCAGAGCTACGCGGCGGGAATCTTTTGCGGCGACGAATGTCACGAAAAGTCGGCCGCCACTCAAGAACGCGCCGCTGAGATCGCGCGTTCGGACCGAGAACTCAAGGAGTGGCAACAGCGCCAGTCGGCGTTTAAGATCATCACTTTCGTGGTTGTCGGTTTTCTGCTTTTCTTCGGCTGGGACCATCTACCATCGGTGATGACTGACAATGTGGAAAAGCTTTGGGACTCCATGAAGGCTCTCGTGAAAAAGGGCTTCCCTGGTTAATTTCAAAGCGTAGTCGTTAAAAGTCGTCGCAAAAGAATATCAAAAGGGCGGCGACTTTTCGGACATCGTCATAGCAATGCACGCCGCGGGCTGTGCCCCAGGAACTTCCGCTGATTCTGATGTCCCCATCACTCTCGATCACTCCCTTGTAGGAGCCGTTGATGCGAAGGTCGCCATCGGTTTCGATGACTGCATAGTAGCTGCCATTTTTTCGGATGTCCCCATCGGACTCCACCACGCCCACGTAGCTGCCGTTTTTGCGCACGTCCCCGTCCTCTTCAATGGTGCCGGCCGAAGAGCCGTTGATCCTAACGTCACCATCATCTTCGATGACGGCCCAACTGGAGCCGTTGTGGCGCACTTCGATGTCCGCTCGCGCTTGCGGAGCGGACAAAAACATGGTGAGGAATAAGAACAACAGTGAAAAGTTTCGCATAGCATGAACTTCTCCATGTTTTTTGAGAGAATCCTTCTTGCGTAATGCTCTGTCACCATGTAAGGTCGTCGTTACGTATGGGTATTCACCAACAAAAGCTAGGGCTGATTCGGCGGATGGTCACGTTATCGACGATAGCCACCCTGTTTTTCGGGGTCGCTGGGTGTCGCCAAGCGATCAAGCCGGTATCTTCCCCAACCCCCGCTGCTACCACTGCGGCGACGCCGTCGGCCTCGCCGGTAGATACGGCTAGTCTGTCCATTTCTGAGATCACCGAGCAGTATGAGTCTCCCGTGGATGAGGCACAGAACGGGCTGCCATCCCTGCTTCCCTTGCTCACCGATGAGGCACAGACCGATCGTCTTAGCGAACTCTCTTTGGAGAAAAAGGAAGACCTCGCCTATTTCGACGGAGAGATCGCTCCGCTCTTGCAGTCGGCTTTTCGTCAGCCGTACTTCTTGCCGGCTCACAAACTGTTGTCCGGGCAGCAGGAACTCAACTACCGGTCGTTGCGCCGTTTGGTGGAGTTGGCCACTGAACGTGCACAGTTGCATTGGGAGGCGGGCCAAAAGGACCAGGCTCTAGAGCTCGTCGGCTTGCCTTTGACTTTGGCCAAGGCCATGCAGAGTCGACCTGAAACGGTGAGTGTGAACCTTTTCTCGTCCTCCTACGCGAACTTTTCTTTAGACCGTATCGGAGGTTGGTTGGGTGACGGGCAGCTCAACGCTGACGAGATGGTTCAGCTCTCCAAACTTTTAGCGGAGAATCGACCCCAATACGAGCACCTCGAAAAATCCATTTCGGTGGATTTTTCTCAGATTTCAAACTCTCTCGACGACCCAGAGACTCGGAACAGTCTGGGGATGTCGTTCGCCAAGCCCGAGGACATCGACGTTTGGAAGAAGGAGCTTTTGAGCCTGTATGGGCCGGCCAAAGCTCTCTATACGACCGAACAGATCGACCCCCGGATCTTCAACGACGCGGTTTTGAAGGTCTCTCCCCAGATTCAGGGTCTGGTCATCGACTACCCAACAGTGGTGACCATGCAGAAACACGCTTTCTCCGCCTACCTAGCTACAGAGTTAGCCCTGACCATGGAACGTCACCGTCTCTCCAAAGACGGAGCGGTGTTGGATCAAAGCTCCTTGCTGAAGGAGACGTTCCCGGAAGACGAACGAGCGGCCCAAGTGGCCGACGCGCTTCTCGAGATGAAAAAGGGAACCCTTCCAGGGGATTTCCAGATCGTCGGTCGTGCGTCACTTTTCGAACTGATGTCCCCCGGGGCACCGGCCGTTTTCTACGAACATTGACCAGCACTTCCCATCGGCGCCTCGTCGCTTAGCTTTCCGCGCGTTTCTGAAGAACTTCCAAAAAGGTTGGACCGTAGCGCTCCAGCTTGGACTGTCCAACTCCGTTGATTTTCGATATTTCAGTAAGCGTACGGGGTTTTTCGAGGACGAACTCCCGTAAGGTGCTGTCGTGGAAAATCATATACGGCGGAATCTCTTGTTGGCGGGCCAAGGTCAGTCGAAGAGCCCTCAGTTCTTCCCAAAGATGCTGCGCGTCCTCGGAATCCCACGAGATATCGTTACCGCCCGAACGAGTTGAGGAAGACGTTCGCGACTTTTTGAATTCGTCTTTACGAACTTCGAACTGAGCCTCGCCTTTGAGCAGGGCGCCGGCTTCCGGCCCAAGTTGCAGGCCCCCATGGCCGTCCGGACAAGGTGTGAGTTGATGTCCAGCGACGAGCTGTCGAACCAACGCGGTCCACTCTTTTACCTGTAGGTCCTTCCCGATGCCGAAAACGGATAGTTCCTCATGCCGCTGTTCAGCCATGCGAGGCGAGTCTTTTCCCACCAGTACATCCACAAGATAGCCGGCACCGAACCGTTGGCCAGTGCGAAAGCAGCAAGAGAGTAGCTTCTGGGCCGGGACCGTGGCGTCCCAGGTGGGCGGCGGGGAATGACAGTTGTCACAGTGACCACAGTGGTCTACCGTGGCTTCGTCAAAGTAGGAGAGCAGAAGTTTTCTGCGACATCCTGCCGTTTCACAATACGCCAGCATCTGCTGAAGTTTGACCTGTTCCCGCTTCTTAATGGCCAAGGGGGCGGTGGAAGTGGCCGCCAGCATGCGCAGGCCGACCACGTCTTGCAGACCGTAGGCCATCCAGGCGTTGGCGGACAGTCCGTCGCGACCCGCTCTGCCCGTCTCTTGATAGTAGTTTTCTAGGCTTTTAGGCATATCAAGATGAGCCACAAAGCGTACGTTGCTTTTGTCGATGCCCATTCCAAAAGCCACCGTGGCGACGACGACCAGGTTTTCTTCCCTGACGAAGGCTCGTCCCACGTCCTGTCGGGTTTGACCGTCCAGGCCGGCGTGATAGGCAAAGGCTCTCCATCCGTTGCGATTGAGGAAATCGGCGATTTTCTCAGTTCTGGCTCGGGTCTGAACATAAACGATGCCGGAATCGCCTTGGTGATGGGTGTTGAGAAAGTCGAGAAGTTGGCTCGGAGCCTTGTTCTTCACCACCGCATGATAGGTGATGTTGGGCCGGTCGAAACTGGAGCGGACAGTGGTGGGGTCGCGAAGCGGGAGTCGCTCGATGATGTCGGCTTGAGTTCTGGCGTCGGCGGTGGCGGTGAGCGCTATCCGCGGAACGTTGGGGGCAATCTGCCACAGTTCTCGCAGTCGCATGTATTCCGGTCGAAAGTCATGCCCCCATTGACTGATACAGTGGGCTTCGTCGACGGCGAAGAGGGAGATGTTAAGTCGCTCCACCAAGGCTAAGAAGCGAGGTGTCACGGCACGCTCAGGCGAGATGTAGAGCAGATCGCAGGCGCCGCGTTCGAGCTGGTCTTCCAAGTCCTTCACCTCCTCCCACTCCAGATTGGAATGGAGAGCGAATGCCCGTACGCCCATCTGGACCAGGGCTTGGACTTGGTCGTCCATCAGCGCGATCAACGGCGAGACGACCACTGCGGTGCCAGTCAGCACCACACCGGGAAGTTGGTAGCACAGCGACTTTCCACCACCGGTGGGCGCCAGCACAAAAGTGTCGCGCCCCTCCATCACGGAGCTTATCGCTTCGTGTTGGCGTCCTCGAAAACTAGTGAACCCGAACACCTCACGCAGTTTGTCTTGGGCTTGGACCATCACCAAGGCCCATTCTCAATATTGTGGGAGTTCCTGCTTGTTAGGCGTGGCAATGCTTCGTCCGGAGGCTTGCTTCTCTCCCATCGAGGCTTTGCACCTTGTTCATTTTGGCGGAAGTCGACTGTAGCATTGTAACATTTGCAGAGTTGATGCCGCCCTGAGGTAGGCGCCGGTCCTTACAGTGAAGGTATGGAAATTAAGGAACGTTCTCAACGAGTCTTTGCTCGAGTGGCGGGTCACTGGAAATGCCCACCATCCTCCGACAAACTCGAAGGGCCCGCTGACGTGGCTTACGACGGAGTGATTCAGGGGCAAGGCGGCGAGACGTATTCCCCTCACGTTCCTTGGGATGATCTCGTACCGATGAAGCCCGATAACGGTAAGGAAGGCTCGGATACCTTGGTATGGGTGAACGGGATCATGACGGATTTCGAACTTGCCCGACAAGATATGCAAGCGGTCGCAAATGAGAAAGGAGTGAATGTGCTCGGCGTTCACAATGCCACTGGGGGTCTAGGCCGCGATCTTGGCCAGTGCCTCAAAGACAAGCTGGGCGTGGG